>NZ_CP133779.1:1528899-1834679 GCF_034347425.1 Undibacterium sp. CCC3.4
GTTGCTGGTGCTCAAAGCCGGCTTACTGGTGGCTTTGTTTTCCGGCTTACTGATGTTCTCGGCCATCCACCGCACGGCACCGCTGATCGCGCGCCGCTTCAGCCGGCGCCAGCCGCGCATGATTGCGGTGGCCTTGCTGTCGGCGCTGCTGATGGCCGCGCTGGTCGTCAGTATTTGGGGCATTCATGTGTTTTTGCGCAGTGACAGCGGCAATTTGCATAATCTGTTGCAACGCTTGGCCGACATCATTGACGCCTCGCGCAGCCAAGTGCCGGAGTGGGTCAGTACTTACTTCCCTGATGATGTCGTGGCGCTGCAGGAAATGATCACGCTGTGGTTGCGTGAACATGCCAGTGAAGCGAAGTTGATCGTGCCGGAAGCCGGTCATTTGTTAGTGCACTTGTTGCTAGGTATGATTATCGGCGTCCTGGTGGCCTTGCGCGACATGAATGGGGATGGTCAAGCCAAGCCGTTTGCGGCCGCCTTATTGCAAAGACTGAGAAACCTCAGCCTCTTGTTTGAAAAAATCGTGTTCGCCCAAGTACAAATTTCCCTTATTAATACTGTGCTGGCCGCCATCTATTTGTTAGTGATTCTGCCACTGTCCGGGGTCCATCTGCCGCTGACCAAGACCATGATCGCCATCACTTTCTTGGCCGGCTTGATTCCTGTTGCCGGCAATATTGTCTCGAATTCTTTGCTGGTCATCATTGCTTTGTCGCATTCTCTCAACATCGCCATCAGCTCTTTGTTATTCATGGTTTTGATTCACAAGGCCGAGTATTTTCTCAATGCCCGTATCATTGGCGCACAGGTGAATGCGCGCGCTTGGGAGTTGCTTACCGCGATCTTGGTGTTTGAAACCCTGTTCGGTGTGCCCGGCTTGGTGGCAGCACCGGTGTTCTATGCTTATCTGAAAAAAGAATTAAGCGATCGAGGTTTGGTATGATTCAGTGCAATAATATGGGGTAAGGGAAAAAAGACGACGTCATCCTTATTTTTACCATCACTCTGAAGAAACTCATCATGATTCTGGAAATCGCCGATATACGCATTCAACCCGGCCAGCAAGCCGCTTTTGAATTGGCCATACAACGCGGAGCGAATGAAGTGATCGCTCAAGCGGAAGGTTTTTGTGGTTTTAAAATCAATAAAGGCATTGAGTCGCCGGAACGTTATGTGCTGATGATTTACTGGGCCACGCTGGAAAATCACACTGTTGATTTCCGGCAATCAGAAGCATTCAGCCAATGGCGCGCCATCGTCGGCCCATTTTTCGCCGCAGCACCGGTGGTCGAGCACTTCGATTTACTGGCCAAATCTCCCTCTGCAGCGTAGGTTTATTGCCAAGCACGTCTTGATTCTGGCACTTTCATCCCAACTTAGCACAGTCATCAAGACAGCGGCAGGCCGTTATTCGGCCTGCACCAGCGCTGCACGCAGCAACATCTAAAAGGTCAATATGGTTCCGCATTTGGTCACGGCTTTGAACGGGCCTCTGCTCGATTTAGAAAAAAAAATACTCGAAGCAACACCGGCGATAGAGCGCTGGTTTCGCTTGGAGTGGCAAGAGCACACGCCCCCCTTCTATTGTTCTGTCGATTTACGCAACGCCGGCTTCAAGCTCGCGCCGGTCGACACCAATCTGTTTCCGGGCGGATTCAATAATCTCGCCCCTGAAATGCTGCCCTTGGCCGTGCAAGCGGCGATGGCGGCGATAGAAAAATATTGTCCCGACGCGAAAAACTTGTTGCTGATCCCGGAAAACGACACCAGCAACCCTTGTTATCTGCAACATATTGCCCGGACCATGCAGATTTTCCGTCAGACTGGCCTCAATGTCCGCCTCGGTGCCTTGTCCTCCGACATCACTGAACCTACCCCGATTGACTTGCCAGACGGCAGCCAATTGATACTCGAACCGCTGATTCGTTCACCCAACGGTCGCCGGCTCGGCTTGGAAAATTTCGACCCGTGTACAATTGTACTCAATAATGATTTGTCGACCGGCATACCAGGCATTTTGGAAGACCTCAACGAACAGACCTTATTGCCGCCTTTGCATGCCGGTTGGGCCCTGCGGCGCAAGAGCAATCACTTTTCAGCCTATGATGAAGTGGTCAAAAAGTTCGCCAAAATGGTCGATATCGACCCGTGGATGTTGAATCCCTACTTCATCAAAGTGGTTGGGGTGAATTTTAAAGAACGCACCGGCGAAGATGCCTTGGCCGCTGCGGTCGATACCGTGTTGGCGAAAATCCGCAAAAAATACAAAGAATACGGTATCAAAGAAAAACCCTTTGTCATCGTCAAAGCCGATGCCGGCACTTATGGCATGGGCATCATGACGGTGCATGATGCGAGTGAAGTTCGTGATCTTGATCGCACGCAGCGCAACACCATGTCGGTGATCAAAGTTGGCATGGAAGTACGTGATGTGATTGTTCAAGAAGGCGTTTATACTTTTGAACAGATCAAAGATGCCGTGGCTGAACCGGTCGTGTATATGATCGATCGCTATGTGGTCGGCGGCTTTTATCGCTTTCATGCCGGTCGTGGTGTCGATGAAAATCTGAATGCGCCGGGCATGCACTTTGTGCCGCTGGCCTTTGCGCAGCAGCCTGCGGTACCGGATGTGAAGGCCAAACCGGGCGCGGCCACTCCTAACCGTTTTTACTTGTACGGTGTGGTGGCGCGCTTGGCTTTGTTGGCGGCCTCGCTGGAAATGGAAAGAACTGATCCGAATCCGGAAATTTATTAATCGCGCCGGGATTTCCCGGCCTTCTTGCAGAGTATGGCTATGAAAATTGCATTTCTGACTGATCCGCTGGTGCAGTTCAAGACGTATAAAGACACTACCTTCGCCATGATGCGCGAGGCCGCTCGGCGTGGCTACAGCGTGTATGCCTTCGGTGCGGAAGATTTGGCGCTCGAAAGCGGCCAAGTGGTAGCGCGTATTCGCCACATTACCCTGACCGGCGATGAACACGACTGGTTCCGCGCCGACGCCGCGGTCACGCTGGCCTTGAGTGAATTCGATGCCGTGTTGCAGCGCAAAGATCCACCGTTTGACATGGAATACATCTACGCCACGTATTTGCTGGAAATCGCCGAGCGTGCCGGTGCCAGAGTATTCAATAAATCGGCGGCGATTCGCAATAACAATGAAAAACTCAGCATCACCGGGTACAGCCAATTTACCACCCCGACCTTGGTGACGCGTGACGAGCAACGTATCCGCGACTTCCAGCGTGAGCACGAAGATATCATCCTCAAGCCGCTCGATGGCATGGGCGGTGCCGGGATTTTCCGCATTCGCGCCGATGCAATGAATCTCGGCTCCGTCATCGAAACCCTGACCTTGAACGGTAGCCGGACCATCATGGTACAGCGCTATATTCCGGAAATCGTTGACGGTGACAAACGTATCCTGCTGATCGGTGGGAAAGTGGTGCCGTTTGCACTGGCACGCATTCCACAGAACGGCGAAGTACGTGGCAATTTGGCCGCCGGCGGCCTTGGTGTGGCGCAAGAATTGTCGGCGCGGGATCTTGAGATTGCACAGACTTTAGCACCGGAACTGTATCAAAAGGGCTTGTTGCTGGTAGGATTGGATGTGATCGGTTCTTGTTTGACTGAAATTAATGTCACCAGTCCAACTTGCTTCCAGGAAATTACTACGCAAAAAGGCTTTGATGTGGCCGCCATGTTCATCGATGCGCTCGAAGTCGCCCTCACCGAGGCGGCGGCGGGCTAAATTTTTTATGTAGCGCAGGCAGACGCAGCGCGCGTCTGCAGACAGAGAAATTACTATGGTTGCCATTTTATTGATGACGCATGCGCCGCTGGGATCGGCCTTCATTGCCGCTGCCACCCATGTGTTTCGTGGCCGGCCGGAACGGCTCGAAGCCATCGATGTGCAGGCTGATCAAAACACCGATGAAGTCAATCAACTCGCGCGTGCCGCCGTCGAACGACTCAATGACGGTTCGGGCGTGCTGGTAATGACCGACATCATGGGAGGCACGCCATCGAATTGTTGCCGCGCTTTGGGTGAGCCCGATCAAGTGGCGATTATCGCCGGCATCAGTTTGCCGATGTTGTTGCGTGCCATCACTTACCGCAGCGATGTACTCGATGTGGTGGTGGAAATGGCGCTGGCCGGCGGGCAAAATGGTGCGCTGCGCATCGATAACCGGGTGCGCTTGGGGCCGAATTGAATGAACTGACTGCGCGCTTGGCGCGCAATGGTGTTGCATAAATGCGTGGTCATGGTGTAAAAGTCTGCTTGAGGCCATCTCACTGAGGCCATCTCACGCCATCGAATTAGAAAGCAAAGCATGATTCAAAAAGAAATCGAAATCGTTAATAAATTAGGCTTGCACGCGCGTGCCTCAGCAAAATTCACGCAAACCGCCAGCAAATTCAAATGCGAAGTCTGGGTGACACGCAACAGTCGCCGCGTCAACGGCAAATCCATCATGGGCGTCATGATGTTGGCTGCCGGCAAGGGTAGTAAAATTATGCTCGATACCGAAGGTGTCGACGAGCTGGAATGCATGGAAGCCATGCAAGCCTTGATCAGTGACAAATTTGGCGAAGGCGAATAAGCATTCGACTCGGTCAATGACGCAACCGTGGTAGAATTAATAACAAGATTGCCTTTTTATTAATTCATTAAGTATATTTGCAACTTAGGGAGACTCGGCATGGCATCATTTACATTGCAAGGCATCCCGGTTTCCCGCGGCATTGCGATTGGTCGCGCTCATCTGCTGCGACCGGCTGCGCTTGATGTCGAACATTATTTGATTGCCCAAGAGCAGGTGGAAGCCGAAGTATTGCGCTTGCAGGCGGCGTTGGCCGAGGTGCATAAAGAATTGCAAGCGATCTGGGCCGATTTGCCGGCCGATGCGCCGACCGAACTCGGTGCCTTTATCGACGTCCATGTGCTGATTCTGTCTGACCCTATGGTGTCGGAAGCCCCGCTCGATATTATCCGCAGCCGCCACTACAATGCCGAATGGGCGCTGGTGACTCAGGTCGATGAATTATCGGCCCAGTTCGATGAAATTGAAGATGAATATCTGCGCGAACGCAAAGCCGATATTCAGCAAGTCGCCGAACGCGTGCTCAAAGTCTTGACCGGCAGCGCACACGCCGTACCACGCGCCGAGGGCATCGATGAGCGCAGTGCCAATATGATCGTGGTCGCGCGCGATATTTCGCCGGCCGACATGATGCAGTTTCGCGATGCCGCCTTTGCCGGCTTTGTCACCGACGAGGGTGGCCAAAATTCGCATACTGCGATTGTCTCGCGTAGCCTTGGCATTGCTGCCGTAGTTGGCATGGGCAATGCTTCGCAATTGATCGACCAAGATGACTGGCTCATCATCGACAGCGATGCCGGCGTCGTGATCGTGGCCCCGACTTCGCAAGTGCTGGAACAGTACCGGGAACGCCAACTGCGGCTGCAAAAGCAGAGAAAAAAACTCGGCAAGCTGAAAAAAACCCCGGCCATTACCCAAGATGGGGTCGAAATCAGCTTGCTGGCGAATATAGAAATGCCCGAAGACGCCGCGTTGGCGCTCGAAGCCGGGGCCGCCGGCGTCGGCTTGTTCCGCTCCGAATTTTTGTTTATGGAACGCAGCGGCCATGAACATGTGCTGCCGACCGAAGAAGAACAATTTCTCGCTTATCGGCGTGCCGTCGAAGGCATGAAAGGGCGGCCGGTGACGATCCGCACGCTCGACGTCGGTGGCGACAAACCCTTGACCGCCAACGATCACTCGATACTCAACCCGGCGCTGGGTTTGCGTTCAATTCGCTATTGCTTATCGGAACCGCAATTATTCCTCACGCAATTGCGAGCGATCTTACGCGCTTCGGTGTTTGGCCCGGTAAAAATCCTCATCCCGATGATGGCGCATAGTTTTGAAGTCGATCAAACCTTGGCCTTGATCGCCCAGGCCAAAGCAGCGCTCGATGCCGAACACAAGCCCTATGACCGCGCCATTCCTATCGGTGCGATGATAGAAATTCCGGCGGCGGCGCTGGCGCTGCCACTGTTCATCCGCAAGCTCGACTTTCTCTCCATCGGTACCAATGATTTGATCCAATATACGCTGGCGATAGACCGGGCCGATCATGAAGTGGCCCACCTTTACGACGACTTGCATCCAGCTATACTGTTGCTGCTGCAAACTATCGTCAGTACCGCTAAAAAAGCCGCGATTCCGGTCTCTATTTGCGGTGGCATGGCCGGCGATCTGCGCCTGACGCGCTTGTTGATCGGCATGGGCTTTCGCGAACTGTCGATGCCGGCTGCTTTGCTGCCGGAAATTAAACAAGCGATTCTCAATACCAATTTGTCGGTGCTGGAACCCTATGTCAAAAAAATCTTGCGTAGCTACGAACCGCAACTGATTCGTGAAACTCTGGCGGCCATGGCGCTGGCTGAGGCCGAGAGCGAAATCGCGGCGCTGTAATCGGTCTGGCCGCATGCATAGTGTTTGACGGCTGCCGCTGATTTGGTTATCCTCGAAAGATTGCGCCGATTTGAAAATCAGCTTGCGGGCGCAGTTCGGACCTTGTCCGGACCATAAATACGGCTAAAGCGAGCTTGCATGGCTTCCATCGAGTCCCCCTTTTAGCCTTCCTTGAATTTTTTTAAACGAGAATTTCTCGATGGAAGTGTGTATGTCTGTTTCACCTCAATCGGTCGGTCCGGTCACGCCACAAGCGTGGTTCTTTGAAGAAGCGCTGCCGCTGCAGAGCGGTGCCGTCCTTGCCGCTTACACCTTGATGATAGAAACTTACGGCACCCTCAATGCTGAAAAGTCGAATGCGGTGTTGATTTGTCATGCACTCAATGCCTCGCACCATGTGGCCGGCTATTATCCCGAGCAAACAAAAAACGTCGGTTGGTGGGATAACATGATCGGACCCGGCAAACCGGTTGATACCGATCATTTCTTCGTCATCGGCGTGAATAATCTTGGCTCGTGTTTCGGTTCCACCGGCCCCATGCATATCAATCCTGCCAGCGGCAAGCCCTATGGTGCCGATTTCCCGGTGGTGACGGTGGAAGACTGGGTGAATGCCCAGGCCCGCGTGGCCGACCGCTTCGGCATCGCTCAATTCGCCGCCGTCATGGGTGGCTCGCTTGGTGGTATGCAGGCGCTGGCTTGGAGCATTCTGTATCCACAGCGTTTACAACATTGCGTGGTGATTGCCTCGACGCCGAAATTATCGGCCCAGAACATCGCCTTCAATGATGTCGCGCGTCAGGCAATTCTGACCGATCCCGATTTTCACGGTGGTGATTTTTACGCCCATGGTGTGGTGCCACGCAATGGCTTACGGGTGGCACGCATGATCGGTCACATCACCTATCTGTCGAATGACGATATGGCGGAAAAATTTGGCCGTGATTTGAAATCTGACGATTACCAATTCGGCTTTGGCGTCGACTTCGAAATCGAATCGTATTTGCGCTATCAAGGAGACAAGTTCTCCGACTATTTCGATGCCAACACCTACCTGCTGATCACCAAGGCACTCGATTACTTCGACCCGGCCCGCCATACCGGCGGCGACTTACAGCGCGCGCTGGCCCAGACTGCCGCCAAATTCTTGCTGGTCTCGTTCTCCACCGACTGGCGCTTTGCGCCCGAGCGCAGCCGCGAAATCGTGCGCGCCTTGGTGAGTAACCAACGCACCGTCAGTTATGCCGAAATCGATGCGCCACACGGGCATGATGCTTTTTTGCTCGACGATCCGCGCTACCTGAATCTCATCGCCGCGTATTTTGCGCGCATTGCCACTGAGGTGGCTGGAAAGCCGACATGAATTTTTCTGAATTAAGCCGTCTGCGTCCTGACCTCGCCTTCATTGCCGATTGGATCAAACCACAGACCCAAGTACTCGATGTCGGTTGCGGCGACGGCGTGATGCTCGACTATTTGCAAACCGACCGCGCCTGCCATGGCTATGGCATCGAGATCGCCGACGACAAAGTGCTCGAATGCGCCCGTCGCCACATCAATGTGATCCAGCAGGATATGGAAAATGGCCTCGGCATGTTCGATGACAATGCCTTCGACACCGTGCTGTGTCTGTCCTCGTTGCAAATGATGAAGCATGTCGAACCGCTGTTGCGTGATATTGCGCGGGTCGGACGCGAAGCCATCGTCTCATTCCCGAACTTCGGTTACTGGCCGCACCGAACCGCGCTGTTGATGGGCAAGATGCCGGTGTCGAAAAGTCTGCCATACCAGTGGTACGACACACCGAATGTGCGCTGTGCAACGATCTATGATTTTTCCGATCTGGCGCAGGAAGTCGGGCTGGAAGTCATGGAATGTGTCGCGCTGCATGAGGGAAAACCGGTGACCTGGCTACCGAACTGGCGTGGCAGTTTGGCGGTATTTCGTTTGCGTAAGCTTCCTTCGCCGAAACGCGTGCAGTCCCTTTAAAACCGCCATATCGGCAGCATCTCAAACACTGCTTTGTACTATGATGGATTCATGATGAAATGCTCGACTTCTCTGCTGATAGGGCTGGCCGCTTGGCAGTTCGGTGCTACCGCACTGGCGCAGGAGCGCGCCGCTGACGACGGCGTTAAAGTCGGCAATATGTCGATGTTTCGCAAGCTGGCACCAACCGGCACCTTGGAAAAACAAGCGGCTGCCCAGTATGCCCAAACCATAGGGCAGGCGCAGCAACAACGCGCGCTCGGCCCCGATGACAATCAACAAGTTATACGTTTGCGGGCGATCGCCCAAAAACTCATTCCCTACACCGAGCGCTGGAACCCGCGCGCTTCCGGATGGAAATGGGAAATCAATTTAATTGCGTCGAAACAAGTTAATGCGTATTGCATGCCGGGTGGGAAAATCGCTTTCTATACCGGCATCCTCGATACCCTCAAACTCAGCGACGATGAAGTCGCCATCGTGATGGGCCATGAAATCGCCCACGCCTTGCGCGAGCATGGTGCCGAACGTGCCGGCAAAGCGGTGGTGGCGAATTTCGGTGTGCGTGTGGCCGAAGTGGTCGCCAGCGTCAAAGGTTATGACCCGTATCTGGCCGGGGCGCTGGCCGGTAAGGCCGCCAATGTTGGCATGCTGGCATTTTCGCGCCAAGATGAAAGCGAAGCCGATCTGGTCGGCCTCGACTTGGCCGCGCGGGCTGGTTACGATCCGCGCGCCGGTGTTGTGTTGTGGAAAAAAATGGCGATGGTCAACAAGAGCGCGCCGCCCCAATGGTTGTCTACCCATCCGGCCGGCGATAGCCGGATTGCTGCCATTACGCGCCATTTGCCCGAAGTCATGCCCTTGTATCTCCACTCGAAAGGGCTGTCGGCCACGGCCATCGCGCCTTATCGTAGCAATGTCAAAGGCATCACGCCGGTGTCGTATCCTTGAGGGGATAGAGCCTTGAAGCACTTTCTTAGCATGAAATCCCCGACATTGCCGTAAATCTCCTTACCGTTCGACCGAAAAAAATGCCCTGTGTGGCGTTTTTTTCACACCTGCGCACCCCCGCCGCTTGTGTCATCAACCCTTCATAATTTAATGTAACACTGCGTCGGCTTATGAATCAGTCCGTTCATTGTTCGAGCTCCGTAGTGATGAAAGTTCGAGCCTGTGCTTTTTTTTGCGAAAAAAAGCAAACGATTGCGCGTCCACATTTTTTCTCGCGTAACGATGGACGCAAGCACCATTTAAGGCCTGAGCCCGGCCCAGGTTTTTACCGATTTTATTTATTTCCGTCATTCATCAGGAGCAGTTCATGAAACAATCCACCATCTCGTCGACGTTCAAGCCGCGTCTATCGCTGCTGGCCGTCGCCTGCCAATTGGCGTGTCTGAGCTTTAGCCCGGCGTATGCGCAGCAAAGCGATAGCAATAACGATCCGGTCGATTCCAAACAAGTCACCATCACCGGCAAAAAAGTCGGCATGGGCTTGATGGTGCAAGAAAATGCGCCAAAAGCACGCAGCACCATCAATGCCGAAGAATTGACGAAACTGCGTCCGACCGGCAATGCTTACCAAGCCTTGGAACTCATGCCTTCGGTAAACAGCTACAACTACGATGCGACCGGTCTGTTCGGCGGTGGTTTGACACTGCGCGGCTTTAACAGCGATCAAATCGGCCTGACCATCAACGGCGTGCCAGTCAATGATTCCGGTTCCTTCTCGGTGTTCCCACAAGAATTCGTCGACCAAGAAAATACCTGCACCCAATTCGTGACACAAGGTTCGACCGACGTTGATTCACCACAAATCGGCGCGACCGGCGGCATCATCGGCATCACCACCTGTGATCCGTCCAAGGAAAAGAATTTCCGCGTCATGCAAACGGTGGGTGAACTCAATATGTGGAAAACCTACATGCGCTATGACACCGGCCTGTTGGCCGATGGTAAAACCCGCATTTTCGTTTCCGCCTCGCAAGCGATGGCCGACAAATTCAAAGGCCAGGGCGGTGCGGATCGCAAGCACGTCGATATCGGCTTCCGTACCGATTTTGATCGCTTCAACTCGATCAACGGTACGTTGCTCTACAACCGCGCCATCAACCAAAACATCAGCACCTTCAACCTGGCCGATCTGGCCAAGAATGGTTACACTTACGATTATTCGACCAGCTTCATCGGTCACAGCGCCGCCACACCAGGCACGGCCGGCAGCGATGTCAATCAAGCCAATGCCGATTCGTATTACAAGCTGACACAAAACCCGTTTGAAAACATCATCGCCTCAGTCACGGCTAAATTCCGTATCGGCGAAAATACCGACATCAAAATCCTGCCTTACTACTGGTATGGCTATGGCACCGGCGGTGTGCAGCAACGTTTGCAGAATGAGGGCACCTTCCTCAATTCTGCCACCCATACCAATACTGCTTCGGTCGATTTGAACGGTGATGGCGATGCCAAAGACAAGGTCATCGTTGCCAGCGGCAGTGTGACGCGCACTAATCGTCCCGGCATCACTGCCTCGATATTGCATAACCACGACAACCACCAATTGTTGGCTGGTTTCTGGATCGAACGCGCGACCCAAGACCAATACGGACCGATGAACTTGGTCAATGCCAACGGCAGTCCTACTGATATCTGGCTCAAACAGGGCCTGATCCTGCGCCCGGACGGCACACCGTTCCAAGCGCGTGATTCGAAAACCATCAGCACGGCTTACCAATTCTTTGCCCAAGACACGATCAGCCTGCTCAATGACAAACTGAGCCTCAACATTGGCTTGCGTGCGCCGACCATGAAGCGCGACTTCACCAACTACGCCAATGAAGGCATCACCAATTCCAGTGCCAGCAATACCACTGCAGCCGGTGCCATCAACCAAGCCGGTTACACCTACAATATCAAACGTACTTACTCCGAATTGCTGCCGCAATTCGGTCTCAAGTATCAGATCGACAACAACAACCAAGTCTTCGCCAGCCTGGCCAAGAACATGAAAGCGCCGCCGAATTTCATCTACCAAACTTCGGGTAACGTAGTCGTCGCCACCACCGGCCCGACTGCCGGTACCGCGAGCTTGCCAGTCGATGTCAAGGCTGAAACCTCGTATAACCTCGATCTCGGCTACCGTCTGCAGAATGACAAAATCACGGCCCAAGCCACCGTGTATGCAGTCGACTTCCGCAATCGCCAAGCGACTGCCTATGATCCGACCACGCAATTAAGCAGCCTGACCAGCGTTGGTAAGGTCAGTGCCAAAGGTGTCGAACTGGAATTGGGTAATACTCCCGTCAACGGCTGGTCGTTCTACAGCTCGCTCGGTTACATCAGCACCGAAATCAAAGACAATCTGATCGTCAGTTCAACGGCCGTGTTGCCGACGGCTGGCAAACAGATGACGCTGACACCGAACTGGAAAGCCGGCTTGAGTGCGCAATATGAAACCGGTGCCTGGTATACCCGTTTGAAAGCCAAATTCACCGGCAAACAATGGGCCACCATGACCAATGATGAATTGGTTCCGGCTTACACTTTGCTCGACTTTGATGCCGGTTACCAGTTCCCGAATGCCGGTATTTTCAAAAAGCCGACCATTCGTCTCAATGTCAGCAATATCACTAACAAGCAGTACCGTGATCCATCGAGCTTCAACATCACCAATGCACTGCCTTACGGTACCGCCAGCGGCAAAAGCGTGTTTTACTATCTGGGTGCGCCACGCTTTACGTCCGTTACTGTGTCGGCAGATTTCTGACCTGATGCGATAACATGACGTCGTGCTGGCACGACGTCGGTTTGACATGGGGAACGTTGATTTCAAGGTCTGCCACGCGGCGCGTGTTGCAGACCTTTTTTGTTTGATTTTTTAATCAAGGAGCAGGCCAGATGTTTTCTTCACGTACTTGCTTGGGCTTGGCTTTCAGTTTGGCGCTGTGTGCCAGTGCCAGCGCCCAAGGCGATTTGCGCACCGTCACGATTTTCAGCATCAATGATTTCCATGGCAATTTACAAGCGAGCCAGCCCCTGCCTTACCTGGCCAAGCCCGGCGATTCCACCGCAGCCGGCACCGCAGCGGCCATACCGGCCGGCGGCTATGCCTATTTGGCCGCCAAGCTCAAACAACGACGCGCAGCCGTCGATGCCAGCATCGTCGTTGCCGCCGGTGATTTGATCGGTGCCGCACCGATGGGCTCGGCCTTGCTCAAGGATGAACCGACGCTGCTGGCGATGAACCGACTTGGTCTCAGCCTGAGTGCGGTCGGCAACCACGAATTCGACGCCGGCACGGCTGAATTGCAGCGCAAAATTAACGGCGAGTGTCCGGCCGGCGTGTGTGCCTACCGCGATTTTCATGGTACTGAGTTCAGCTATTTGGCTGCCAATATCCATGCCCAGGGCAGCACTGAGCCTTGGCTCGCACCGTATCAAATACGCCAGGTCGGCGATGTCCGCATCGGCTTTATCGGTGCTGTGACGGCCACGGTACCGCAACTGGTAGCCGGCGATGCCGTGGCCGCTTTGCGTTTCGCACCGGAAGCGGCCAGCATCAATCGTTACGTGCCGGAATTGCAAAAACAAGGGGTCGACGCCATCGTCGTGTTGCTACACGAAGGTGCCAAGTATCCCGGTCCGGCCAACGATCCCAGTTATCTGTGCCCGGGTTTGCAAGGGCCTTTACTGGCCATCAGTAAAGAGTTGGATCCGGCTATCAGCCTGGTCGTCTCCGGCCATACCCATCAAGCCTACACGTGCAAGCGTGATGGCCACTTGCTGGTGCAAGGCTTGAGCGCCGGCGCTTACCTGACCGAAACCAGCCTGACCATAGATCGCCGGCAGCATCGTGTGATTGCCAGTTCCGCCGTCAACCATTTGATTGACCAGACCACGATCACGCCCGACCCGCAAGCGCAAGCCTTGGTCGAGCAGGTGGCGGCGCAAACCGCGACACTGCGCTTACGTCCGGTAGCCAGTTTGAGCCAGCCGATTCTGCGTGCTTCGCGCGGGCAGAACTTCGACAGTGCGCTCGGCAATGTGATTGCCGATGCCCAATTAGACTACGCACAGCAACACGGTCCGACCGATCTGGCCTTCATGAATGCCGGCGGCATCCGCGCCGACTTACCGGCCGGTGCGCCTATCAGTTATGCCGACGTGTACGCGACCCAGCCATTCAACAACCAACTGGTACGCATGCAATTGAGCGGGGCGCAGATCAAGGACTTACTCGAACAGCAAATGAAATTACCGGAACAACCGCAAAAACTGTTCTCCGCCGCGAATTTGCGGTATCGCTGGAACCCACAAGCAGAGCCGCAACAAAGGATCAGTGCGGTGCAAATTGCCGGCGTGCCGCTTGACGTGACACGCACTTATTCGGTCGTCGCCAATAGCTTTCTGGCTGGCGGCGGCGATGGCTTTGACGTATTCAAGCAGGGCCGCGAACGCCAATTGATCGGCAGTGATCTCGAAGCGCTGTTGGCTTATTTGAGCAAACACGGTGCAGGCTTGGCAAAGCTTGAACTTGATCGGGTGCAGCGCGTGTTGCCGTAATCAGAAGGGGGCGGGGTGTACGACACTGTGGCAGATTTTTTCCACTCTCGATGAGCTATATAGTCAGAATAATGAAATAGGGAGCTTGATGATGCCTATCTGGCAAATGCAAGACGCCAAAGCCAAGTTATCGGAAGTACTTAAGTGTGCCGCCAGTGAAGGGCCGCAAAGCATTACCGTGCACGGTCAAGCGGTGGGCGTGGTACTCTCTCAGGCCATGTTTGCGCGACTGAGCGGCAATCAACAGTCCTTGCTTGACTTCATGCGCCAGTCCCCCCTTGTATGATATGGATGGCATCGATCTTGAGCGCGACCCAAGTGTCAGCCGTGAGGCCGCATTGTGCCATTAGGCTTGGTCAACCTTTGGCTTAGTCGGTGATGTAAGCCTAGGGAAGCGCAGATTTAATCGCTGTGGAATTGTCCGTTGCCAATGAGGATGCAATGAAAGGCAACGCAGCAGTGCGCCTCAGTGGCGACGAACAAACCGCTTGGATTAAATCTGCGCTTCCCCGGTTTAGTCTGGCAACTCCAGGTCAGGACGGCCCCGTAAGCATGCGGCTTTTTTTCTTTTCCGTAGTGCTTCAACACTTGGGTTATGTTTAAAATGCGTCAGCAAATTTATTTTTTGCAGTCGTGACAATTCTGAGCGACGAATCGCTTTAGGCCATTTCGCTACGGCGGTACTTACCGTATCTGCTATGACCTTGGATAAGGCTTTCTCAGGAATGCCAAGAAAATTGGCAAGTCTGCGAACTATAGCCGGAAGCAATTTTTCACGTTCTTTGCTATCAGGGAAGAACTTCAATCCATTCCCCTCACCAGCAAGATACCCGGAGTAGGCGACGATATCGTACGTGGGCGAAAGACAGGGGGCGGTAGCTGTCTCATACAGCAGTGAGAAATTCTTCACATGCGCATCAAAGTTGCCGATCATTTCATCAAAAATCTGACTAGCGTTTGAAACCCCGGCCTTCAGAGGCTGTCGCAAAAGGGTAGTGTAGTGGTCAAGTTATTTCGGACACATCAATAGGTTTTTTTTCTGCCATTTCTTTTTCGTAAATCATGGGCGGCAAATTGCCCAGCGTTGAATGCAATCGTAAGCAGTTATAAAAGCCTACGATGTATTCAATGATGTCTTTTGTGGCTTCCATTTGATTCGCGTAATCGCGTTGCCAGACACGCTCCATCTTTAAATTTAAGAAGAAGCGTTCCATCGCCGCGTTATCCCAGCAGTTTCCTTTACGGCTCATACTGCAAACAAGGCCATGTTGTTTGAGTAAATGTTGGTATTCATGACTGGCATATTGACTGCCACGGTCGGAATGCAAAATTAAACCCGCTGCCGGCTTACGTGCCTCAACCGCCATCCGTAGCGCCCGACAAACCAATTCAGCTGGCATCGTTGGCCCCATTGCCCAGCCTATGATTTTTCGTGAGAATAACTCCATCACGACCGCCAAATACAACCAGCCAGTACGCGTACGGACATAGGTAATATCGGAAGTCCAGGCGCGATTGGGCTCTGCTGGGTTGAACTGTCTATTGAGAATATTGCTCGCTATTGGTAAATCATGTTTGCTATCTGTCGTGTTGATAAATTTTCTCTTCCAGACGGTTTTGATCTGGGCTTCACGCATTAAGCGCCGTACTTTGTAGCGGCCAATGACGATGTTCTTGGCGTGCAGTGCACTGACCAGGCGACGGCTGCCATAACTGCGGCCACTGGCAGCGAATTCCGCTTTCAGATGCACGCTGGTGACACATATTGCGGTCATTTTTGTCTTTGCTTTTGCTGCGTAGTAGCCAGACCGGCTCGCTCCCAAGAGACGACACAGTTGTGCTACCGAGGCCTTCGTTTGCCAATGATCGACTAACTCGTAGATCATTTCATTTCGCGTGCAAAGAAGGCCGATGCTTTTTTTAACAGGTCATTGTCCGAACGCAGTAGACGGTTTTCTTGTTCGAGTTGGCGAATCCGTTGCAGCTCGGCAGACAGTGGTTTCCCTATGCCAGCCTGGCCACCTTGTTCAGCGCGATATTGTTCAACCCAGCGCCGCACGGCGGTTTCTCCAATACCCATATCTTTCACGATTTTAGCAACCGCTACGCCTTGATCCAGCACCATCCGGGCCACTTCAAGTTTAAAAGTAGCTTCGTATTTTTTATTCCCAGTCATCTTTATTTTCCTCGTTTAGGTAATTATTCCTCCTATTGAGGTGTCCGTAAACATTAGACCATTACATAGTGAGTCGGTATCATTACCCCAACTGGTGGCCACGTCATTCCTGCGCGCTTTTGGCAGGAACCCAGCGGCGTTCGTGGTTAACTGAAAATGCCAGAAATTGTGGCATTTTCAGTGTAAAAAACGACGCTGGGTTCCCGCCAAAAGCATGCGGGAATGACGAGGTATGCGGTGTTTCAGGTGTAAAAAACGTCCATCAGGCTTTTGCGACAGCCTCTTTTGGCCGGTGAGCGACGAAGGAGCGACGCGATGGGAGGGGATGCAAACCCCTTCCAGAGTCTTTTCCATCGTCGCTTGCGACGATCCATTAAGTTGTTGGCTGGTTCCAGCGTCGCAAGCGACGCTTTGTTTTTTGCTCAGGCGTAGACAATCGTCAGCGGTGCATGGTCGGAAAAGCGCTGCTCTTTGTAAACGGATGCCGAGCGCGCTGTTGCACCCATGGCCGGCGTGGCGACATGATAATCGATGCGCCACCCGACATTATTGGCCCAAGCTTGGCCGCGATTACTCCACCAGGTGTAGGCTTCGCCGGTCAAGTCCGGGTGCAACTGGCGATAGACGTCGACCCAGCCTTGCTCGTCGAATAAGCGACTGAGCCAAGCCCGTTCTTCGGGCAAGAAGCCGGAATTTTTCTGATTGCTCTTCCAATTTTTCAAATCGACTTCTTTGTGCGCGATATTCCAGTCGCCGCAGATGACGAGTTCGCGTCCGGCCGCCATCAGCATGGCCAGATGGGGATAAAACTCGGCCATGAAGCGGAACTTGGCTTCCTGCCGTTCCGGCGAGGAAGAGCCGGATGGGCAGTACACCGAGATCACCGACAAATTACCGAAGTCGCAGCGCACATAACGTCCTTCCGGATCGAATTCGGCACTGCCAAAGCCGATATGCACGGCATCCGGTGCTTGCTTACTGTAGACGCCGGCACCCGAATAACCCTTTTTCTCCGCATAATGAAAATGTCCATGGCAGCCGTGCGGTGTGAGGAAATCTGCCGTCATGTCGCCGGCTTGGGCTTTTAATTCCTGCACGCAGACGAAGTCGGCATCTTGCTGTTCCATCCATTCGAAAAAGCCTTTTTTTGCAGCGGAACGGATGCCATTCAGGTTGGCGGAGATGATTTTGGTCATGGAATTACTGTCGAAGCTAAAAAGTTAGTAAGGGTATTCGCGAAGCCTAACTATGCTGAGCCGAATAGTCGGGGACTGCAAAATTACCGTAGGGGAATATGGGTTTGCTAATGTGGTTTGACGGCGCACTTCTGACAACACTATCCCCATGAGAAAATTGTCGTTTAGCTAACTTAAGTTAACTTGCTCTTGGCCCAGTGGTATACTTAGAAGAAATAATTATACCTTCTTAAATAAGATTAACCATTTGTAATAGAGCTTGCGATTATGAAAGTTGAAGCTCAGGATCGCTTCATTGAGCGTGTTTCAGGCTTTTTGGCGAACCAAATTAATGCGCTGCCCATTTTTTGTGTGGGATTCCACCAACTACTACATACACGTGTAATGGTTTATCTGCATGTGTTACTTAAGCAATGACGAAATACTCAACTTCTCCTCTACAACTTGCCCGTACTTTATTTAAACATAGAGAACTTATCATTGAATTAGCCAAACGTGATGCCGTTGGCAAATACAAAGGATCTAAACTTGGTGTTTTATGGTCGCTCCTCACCCCAATTCTCATGCTGGTCATCTACACCTTTGTTTTTGGTGAGATATTCCAAGCGCGTTGGAGCGCAGGCAATTCCTCACGTAGCGAATTCGCCATCGTACTGTTTACTGGCTTAATTATATTTAATCTGTTCGCCGAAAATATCACCAGGGCACCTGGACTGATATTGCTCAATGAGAGCTACGTAAAAAAAATAATATTCCCTTTGGAGATACTACCTTGCGTAAATCTTCTTTCGTCGATGTTTCATATGCTCGTGAGTGCGTCAGTATTGCTTATATTTCAACTAATATTGATTGGGCACATTCCTTTGACGGTATTCTTCCTCCCTTTTATTGTTTTGCCATTTTTTCTGTTTTGTCTGGGGTTTAGTTGGTTATTGTCGGCCTTGGGAGTGTTTTTGAGGGATATAGGACAAACGATTGGTATCTTTGTTACGGGCTTGATGTTTTTGTCGCCGGTTTTCTTTCCCTTGTCCTCAGTACCTGTCAGGTGGCAAAAAATTGCTCAATTTAATCCATTGGTCTATCCTATAGAGCAAGCACGCAACGTTCAAATCTGGGGCTTGGTGCCGGATTTAAGCCATTGGCTAATCTACGCGGCAATGTCTTGTCTTGCAGCATGGTTGGGGTTTGTTTGTTTTCAAAAAACACGGTCAGGATTTGCTGATGTCCTCTAACCTCGTCATAAAAGTTACTAACGTTGGCAAGTGCTTTCAAATGTATGATAAACCGAACGATCGATTGATCCAAGGTTTGTATTCCTTGCTAGCACGCTTGTGTCCTGTTTTAAAGTTTCGCTTAAAACTGTCTCAGTTGGCGGCGGCTTGTTCGCGCCAACACTGGGCATTGCGCGACGTCAATTTTGAATTAAAAAAGGGCGAGACGCTCGGCATCATTGGCCGCAATGGTTCAGGGAAAAGCACACTGTTGCAAATTCTTTGTGGCACCTTGAATTCGACGACTGGAGACGTGCAAATTCAAGGTCGCGTGGCTGCTTTGTTGGAATTAGGGTCAGGATTTAATCCCGAATATTCAGGTCGTGAAAATATTTTCATGAACGGTCAGTTGCTCGGTCTGTCGAGGGCGGAAGTCGCCCAGCGCTTGGATGACATCATCGCTTTCGCTGATATTGGTGAGTTTATTGATCAGCCAGTGAAAACTTATTCAAGCGGGATGTATGTACGTCTCGCTTTCGCTGTCATTGCCCATGTTGATGCAGATATTCTTGTGATTGACGAGGCCTTAGCAGTAGGCGACGCATTTTTTACACAAAAATGTATGCGCTTTCTGCGAAAATTTCTTGAAAACGGCTCTATACTTTTTGTCAGTCATGACACGGCAGCGGTAAAAAATATCTGTCAAGCCGCGCTTTGGCTGGAGAAGGGTGTGGTGCAAGCCCATGGGTCGGCGAAAGAGGTTTCTGATCTTTATCTGCAAGCATTTTATGAATCTATCCAGGGTCCTGCCGCTCGTGTCCAAATCGAGCCAACAGCGAAACGAACAGCCATCTCAGTCGAACGAAAAGATGGCCGCTTGGCGTGGTTGAATAACACTAATCTACGCAACGATATAAAAATTATTGAATTTAACCAAGATGTCTCGCGTTTCGGTACCAAGGAAGCCGAGATTTTTTCGGTTGAGTTATGCGATGAAACTAATACCCCGCTCACTTGGGTTGTTGGCGGGGAAGAAGTCACATTTATTATCCGAGCAAACATCACACAAGATATTTTTTCACCCATCATTGGTTTTTACGTAAAAGACCGCTTGGGTCAAATCTTATTTGGTGATAACACTTACTTTACTTACCATGATGCTCCGCTGAATGTTCGAGCGGGCAGCGCGATAGTTGCAGAATTTCACTTTCTCATGCCGATTCTGTTGAAGGGGGAATACTCTATTTGCGTTGCTGTTGCCTCCGGTAGCAATGAAGAGCATATCCCTTTGGACTGGATTAACGATGCGATGATTTTAAGATCAGAATCATCGTCGGCGGTCACCGGTTTAGTCGGTATTCCTATGCGGAAAATAGAATTTAAAATTACAGAATAATTTAGAGCTCAGAAAAGTTTCACTTTCTGCTCTGATCGAAAATACAGCGAAAACACGGCGATCGTGTGTATTTCGAATAAAAAAAGGAATATTTGTAGAATGAACCGATACGCTTATGAATTTGATATCAATTCAAACAGTATTGCAGCACGTGTAATACGTTTGGTCGGCTATGACAAAAGAGTATTGGAATTAGGATGTTCCTCCGGGCATATGTCTGCAATATTGCAAGCACATGGATGCCAAGTGGTTGGTGTCGATTTTGATGCTGTTGCAGTCGAGACGGCTCGGCAGTATTGCAGCGCCGTGTATGCGATTAATTTAGAAAATGCCGACTGGCCTCAAGAGATGAGCGGCGAGGCGGCCTTCGACGTCATCGTTGCTGCCGATGTATTAGAACACTTACGTGATCCTGGTAGGTGCTTTGAATATTTCCGGCAGCTTTTGAAGCCTGATGGAATACTGATTATTTCGACCCCCAATATTGCGTATGGTGGCGTCATTGCATCATTGCTTCAAGGTACTTTTCATTATGCTGAAACGGGCCTTCTCGATAAAACCCACGTCCATTTTTTTACCGAGCAAAGTTTGCGTGAGCTCCTCTTGGCCAAGGCTTACTCGGTAGTACATTTTGACAGCGTCAATGCGGATATCGACCATCCCGAATTTTCAAAGTATTGGGACGCACTGGATGCGGATTTACGGAAAAAAATTCAAGAACGACCGAACGCCATGGCCTTTCAATTTATTTTGACTGCGTTTCCGAGCGAAACCAGGCAACTCGATACTTCTCTGGCAGAAATTTATCGGCAGTACGAGTTAAAAAATAATGTTGCTCAGAAAAAATTTGAAGCAGAAATCCTTAACTTAAAAACGATGTTGCTGGAAAAAAAGCATGAATGTGAAAAACATGTGGCTGGGAAATTGCAGTTGACCGAACAGCAGAATCGGCTTGAAGAGGAACTTGCACGAATAGAGCAAGAGTCGCGAAAAACCAATCTGGTTTTACAAACGATCTTGACCTCAACGACTTGGCAGATTTCCGCGCCACTACGCTATGTTGCAAGAGCAGTACCGTTGTCGCTCAGACAAGCGATAGGGCGTTTTTTGAAAAGAAGTATTTTCTTAACAGAGCTGATTTTTCTGGGGCCGACAAAAGGTTGGCCTTACCTGGCAAACTTATTAAAGCGGAAATTTCTTGCGAAGAATAAAATTTTCACGAAATTTTGTTCCAAGGTAGCGGCGTTGACCTTGCCGACCGTCGCTACGCCTCCTGAAGCAGCGCGTTCTTTAGACATTGATTACAGTTTGGCGATTCCGTTCAAATTTGAATTACCGGTTTTAGCTGACAACACCGTTGTCGCCGCCGTGATTCACTTGTTTTACGAAGATCTCGCGGTTGAGTGCCGCACTTATCTTTCGAAAATACCCTGCAATGTAGATATCTATATTTCGACTACGGATGCATTTAAAGCGGGAATTATCCAACAGGTTTTTAAAAGTTGGACTAAGGGGACGGTGGATGTCCGAATTGTTCCCAACCGTGGCAGAGACATCGCGCCGAAATTAATCAGCTTTGCTGATGTTTATCATAAATACGAGTACGTGTTGTGCTTGCACGGAAAACGATCACACCATGCCAATGTGTTAGCCCCTTGGCGTCACTTTATATTCGAAAGTTTGCTCGGGAATGAAGAAATTGTTAAGTCGATTTTGTTTGCATTTGAGACAAACCCGAAATTAGGAATGATTTCTTCGCAACATTTTGAGCCGATGCGGCACTGGACTAACTGGGGTGGAAATTTTGCAAAAGCCTCTGCCTTGGCGACCCGGATGGGGTTTGGCATCGATGAAAAAGCCGCACTCGACTTTCCTTCAGGCTCAATGTTTTGGGCCAGAACGGCGGCATTAAAACCCTTGCTCGACTTGCACTTGAGTATAGAAAAGTTTGATCCTGAACTCGGGCAAACCGACGCGACCTTGGCGCATGCACTGGAGCGCGTGTTCTTTCACAGCTGTGAATATGCTGGCTACCAATGGATGAAAGTTGCTTGTTCGGAGTTTTTTGCAAACACTCCTGCAATCATCGAAGTGGCTGATGCTGATGCGTTTCTGCACTATCAGGCCGAATACGGTTTTGAGCTCCTCAAGCCAAATGGTGTCAAGCCGCGAGCTTTACCAGTTCCAGCCGTCGCGAACGCTGCATCATCCCTGTTTGAGCGGGTTCGTGACAGCGCTTTAGGGACGGCAATAGTGCTCGATCCCGCTGTGAAAATAGCGATAGGTTTGGTTTCTTACAATAATAGTCGCGAAGAATTAAGGCTTGCCATAGAGTCTGCCAAGATTTCCTTGCAAACAGCCGGGTATGAAGTAAATGCTAAGCTGTTTGTCCTTGATAACGGCGCAGATACGACTGAGTATATCGAACAGTCCGATTTAATCGAGCGGCAAGCGCCGAAAGGGAATGTAGGATTTGGTGCCGGGCACAATCACTTGATGAAAATTGCGTTTGCTCGGCAGTTTGATGTGTACATTGCGATTAATCCTGATGGTGCTTTGCATCCTGATGCAATCAGCGAAATGATGAAAACCATGATGGCAGCAAATGGCCGTGCAATTGTGGAGGCTCTCCAATTCCCATCTGAGCATCCAAAGCCATATGATCCTCACACCTTGGATACCCCTTGGGTGTCTGGTGCTTGCTTAGCTGTGCCGCGAGCGGCTTTTGAGGCCACAGCTGGATTTGACGAGACTTTCTTTATGTATTGCGAGGATGTCGATTTTTCATGGCGAGCTAAGGCGCATGGTTTTGCTTTGAAAACTAACCCGCGAGCCTTATTTTTTCATTCAGTGACGAATCGCAAAATGACTCCTGCCACGCTGGAAATGATTTTACGCTCAGGGTATATTTTGGCAAAAAAATGGAATGCGTTTGAATTTGAGCAGGAAATGAAATTGACGCTGGTAGAAAGAAATTTTGTTGTTCCAAGTGTTGCGGTGGAGACGGTACCGAAGGAGTGGTCTCAGTATGCCGATTTCACTCACCAGTTCAGTTTTTCCAACCCACGTTGGTAAGCGGATGTATTTTTTACGGATGCCAATTTTGTTTTGCTTGCCGCTGAAATACGCAAGCTTGCAATTTGTGGGCAGTCAATTCTAAGTCAAATTTTTCAAATACAATTTATGGTAAAAAACCAAATTGATTGCATCGTCAGGTTTCACGATAGCAGTCGTTTACTCGAATTAAACCGATGTATTTTTTCTTTAGTCGGTCAATTTTATAAATCTCTTAATATTATTATCGTTGTTCAGAGATTTACTGATGAAGAGTTGTGTTTGCTGAGGGCTAATCTGGCTTCGTTGATGAAGTTCCCAAATTGCCCTACTATTCAAATTGAAAATTTAACAAATTCGTCTTCTGCTGATGCGAGGACTGAATTGTTAAATTTGGGTTTAGACGCTGCGAGAGGTCAGTACGTCGCGTTTCTCGATTATGATGATGTGCTCTATCCGGAAGCCTACTCTATCTTAGTGCAGAACTTAAGAAGTACTCACGCGGGTATTGCGTTTGCGACAGTCAGATTATTAAGTGTGGATATTTTTTCTCAGTTTCTCTGTGCCGTAAAAGAAGCGGCGGCACCATTCAGCGGCAGTTCTTTGAGTGACTTGTTTCGAGCAAATTTTTGTCCGATTCATTCTTACTTAATTGACCGTTCTGTGGTCTCTGCTGATATCTTGAGATTCAATACATCGCTAACGTGGGAAGAAGACTATGATCTGCTGCTCAGAATTTGCGCTACTTACGCATCGGATTTTTCCGCTTTGGGAACCGTAATCGGGGACTATTATTTCAAGTCAGATGGCAGCAATACGGTCGCGCACAGCGTCGGATTGAGCCAAGACCGGGTGAGTGAATATGCGGCGGTGGCTGCGCAAATTGAAGTTCGACGGTGTATCACGGACGTTAGTGCGGCCGTCCTTCGGCAGCTTGGCATTGCAAGTAAAGAAAATAAAATGAGTATTCGCGATGTGATTAACGTTATTGGAAATAAATAAAGCCGCGAATTCAACTGGTTTCGGTGATTGCTCGGTAGGCGCAGGCCTTAAGTTGTGCGTCGTTCTTCCTTGCCTTTGGCGTCAACCTAGCGCGGTTTTTACCACTGAAAACGCCATCATTTCGGGCATTTTCAGTTATCTGCGAACGCCACTGGGTTGCCGTCAAAAGCGCGCGGCAATGACGAATTGGGCGCTCGCGGGAATGACAAGTATTAATAACTGGCACCATAGCGCTCACGGTAAGCCGCCACCGCGAGCTGGTTTTGCTGAAGTTGTGCATCGCCATCGGTGCGTGACAAATACTCAAACAAATCATTCAAATTACCAATCGACACCACCGGCATCTGATACGCCTGACTGACTTCTTGCACCGCCGAATTGACCGATAAATTCGGTTCCTTGCCCGAGCGTTCCATGCGGTCGAGGGCGATCAGCACCGCACACGGTGTGGCACCGGCGGCGCGGATCAATTCCACCGATTCGCGTACCGAGGTGCCGGCTGAAATGACGTCGTCGATGATAACGACTTTCCCTTTGAGTTCAGCGCCGACGATGCTGCCGCCTTCGCCGTGGTCTTTGGCTTCTTTACGGTTGTAGGCGAAACCGACATTGCGGCCGCGGGCGGCCAATGCCACCGCGGTGGCCGAGGCCAGCGTGATGCCTTTGTAGGCGGGGCCGAACAGCATGTCGAATTCGACGCCGGAATTGATCAGGGTGTCGGCATAGAACGCGGCCAAGCGGCCGAGATTGGCACCGTCGCTGAACAGGCCGGCATTGAAAAAATACGGCGAATTGCGGCCCGCTTTGGTGACGAAATCACCGAAGCGTATCACGCCGGCGGCGACCGAAAATTGTATGAATTCTTGTCTTAAATTGCTCACGATAGGCTCGCTGTATGAAATAATAAGGGGTAGTGCGCGACTTACGCGCTCAATTTTTGCTTGAGCAAATCATTGACCTGGGCTGGATTGCCCTTGCCCTTGGTCGCTTTCATCGCTTGTCCAACCAGCGAATTGAAGGCTTTTTCTTTACCGGCGCGATATTCTTCGACCGATTGCGGATTGGCTGCCAATACCTCATCGATGATTTTTTCCAGTGCGCCGACGTCGGAAATTTGTTTCAAGCCCTTGGCGTCGATGATTTGATCGGCCAGTTGCAACGCGCTGTTCGGCGCTTCCCACATGGCGGCCAATACTTCTTTGGCGATTTTGTTGGAGATGGTGCCGTCGGCGACACGCTGCAGCAGCAGCGCCAGTTGCGCCGGGCTAAGCGGAATGGCACCGATCTCGGTGTTTTCGCGTTTGAGGGTGGAGGCGACATCGCCCATCATCAAGTTGGCGGCCGCTTTGGCCAGGCTCACACCGGCGGCGCCGACGAGCGCTTCAAAATAGCTTGCCATGCCCTTGGATTGGGTCATCAGGGCGGCATCGTAAGCGCTCAAGCCGAATTGGGCGATGAAGCGCGCGCGCATGGCATCGGGCAATTCCGGCATGCTGCTGCGAACTTGTTCTATCCATTCAGCGCTGACTTTGAGCGGCGGCAGATCCGGGTCGGGGAAGTAGCGGTAATCTTGCGAATCTTCTTTGCTGCGCATGGAACGGGTTTCTTTGCGATCGGGATCGTAAAGACGGGTTTCTTGCACCACGCGGCCGCCATCCTCGATCAATTCGATCTGGCGGTGGATTTCGATGTTGATCGCTTCTTCGAGGAAGCGGAAGGAGTTGAGATTCTTGATTTCGCAACGGGTACCGTATTCTGTTTGACCGAACGGACGCACCGAGACATTGGCATCGCAACGGAACGAGCCTTCCTGCATATTGCCATCGCAAATATCGAGCCACATCACCAGTGCATGCAGGGCCTTGGCGTAGGCTACCGCTTCGACGGCGCTGCGCATCACCGGTTCGGTCACGATTTCCAACAGCGGCGTACCGGCGCGGTTGAGATCGATGCCGGTCATGCCTTGATAATCTTCATGCAGCGATTTGCCGGCATCTTCTTCCAGATGGGCGCGCGTCAGTTCGATCACGCGTACTTCGGCCTTGCCATCTTTTTCAAAGGCGCAGGAAACGAAACCGCCTTGCACCACTGGAATTTCAAACTGGCTGATCTGGTAGCCCTTAGGCAGATCCGGATAGAAATAGTTTTTGCGCGCGAAAATCGATTCCGGGGCGATGGTGGCACCGACGGCCAAACCAAATTGGATGGCTTTTTCGACCGCGCCTTTGTTCATCACCGGTAACACGCCGGGCAAGGCCAAGTCGACCGGACTGGCCTGGGTATTGGGGGCGGCACCGAAGCCGATCGGCGAACCGCTGAAGATTTTGGACTGGGTTTTGAGCTGCACATGCGTTTCAAAACCGATAACGACTTCCCATTGCATAATCATTCCTTCTTGGTCATTGTTGTTTGCTGCATGCCAGCTGGGCAGCACTCAAAATTCGTTTCAATTGTTTTATTCGTCGTAGCGGCAGGTGCCGTCGTCGAGCTTGACTGTCAGTGCCGTGAAATTTTTGCGCGCGCCACACAAGGCCGGACAACTGGGCTTGATGTGTAGCAGTGCACCGTCACGCTCCAAGCGTATGCTGCAACGGTAGCCGCGATCATAATCATAGCCGCGCTTGGCACGCGCCGTGACGGCATCGCGCAAGCTGATGCGCCAGCCAGTTTCGGTGACTTCGGCTTGCGGTTCGTCATCGAGATCGATGCTGCATTCATGCCCGTGATCGCGCCGCAATTGCGATGATTCCCAGTTCAATTCTTTGATCTGCGTGCCATCGAGTACAAAACGGCCCTGATCGGCCAGAATCAAACGTTCACCATCGCCATTTTCCAGCAAGGTTTGGCTGCACTGCAGGCGCACATCCAGCGTTTGCGCTGGCAGTGGCAGGGCGCACAGCGCCAGCATGATCAGGGCGGCGGCTCTCATTGTGGGCTGCGCAGATGCCAGTCGGTGACTTGCTGGTATTGGTGGGCGACATTGAGCAAGCGTGCTTCGGCAAAATAATTACCAATCAATTGCAGGCCAACCGGACGACGGGCATTTTTTTCACCTTGTCCGAAACCGCAGGGTATCGACATGCCGGGCAAACCGGCCAGGCTGGTCGAGAGGGTGAAAATATCGGCCAGGTAATTGGCCAGCGGATCATCCGATTGCGCGCCGAGATCCCACGCCACACTCGGTGCCACCGGCCCCATGATGACATCGCATTGTTCAAAGGCGGCGGCAAAGTCTTGCGCGATCAAGCGACGAATCTTTTGCGCTTGCAAGTAGTAAGCGTCGTAATAACCGTGTGAGAGTACATAGGCACCGACCAAAATACGCCGTTTGACTTCGTCACCGAAACCTTCGGTACGCGATTTGCGGTACATGTCATTGAGGTCGCTGTAGTTGGCGGCACGATGACCGTAGCGCACGCCATCGAAGCGGCTCAGATTCGACGAGGCTTCTGCCGGAGCGATGACATAATAGACTGGAATCGAGAGCTCGGTTTTGGGCAGCGAAATGTCGACCAAGATGGCACCTAGCTTGACATACTCGGCCAGCGCGGCGCGTACTGCTTGTTCGACATCGGCGGCCAGGCCGGCGCTGAAAAATTCGCGCGGCACGCCGATGCGCAAGCCTTGTACTGACTTGTTGAGGTCGCGGTTGAAATCTTCCGCGGCGCGTTCTATTGAGGTCGAATCTTTTTCATCGAAGCCGACGATGGCATTGAGCAGCATGCCGCAGTCCTCGGCATTGCGCGCGATCGGACCGCCTTGATCGAGCGAAGAGGCGAAGGCGATCATCCCATAGCGTGACACGCTGCCATAGGTTGGCTTGATGCCGGTGACGCCGCAAAACGCCGCTGGTTGGCGGATTGAGCCACCGGTGTCGGTGCCGGTCGAGGCCGGGGTCAGGCGTGCGGCGACGGCCGCCGCCGAACCGCCCGATGAACCGCCCGGTACGGCGGTAGTATCCCAAGGATTTTTGACGGCGCCGAAGTAAGAGTTTTCATTCGACGAGCCCATCGCAAATTCATCGCAATTGAGCTTGCCCAGCGTGACCATGCCGGCGGCGGCGAGTTTTTCTACTACCGTGGCATCGAAGGGGCTGACATAATTTTCCAGCATGTGCGAGCCGGCGGTCGAACGCCAGTGGCGCGTGACAAAGATATCTTTGTGCGCGATCGGAATCCCAGTCAAGGCCGTGGCCGTACCATCGGCCAGACGGGCATCGGCCAGCGCGGCTTGTTTCAGCGTTTCTTCGGCGTCAACATGAAGAAAGGCATTGAGTTCGCTACCGGCAATGCGCGTGAGGTAATGGCGGGCCAAGTCGGTCGCGCTGATTTGTTTGCTGTGTAATAGGGCCGACAGTTCGGCCAGAGTTTTGCTATGCATGGCTGTGATTTTCCAATGGAACTTATTCTATGACTTGAGGCACCAAATACAAACCGTCTTGAACGGCCGGTGCCGGCAATTGGTATTCTTCGCGATGATTGCTTTCAGTAACGACATCGGCGCGCAAGCGCAGCGCCAATTCCGGCAGCAAAGCGGCAATCGGATGACTGAGCGGTGCGACGCCCGTGGTGTCGATCGCTTGTAATTGTTCGGCTAATGAAAAAATATCATTTAATTTGGCGAGCGTTGATTCAGCTTGCTCTTGTGAAACGTTTATTTTTGCCAAATTGGCAATTCTTGTAACATCGTTCAGTGTCAGTGACATGGTTTCTGGGGCGTCGTAAACGCGTGAGAGTGTCAAAAAGGGCGCGACCGGAAATCCAAGCGGCCTAGCGCGCGGGCCGTCATGGTCTCTTGGCTGATATTTACAAAATCCGCTGCCGTATTTTTAGGTGTTGGTATCAAGTAAATTTGAGAAGATTATAAGGTAGAATGACGGGTTAATGCCCTAAAAGGCACGTTAGGCACGTTAAATCCCTTCAAGTTGGTGCCTGTTTATTCACGGTACCTACCGCTGCTTGCAGTGTAAGGGTGAGAAATTTTGTGTTTCAGCTCGATTTCAAGAGGCTGTACACCCATCTGAGTTCAATACAGAATTAAATACAGGACAATACATGTTTGGTTTCTTACGCAGTTATTTCTCTAATGATCTGGCGATCGATCTTGGCACCGCTAATACCCTCATTTATGTGCGCGGTCAGGGTATCGTACTCGATGAACCTTCAGTTGTTGCTATCCGCCAAGAAGGCGGACCAAATGGCAAAAAAACCATCCAGGCAGTTGGTCGCGAAGCCAAGCAAATGCTGGGTAAAGTGCCGGGCAATATCGAAGCCATCCGTCCTATGAAAGATGGCGTCATCGCTGACTTTACCGTCACCGAACAAATGCTCAAGCAATTTATCCGCATGGTGCATGACACGAAATTCTTCAAACCTTCGCCGCGCATTATTATTTGCGTGCCTTGTGGTTCGACCCAAGTGGAACGTCGCGCGATCCGTGAATCGGCACTCGGTGCCGGTGCCTCACAAGTGTTTTTGATCGAAGAACCGATGGCCGCGGCCATCGGTGCCGGCTTGCCGGTTTCCGAAGCGACCGGCTCGATGGTGGTCGATATCGGCGGCGGTACCACCGAGGTCGGCATCATTTCACTCGGCGGCATGGTGTATAAAGGCTCGGTCCGGGTTGGTGGCGATAAATTCGATGAAGCCATCGTTAATTACATCCGTCGCAATTACGGCATGTTGATTGGTGAACAAACTGCCGAAGCGATTAAAAAAGCCATCGGTTCGGCTTTTCCTGGTTCAGAAGTCAAGGAGATGGAAGTCAAGGGGCGCAATTTGTCGGAAGGTATTCCGCGCTCGTTCACTATTTCGAGTAATGAAATTCTCGAAGCCCTGACTGATCCGCTCAATAACATCGTCTCGGCCGTTAAAAACGCACTCGAACAAACACCGCCGGAACTCGGTGCCGATATCGCCGAAAAAGGCATGATGCTCACCGGTGGCGGCGCTTTGTTACGCGACCTTGATCGCTTGCTGATGGAAGAAACCGGCTTGCCAGTTATCGTGGCCGAAGACCCGCTCACTTGTGTGGTGCGCGGTTCGGGTATGGCCTTGGAGCGGATGGATAAGCTCGGTTCGATTTTTTCTTACGAGTAAGCGTCGTTTAATTCATGCAGAGCCGGCCACCCGCCGGCTCTTTGCTGTTGGATGCACGCTGGCCTTACCGTTGGTGTAAACCGGTTTCTGAGCATAAATATAGTATGGAATACAGCCCGCCACCACTGTTCAAGCAAGGCGCCTCAGCCCGGGCCCGCGCGATCTTCTTCACGATACTGGCGATTTTTTTGCTGGTGGTCGATTCCCGTCTGAAATCCTTGATGTTGGCACGCCAAGTGATTGGCACCGCGCTCTATCCTTTGCAAATGGCGGCGGTGGTGCCGAGCACGGCGGTGAAAAACCTTTCGCATTACTTTGTCACCGTCGCTGAGGTGGAAAAAGAAAATATCCGCATCAAGCATCAGCAAACCCTCAATGCCGATGTGCTGCAGCAAACCGCGCAGTTGCAAGCGGAAAACAGCCATTTACGTAAATTATTAGACGCGCGTGAGCGCTTGACGGTCAAGAGCGTGCTGGCGGAAATCATTTACGACGCCCGCGATCCCTCGACCCGTAAGGTAATTGTCGACCGTGGTATCAAGGATGGTATTGCGCTCGGTCAGCCGGTGATCGATGATCTCGGGGTGGTCGGCCAGATCACGCGTATCTTTCCCTTCACTGCAGAAGTGACCTTGCTGACCGATAAGAATCAGGCGATTCCGGTGCAAATTCTGCGCAATGGTTTGCGTAGCGTGGCCTATGGCCGCGGCCAATCGCCATATCTCGACATGCGCCTGACTTCGAATGCCGATGTACAGAACGGCGATCAGTTGGTCACCTCGGGCATCGATGGTATTTACCCGGCCGGCTTGGCCGTGGCCAAGGTGGTGCAAGTCGAAAACAAGGCGGTGACCACGTTTGAAAATATACTCTGTGTGCCAACCGCTGGCATTGATCGCAACAAGCAATTGTTGATCTTGCAGGTGTCGATGGAAAATCTGCCGCGCCCTGATACCGAGGATGTGCGCGCCAAGAAAGAAAAACTCAACCGTAAAGTAACGCGCGATGCCGCGCCGGCCAGCAGCGATGTCAAGCCGGTCGACCAACCTTCGCTGGCCGAGACGGCGAAAGAAGCGGCCGAAGCACTCGATACCAAGGAGCCGGCCAAATGACGCAGCCGCACTATATTCTTTTGCCGGTCAACCCGCTGTTTATTATCTTCAGCTTGGCGATGGCATTTTTTCTCAATTTTCTGCCTTGGGGCGGCTGGATCGCGATTCCCGATTTCGTCGCCTTGGTGCTGGTATTTTGGAGCATACATCAACCGCGCCGGGTTGGCATAGGCATCGCCTTTGCGATGGGCTTGCTGATGGATGTGCACGATGCCATCCATCTCGGTGAAAATGCGCTGGCCTATACCTTGCTGACGTATTTCGCCATCACCATTCATCGCCGAGTGCTGTGGTTCCATCCGCTGACGCAGTCGCTGCATGTGTTTCCCTTGTTTTTATTCGTGCAAGGTTTGCAGATTGTCGTGCGCCTCATCGTCGCGCCCGACGCCCATTTTCCCGGCTGGATGTATTTTTCCGAGAGCGTTGTGACCACTGCTTTGTGGCCGCTTGCCACGCTGATTTTGCTGGCACCGCAACGACGTGCAATAAACAAGGACGACACCCGTCCGATTTGACCGAACGGCGCTGGCGCCGCTTGTGCAGTAAGTAAAGCTATCGATCATGAATGAATTGAAAAACACGGAACGGGAACTGTATTTTTTCCGCATGCGGCTGATATTTATCGGCATTTTTGTCTTGTTCTGTTTTTCTGCCTTGATTTCGCGTTTTGTCTGGCTGCAGATCGTCAAACATGATGACTACGTCTTGTTGGCGGATGAAAACCGCATCGATATCGTACCGGTGGTACCTAATCGCGGTTTGATTATGGATCGCAATGGCGTGATTCTGGCGCAAAATTATTCCGCTTACACGCTCGAAATCACGCCTTCGAAAATTCATCAGGACATGGATTTTTTGATCGACGATCTGGCGCAATTGGTTGATATTCAGGCGAAGCATCGCAAACGTTTTCGCAAGTTGGTGGAAGACTCGAAAAATTTCGAGAGTCTGCCGATTCGTACTCGCCTCACTGATGAAGAAGTGGCGCGCTTCACGGCGCAGCGCTTTCGCTTTCCCGGCGTCGATATTCAAGCGCGCTTGTTTCGCCAGTATCCGCAGGGCGACAGCGCTTCGCATGTGATCGGGTATATCGGTCGCATCAGCCCCAAGGATGCCGAAATCATCGATGACATGGAAGACGGTGCCAATTACAACGGTACCGATTACATAGGCAAAGAGGGTTTGGAAAAAAGTTACGAGAAAATTTTGCATGGTAATACAGGCTTCGAACAGGTCGAAGTTTCGGCCGGCGGGCGCGCGGTTCGGACCTTGGCCAGATCTCCTTCGACCTCAGGAAAAAATCTGATCCTCTCGGTCGATATCGAATTGCAAAAGCTGGTGGAGGAAGCCTTTGGTGATCGTCGCGGTGCGCTGGTGGCGATCGAACCGGCGACCGGCGATGTGCTGGCCTTCGTCTCCAAACCGACGTATGACCCGAATCTATTTGTCGAAGGCATCGATCAACAGAGTTGGACCGAGCTCAATACTTCGGAAGACCGCCCCTTGCTGAACCGGCCCTTGTCAGGGATCTACCCACCGGGCTCGACCTATAAACCGTATATGGCACTGGCGGCCTTGGAATTGGGTAAGCGCACGCCTTCACAATCGATTGCCGACCAAGGGTTTTTCATGTTTGGCGGTCATCGTTTTAATGATGATAAGCCCGGTGGTCACGGCATGGTCGATATGTATCGCTCCATCGTCGCTTCCTGCGATACCTATTATTATTTGCTGGCCAATGATCTCGGCGTCGATGCGATTCACGATTTCATGAAGCCGTTCGGTTTCGGGCAAAAAACCGGCATCGATCTTGAACACGAAAAGCAGGGCTTGCTGCCTTCAATGGCATGGAAGCGCAGCGCCTATAAAAAGCCGGCGCAACAGAAATGGTATGCCGGTGAAACTATTTCGCTCGGCATCGGTCAAGGTTATAACGCCTTTACGCCCTTGCAAATGGCGCATGCGGTGGCGACGCTGGCGAATAACGGCGTCGTCATGAAGCCGCATTTGGTGAAAATGACGGAAGATCCGCAAAGCCATCAGAAGTTACTGACGGTGCCGAAAGAGAGTTACCGCATCGCTCTGAAACAGGAAAACATCGACCTCATCAAGCGTGCCATGGTTGGCGTGACCAGTGAAGCCGGTGGTACCGGCTATGCGGTATTCCGTGATGCCGGCTATTTGTCGGGTGGTAAAACCGGCACGGCGCAGGTGGTCGGTATCAAAAAGGGTGAGAAATACGATGCCAAGCGTACTGCCGAGCGGCAGCGCGACAATGCGCTCTATATCGCCTTTGCTCCGGTCGACAAGCCGCGTATTGCGCTGGCGCTGATAGTAGAAAATGCCGGTTTCGGCGCGGCGGCGGCGGCACCGATTGCGCGCAAAGCGCTCGATTACTATTTGCTTGGCAAGCGTCCAAGCGCCAAAGATAAGCAAATGCCTAAAACTGATGCGCCGGCAGCGCCTGGCGATGTCGTCGAGCCGTTGGGAAACAGGGATTAATGATGCAAAATTCTGGCTTTAATTGGCGCTGGCTACGCTCTCACATCATGGTGTTTGATGCGCCGCTGGCGATACTGATCTTTTTAATTCTGTCACTCGGCATCATCACCTTGTATTCGGCCGGCATCGATTTCCCCGGTCGTATCGAAGATCAACTGCGTAATATCGTCGTCTCTTTCATCATCATGTGGATCGTCGCGAATATTCCGCCGCAAACCCTGATGCGCTTCGCCATTCCTATCTATACCTTCGGGATCGCCTTGTTGATTGCCGTCGCCGCATTCGGCATGGTGAAAAAGGGCGCGCGACGCTGGATCAATGTCGGCATGGTAGTGCAGCCTTCAGAGATCATGAAAATCGCCACACCCTTGATGTTGGCGTGGTATTTTCAAAAACGCGAAGGGACCTTGCGCATGAAAGATTTTCTCATCGCTACCCTGATTTTGTTGATTCCTACCGGCTTGATCGCCAAGCAGCCCGATCTCGGTACCGCCTTGTTGGTGGTGGCCGCCGGTTTCACGGTGATTTTTTTGGCCGGTTTGTCGTGGAAACTGTTGTTGGCGATTTTTGCCTTTGTACTGGTGATCACGCCAACCGTGGTGTGGCCATATTTATTACATGACTACCAGCGCGACCGTGTGCTGACCATGCTCGACCCAACCCGCGATCCGCTCGGCAAAGGTTTTCACATCATTCAATCAACCATCGCTGTGGGTTCCGGTGGTTTGCACGGCAAGGGTTGGCTCAAAGGAACGCAGGCGCATCTGGAATTCATCCCAGAACGCACCACCGATTTCATTTTTGCCGTGTTTTCCGAAGAATTCGGTTTTCTTGGTAATCTTTTGTTAGTCAGTTTGTATTTTTTACTCATCATCCGCTGTTTGATGATCGCCGCCAATGCACCCACCTTATTCGCGCGTCTGATGGCCGGATCGGTGACGATGATTTTTTTCACTTATGCCTTTGTTAATATGGGCATGGTCAGCGGCATTCTGCCGGTGGTCGGCGTGCCCTTGCCATTTTTAAGCTATGGTGGCACGGCGCTGGTAACCTTGGGAATGGGAGCGGGAATCTTAATGAGTGTGCAACGTCATCGGAAGTTGGTACAAACATGAAAAAAACGCAAGTCTGTCTGTGGCTGAGTGTGGCGCTGGTCGCCGCTGTGTTGGTAGCTTGTAGCAGTGCACCGCCACGCGTCACCGCGCCAGCCGAGGCGACGCGCGCGCGCTCGGCCAGCTCGGCCGCAGCGGCACTGCCGAAAGCCGGCAGCGGCAAGGGTGGCTATTATAAAGACGATGGTCCCGGTGATAACCCGCCCGAGGGCTTGGAAATGACGGTCGATCCGATTCCAGTGGTCGAAAATTTATCGCGCGGCTCGAACCGCCCTTACATGGTGTTTGGTAAAACCTATACCCCGCTCACCGATCCGCAAACGCCATTCCTGCAACGCGGCATAGGCAGTTGGTATGGCAAAAAATTTCATGGCCAAAAAACCTCCTCCGGTGAACCCTACGATATGTATAAGATCACGGCGGCTCATCCGACCTTGCCGATTCCTTCTTATGCGCGCGTGACCAATTTAGCCAATGGCAAGCAGATCATCGTGCGTATCAATGATCGTGGGCCGTTTCATTCGAATCGCATCATCGATTTGTCGTACACCGGCGCGCTCAAGCTGGGTTTGCTGGCCAAGGGCAGCAGCCAGATTGAAGTCGAGCGTTTGTTGCCGAGCGATATAGACCGGATGGCGGAAAACCGCAAAAATCAAGCGCCGCCGGCGCTGCCCTTGCTCGCTTTGGCACCGGCTGCCCCCGTGATTACGCCGCTGGCCGCGGCCGTACCGGAAGCGACAGCGCAGCCTGATAATCTGATGAGTTTTGAAGATTTACTGGCGGCCGACCAGGCCAAGCCGGTGGAAAAACTGGCGGCAGCGGTACCACGTGTGGCCAGCGGCGCCTACTATCTGCAATTCGGTGCCTACGCCATCCGCGCCAATGCCGAAGCCATCATGGCGCATCTGAAGACGCGCGCCGAAAGCCGCTTGCCAGATTTTGACATCATTGCGCAGGGCAGCTTGTATCGCTTGGTCAGTGGACCATTCAACAGCCGCGCCGATGCCCAATCTGCTTTGGCTCAGGCCGGCAAGCTCGGGCTTGCTCAGCCCTTGGTGGTGCAGCGCTGATTATGCAACACCGATGCTGCTTCAGTGGCTTTCTTTCATGCTCAAGGCGAGCTGATAAAGGGCGTTCTTTTTTTGTCCGGTCAGTTGTGCCGCCAAGGCCGATGCTTGCTTGACGCTGCATTCCGCCAGCAGGATAGTCAGTACGCGGCGTGCTTCCAGATCTTCGTTGTTGGCCTCAACGGCGGCAGCACCGAGCAGTATCACGTATTCGCCTTTTTCGCGATGCGCATCGGCTGCGAGCCAAGTCGGCGCCTCACTGAGCGGGCAGCGGTGGATTTCTTCAAACAATTTGCTCAGTTCACGCGCCAACACGATTTCGCGGCTACCGCCATACACGCTCAGCATCGCTTGCACCGTCTCGCAGATGCGGTGCGGGGCTTCATAAAAAATCAAACTGGCGTCGAGCCGGGCCAGACTATGCAGCAGTTGTTCGCGCTGGCCGGCTTTCGATGGTAAAAAGCCGACGAAATAAAAACGTTCATCGAGCAAACCGCTGGCGGACAAGGCGCTGATGGCGGCCGAGGCACCGGGCAGCGGCGTGACGGGGATGCCGGCGCGCTTGAGGACATCGACGATTTTCGCGCCGGGATCGGAGACGCCGGGGGTGCCGGCATCGGACACCAAGGCGATGCGTTCGCCAGCTTGCAAGCGCAGCAAGATTTTTTCTGCCACTTCGCGTTCATTATGTTGGTGTGCCGCGATCAAGGGGCGGTTGATACCGTAGCGCCCCAGCAGTTGTGCCGTGTTGCGGGTATCTTCGCAGGCAATGGCATCGACCAGCCCCAGTACATGCAGGGCGCGTAAAGAAATATCGGCGACATTCCCGATCGGCGTCGCGACTACATATAATGTACCGAGCGGATAGTTCTGGCGGCTGACAGCCTCAACGAGGTCCGGGTAGAGGGGGGGTGGGGTAAGACTCATACCTATCCATTCGAATGCTTGCAAAACACAGATTGTACGACAATGAGACGCCGTGAGCCTGAGCAAACTGTCAATACCGACCGCCGCAGCAGCCGGCAGCGTTGCGGCGATGCCGCTGAAGCACAAGCCTTGCAGTTTCTGGAGCGGGCCGGCTTGCAATTGGTCGAAAAGAATTTCCGTTGCCGCGGCGGTGAAATCGATTTGATCATGCGCGCCGGCACGTCCTTGGTGTTCGTCGAGGTACGCAGTCGCTCCTCGCTGCAATTTGGCGGAGCGCTCGCCAGCGTGACGCCAGCCAAACAAGCAAAATTATTGCATGCTGCACAAGTTTATCTGCTGCGCCTGCCACGGTTGCCGGCCTGTCGCTTTGATTTGGTGGCGATCGACCAAGGCCACATTCAGTGGTTGCAAAATGTTATTGTGACCTAGAGATAGTAATAGAGGCTAACTCCTGCCGTATAATCGGAAGCACTATGACAAATCAACGTATCCTGGCGCACTTCCATGAAAGTGCCGAATTAAAAATTCAATCGGCCGATGAATTGGCGCTGCCAATTTCGCAAGCGGTAGAGCTGATGTTTCTGGCGCTGTCGAACGGGAATAAAATTCTCGCCTGCGGCAACGGTGGCTCGGCCGCCGACTGTCAGCACTTCGCGGCTGAGTTGGTCGGTCGTTTCGAGCGCGAGCGCTTGCCTTTGCCGGCCATGGCCTTGACCACCGATACCTCGATCATGACGGCGGTGGCGAATGACTACAGTTTTCAAGAGGTGTTTTCGAAGCAGGTACAGGCATTCGGACAAGCCGGCGATATCTTGCTGGCCTTGTCGACCTCGGGCAATTCGGCCAGTATCGTCAATGCGGTCAATGTCGCGCTCGAGCGTGACATGCGTGTGGTGGCGTTGACCGGCAAAGGTGGTGGTGAGATTGCTAAATTGCTCACCGAAGCAGACGTGCATATTTGTGTGCCGCATGAACGTACCGCGCGCATACAGGAAGTGCATTTATTGACGATACATTGTATTTGCGACGGTATTGATACCGCGCTTTTCGGAGGTGAAGAAAATGAATAAATTGCTGGTTTCTCGTCGGCGTTTGCCACTGGCCGCCGCCGCCCTGTGTTGTGTGGCCGTGCTCAGTTTGCAAGGCTGTGTCGAGTTCATCGTCGGCAGTGCCGTCGTGAGTACCTTTGCCGCGACCGACCGCCGCACGCTCGGTGCCCAAACCGAAGACAAGGCCATCGCTATCAAAGGTGAGAACCGGGTATCGAAAGCCTTGGGCGATGCCGCCCATGTGAATGTGAATTCTTTCAACCGCCGCGTCTTGTTGACCGGTGAAGTTGCCGATGAAGCGGCGAAACAAACTGCTGCACGGGAATTGTCCGCCGTCGAAGGCGTGCTGTCGGTGAGTAATGAAATTGCCATCGCCGGCTTGTCCAACTTCACGGCACGCTCGAATGATGCGCTGCTCACGACCAAGGTCAAGGCATCGTTCGTCGACACCCAAGGTTTGTTTGCCAGCGCGTTTAAAGTCGTCACCGAAAGCGGTACCGTGTATTTGATGGGCCGCGTCACGCCACACGAAGGTGATCTGGCAGCCGATGTCGCCAGCCGCATCAGCGGTGTACGCAAAGTGGTTAAGGTACTCGAATACCTGAGCGATGCTGAACTCAAAGCGATGCTGGTGCAGCCACAGCCAGCGCCAGAGAATAAGTCTGATACGCGCAATTAAGATTGACTGCCGAGCCGATGAGTTTCATCGGCTTTTCTTTTGTCTGGAAAAAAATCATGTCCTCATTGATCGCTTTGCTGGTAATCGTCGCCTTGTTTCTGTTCTGGATCGTCGGTGTATATAACCGCTTGGTCACGCTACGCAATCGCTTCAAGAACAGTTTTTCGCAGATTGATGTGCAGTTGAAACGCCGTTACGACCTCATTCCGAACTTGGTCGAGGTGGCTAAAAATTATATGCAGCATGAGCGTGTCACGCTCGAGGCGGTGATCGCGGCGCGTGGCTTGGCGCTGGCGGCCAGCGGCAAGGCGGCGCGCGATCCGGCTGATCCGTCTGCGGTGCAGCAATTTGCTGCGGCAGAAAACACCCTCAATGCTTCGATGGGAAAATTGTTTGCCTTGTCGGAAGCGTATCCTGACCTCAAAGCCAACGAAAACATGCAGCAACTGAGCGAAGAATTGAGCAGTACCGAAAATAAAATCGCTTTTGCGCGGCAAGCGTATAACGATCAAGTCATGCAATACAATATCGGTATCGAGCAGTTTCCCACTTCTGTCGTCGCTAACAGTTGCGGTTTCAAGGCCGCTGAAATGCTGCAGGTCATCGAAGCTGCGCTCGAACGCCAAGCTGTCAAAGTCGCTTTCTAAGCGGCACACCTATGGATTTTTTTGAACAACAGGATCATGCGCATCGTCAGAGTCGCACCCTGTTGATCCTGTTTGCGCTGGCCGTGCTGGCCATTGTCGCGGCCGTCAACCTGAGTCTGGCGCTGATCTGGCATTATTTGTTTGCCTTGCGCATGCCCGGTGGTGTGGCTTATCCGCGCGGCTTTTTCTTCGTCAATACCGGGGTGACCTTGCTGTTCATCGGTGGCGGCAGCTTGTTCGAAAGCTTTCGCCTGCGTGATGGTGGCGAGGCCGTGGCGGAAATGGCCGGCGGTCATTTGGTCCATCCTTCCTCGACCGACCGCAAGGAACGGCGCTTACTCAATATCGTCGAAGAGATGGCGCTGGCCTCCGGCATCGCTTGTCCGCGCGTGTATGTGTTGGAACGCGAAGCAGCCATCAATGCCTTTGCTGCCGGTTATCACCCGAATCAGGCCGTGCTGGCGGTCACTCAAGGCGCGTTGACGCGTCTTACGCGCGATGAATTGCAAGGCGTGGTGGGGCATGAGTTCAGCCATATCCTCAATGGCGATATGCGCATGAATATCAAACTCATCAGTGTCTTGTTCGGCATCCAGATGATTGCTGGTTTCGGGCAGGAATTGATGTATTGGGGCGCCTCTTGGCGCAGTACTCGCAGTCGCGACGATAAGGGGCCGCCGTTGCAACTGATCATGGTGGTGGTCGGTGCGGCGTTGTTCGTCATCGGCTATGTGGGTATTTTTTTCGGCCGCCTGATCAAATCGGCGGTATCGCGCCAACGTGAATTTTTGGCCGATGCCAGCGCCGTGCAATTCACCCGGAATCGCGATGGCATCGGCGGTGCCCTGCGCAAAATTGGTGGACTCGGTGTCGCCAGCGCCTGCGGTTCGCGCATCGATAATCCGCGTGCCGAACAAATGTCGCATATGTTTCTCGGCGCGGCCCGGGCGAACCTGATGAGCGGCTTGTTTGCCACCCATCCGCCTTTACAAGAGCGTTTGCGCTGCATCTACGGGCATGCGCTCAGTTTTCTTGATGCCGCTGAAATCATCGATCCGCTCGAGCAAGCCGATGTGCCGACCGGGTTTTACGGTTTCGGTGCGCGCAATGTGGAAGCCGCTCAGCAGGCACGCACGCTCAGTCTGCCGCGCGCGGACAGCGCAGCCGCGCGGCCGCCCTTATGCTTGTTGACGGCGGCGCGTGGCAGTGCGACTGCCCCGGCGCTGGTGTATGCCTTGCTGCTGGACCGGCAAGAGCCGCAGGCTTACGCCTTGCAGCAGACCCTATTGAGGCAAATGGCTGGGCAACACGCAGAATTGGCGCAACAATTGTTACTCGAGATCGAGGCGATGAGTGAGCCGGCGCGTTTGCCTTGGCTGGACTTGGCGATGCCGGCTTTGCAGTTGCTCACGCCGACGCAGCGCGCGCAACTGCTGGCCTTGGCGGCCAAATTAATTGCCGCTGATGCGCGCATGACGCAGAGCGAATTTGTTTTGCAGACGGTATTGGAGCGGCGTTTGGGGCCGCAGGCCGGACGTTACATTGCGGTCCGTTATGCGGATTTATCGGAGCTGCGCGGCGAAGTGTGCTTGTTGTTGTCGCTGGTCGCGCAAACGCATGCAGGTGCGGCCACGCTGGCCGCTTTTGTGCGTGCGGCGGCGCTATTGCCAGACTTGGGCTTGCGTGAGTATGAACTGCAGGCCAGCGTACAGAGTGATTTTTTCACGGTGCGGCAAGCGCTGGAAAAACTCAATCGCCTCGCGCCCTTAGCCAAGCCGTTTCTGGTGCGCGCCTTGCTGACAGCGGCGGCGCGTGCGCCGACGGTACAGATTGCTCCCGCCCCGGCTGATCTGGTGCGCGCCATGTGCGCCGCACTCGATGTGCCGGTGCCGGACTGTCTGCTGCCAACTGCCATGCCGACCTGAGTCGGACGACTCAGGCGCGCCCGACGATGGCGGCCGTGGCCATCAATTCATCGATCAATGCCAGCATCATTTTGCCTGGCATGCCGTGTGGGTCAAGTATCGGTAACGGTGAATATTTGAGCAGGGTAGCGGGATTGAGCTTACTGATATTGGCTTGCCCCATGGTCCAGCCGCCGTAGCGCCGTTGCGTGATTTCTTCATAATCGAGCAGAATCACATCGCGATGACGCGGGTCGCGCAGGATGTGTCCATACAAGGTGTTGACCGCATCGCGACCGCCTTCGAGCACTTGAATGAACACCGTGTCGGTGTGACAGAGCACGCCGGTAAGTCCATTTTCCGGGTTGTGCGAGCGCGAAGCTTGTAGGATGGCTTGCACGGTATGGCCGATATTGGCATCGACGGCGCGACTGGCGTACAGCAGACGTACTAACATAAATCTCTCCTGGTGCGCCCGTGGTGACGGGCGAGAAAACCTTGCCTGTGCAGGCTCAGCGCTTGATCAACGATAAAAATTCGCGGCGCAAGTTCGGATCTTTCAAAAACGAGCCATGCATGACACTGTTGATCATCTTCGCTTCGGTGTCTTTCACGCCGCGCCAGTGCATGCAGAAGTGATCGGCTTCCATCACCACCGCAAGGCCATCGGCTTGCATTTTTTCTTGCAGCGCGTCGGCCAACTGCACCACGGCTTCTTCCTGAATTTGCGGACGGCTCATGATCCATTCGGCGATACGGGCGTATTTCGACAGGCCGATCAAATTCGAATGCTCATTCGGCATCACGCCTATCCAAACCTTGCCCATGATCGGGCACAGGTGATGCGAGCACGCGCTGCGCACCGTGATCGGGCCGATGATCATCAATTCATTGAGATGCGAAGCATTGGGAAATTCCGTTACCGCTGGCATCGGCACATAGCGGCCGCCGAATACTTCATTGATGAACATTTTGGCGACGCGTCGCCCGGTATCTTGGGTATTGTGGTCGCTGGCGGTGTCGATTACCAAGCTTTGCAACACTGCGCGCATTTTTTCTTCGACTTCGGCCTGCAATTCGGCCAGTTCGCCGGCTTCGATGAAGCGGGCGATGTTGTCATTGGCATGGAAACGAGTTTTACTCGCGACCAAGCGCTCGCGAATTCTTTGCGAAACCGGGATAGTGACCGCTTGGTAAGCGAGGGGCGTATCGTTGGACATGCTGAGTTCCTGTCAGTCTGGAAGATTGGCAATGGTAACTGAATTAGATTTTTCTTGCAGCCACCCGCTCGCTCAATGCGCGCAAACATTCCGGACACAGGCAGGCGGGTTCGGCGTTGGCTGCCGTCGCTGGTAAGTCTGGCACGGCCAAGCTCGGCCAAGCGCCGCACCAGCATGCTTGCTCGCTGCCCTCCACCATGGCGCAGTCGAACGACGCGGCGCAGACAGAACACTGACTCATGCGGCGTCGTCCCGCGCGGAGTCTTGGGGAACGATGCGACGCATGGCTTGCTGCAGTAATTGCATCTGGCCACTGAAATTGCTGCAGGCATCGCAAATCGACAGATGCAGCCGCAGCCGACTACGTTCGCTCAATGTGAGCTTGCGATCGAGGCCTTCAGAGACCAGTTGATGTGCTTGTTTGCAAGAGTATAAGTAATACATAGCGGCTTTCCGTGTTATTGATTGCCGAACCAATTCAAGTCCAAGCATTCGCGCAGCCGCAAGCGGGCGCGGTACAGGACTACCCATAGATTAGACGTGGTCAGGCTCAATTCCTTACAAATTTCTTCGGTTTCCAATTCTAACCATTCGCGCATCATGAACACGCGCGCGGTTTTGGCCGGTAAATTTGCCAGACAGATTTCCAAGACACGGAAAAAATCTTGCTGTTGCAGGCTAGCTTCCGGCTCCCCCCAGGCTGCCGGCATGTTGACGGTATGGCCGTTGGCTTTGAATAAGCTGTCGATGAGATCGGTTTCTGCTTCATCATCTTCGGTATGCAAGGCGACTTCACGTTTGCGGCTGCGCAGATGATCGATGATTTTGAATTTCAAAATACCGGTCACATAGGTGCGCAGGCTGGATTGGCCGGCAAAACTGTCCGGTTTCTCCAATACCGCCAGCAAGGCTTCTTGCACGGCATCTTCGGCTGCCGTCTCATTTCGCAGCTGCAGAATGGCGAAACGCAGCAGCGCCGGACGCATGGTTTCTAACTCTTGGTGTAAATGAATCGAAGTGCGCATAAATTTAAGAGTGAATTGGCATAAATATTGGCAGCAGAATCCTGTAAAATCCGAGGCTAAGGCATAAACCCTTCATGATACCCTCAGGATACCGACATTATGAGCGATTTCAACGCAAACGCAGCAGTAGCATCAGAAGATAAATTGGCCGGTGTCGCGCCCGTGATCAAGGCTGAAATTTTGGCAGAAGCGCTGCCCTACATCCGTAAATTTCACGGTAAGACCATCGTCATCAAATACGGTGGCAATGCCATGACCGAAGAACGCCTCAAGCATAGCTTCGCGCGCGACGTGATTTTATTGAAACTGGTCGGCATGAACCCAGTCGTGGTACATGGCGGCGGACCGCAAATCGACAATGCGCTCAAAAAAATGGGCAAGCAGGGTACGTTTATCCAAGGCATGCGCATCACCGATGAAGAAACCATGGAAGTGGTGGAATGGGTGTTGGGCGGCGAAGTACAGCAAGATATCGTTATGTTGATCAATCATTACGGTGGTCAGGCCGTCGGTTTGACCGGTAAAGATGGCGGCTTGATCCGCGCACGCAAGATGATGATGCCGGATCGTGAAAATCCCGGCAATATGCTCGATATCGGCTATGTTGGTGAAATCGATGCGATCAATCCGGCGGTGGTGAAAGCCTTGCAAGACGATGCCTTCATTCCTATCATTTCACCGATCGGTTTCGGCGAAGATGGCCAAGCGTATAACATCAATGCCGATTTGGTCGCTGGTAAGATTGCCGAAATTCTCAAGGCTGAAAAATTGATCATGATGACCAATATTCCGGGCGTGCTCGATAAGCAGGGTAATTTGGTGACCGATTTGTCGGCGCGTGAGATCGATGAAATGTTCGCTGACGGTACGATTTCCGGCGGCATGCTGCCGAAAATTTCTTCGGCACTCGACGCGGCCAAATCGGGTGTCAATACCGTGCATATCATCGATGGCCGCATCGAACACTCGTTGCTGCTGGAAGTGTTGACCGAACAAGCCTTCGGCACCATGATACGCAGTCATTGATGGCAGGCCAGCCGATTTGGCTGTTTGACCTCGACAACACCTTGCATGACGCCTCGCACGCGATTTTTCCAGCCATTAACCGGAATATGAATGCGTATATAGCGGCCTTGCTCGGTGTCGGCGAGGCGGCCGCCGATCAAGCCGCAGTCAACGCGCTGCGGCTCGATTACTACCGTCGCTATGGCGTGACCATGCTTGGTTTGGTGCGCCACCATGCGGTGAAAGCCGAGGAGTTTTTACACGCCGCGCATACCTTCGACGACTTGTTGGCGATGATACGCGCGCGTCGCGGGTTGCGACAAATATTGCAGCGCTTGCCGGGTAAAAAAATTCTCTTGACCAATGCGCCGCGCTTGTACTCGCGACGGGTGCTGCGTCATTTGAATTTGCAGCGCCATTTTGACGACCATATTTCGGTCGAAGACATGCGCGTGCATGGGCAACTTGAGCCTAAACCGTCGCGTCGGTTTTTGCGTAAATTGCTGGCCGCACGCGGCTATGCTGCCGCCGACTGTATCTTGGTCGAGGATAGTCTGGACAATTTACGCGCGGCCAAGCGCGAAGGCTTGCAGACTGTCTGGCTGACCGGTTTCATCACCGATCACACGGCGCGCCAGCGCGCCGCCTGCGTCGATATACAGGTGCGGTCGGTGTTGGAACTGGCACAACGCTATCGTCGCCGGCCCGCTTGATCAAAAATCTGACTAGGGTTTGAAACCCCGGCCTTCAGAGGTTGTCGCAAAAGGGTAGTGAGTCGGTATCATTACCCTGACTGGTGGCCACGTCATTCCTGCGCGCTTTTGGCAGGAACCCAGCGGCGTTCGTGGTTAACTGAAAATGCCAGATATTATAGTGTTTTCAGCGCTGAAAACGACACTGGGTTCCCGCCAAAAGCATGCGGGAATGACGAGGTTGCGGCATGCGGAAATGACGAGGTATGCGGTGTTTCAGATGTAAAAAGATTCCATCAGGCTTTTGCGACAGCGTCTTCAGGCCGGAGAGCGACGAAGGAGCGACGCGATGGGAGGGGATGCAGACCCCTTCCAGAGTCTTTTCCATCGTCGCTTGCGACGATCCATTAAGTTGTTCTGTGGATATTTACAATATTGCTTCACATCCACACATACTTTCACATAAAATCGACAATTCGCCGGCCTCAGACGGAATTGCATTAAAGAAACATCTATTTGCATCCTTCAGGTGCGTGGCAAACTTTTACCAGTGAATCAAACAAAACATGGCTAGTACCAAACCCGGCGAGCGCAAATTACAAATACTCCAGGCGCTGGCAGCAATGCTGGAAAACCCGAAAAGCGAAAAAATCACTACCGCAGCGCTGGCCGCGCGCGTCAGTGTCTCGGAAGCCGCCTTGTACCGCCATTTCGCCAGCAAAGCGCAAATGTTCGAAGGCTTGATCGATTTCATCGAAACCTCGGTGTTCGGCTTGATCAATCAAATCAGTGAACAGCAAGACGACGGCGTCTTACAGACGCAGGCGATTGTTCACATGCTGTTGAATTTTGCCGAGCGCAACCCCGGCATGACGCGGGTTTTGATTGGCGATGTGTTGGTGAATGAAGATGAGCGTTTGCAACTGCGGATGAACCAATTTGCCGAACGTTTGGAACTGGCTTTGCGCCAATCCTTACGTATGGCCGCCGCTCAGGGCCACAGCGTCGAAACAGAAGCGAGCGTGCGTGCGGCCATGCTGTGCAGTTTTGTCTACGGCCGCTGGCTGCGGTTTGCTAAAACCGGGTTTAAACAGCTGCCGACCGAACACGCTACAGCACAAATGGCGATGTTATTGCGCTGAGTTCCTTGCTTTTTGTTATCCAGAGCAGTGTATGATAGGACGATCCGCTTCAACGAAGGCGGGCGTCGCATCATAAAAATCAGACAGCCGCTACCTCTCTTTGCCTGACGAGGCGGCCGACTGTCGCTCAGGAGACAAAATGGAACCATCCCCAGTGCAGTATGCCAGCGGCGTGCGGCGGCGTCAGATCGATGTGTTGTTGAGCCGTTACGCCGAAAGCCACCTCCATCCGGTCAATGAAATCATTCATTGCATTTGTGTGCCGGCAATCGTATTTGCCTTGCTTGCGCTGGTGTGGTCGGCCCATCCCTTGGCTGCCGCCGCGGCCGTGATGACCAGTTTGATTTATTATTTCTTTCTCGCGCCGCGTTTGGCATTGGGCATGTTGCTGATGGCTAGCTTGATGCTGGCACTGTTACCGCTGTTGCCGGCCGGGCGAATTTGGCAGATCGCCTTGCTCGTGTTCGTGCTGGCTTGGATAGGACAATTCATCGGCCATCATATCGAAGGCAAAAAACCCTCATTTTTCGATGATCTGCGTTTCTTGCTGGTCGGCCCTTTGTTTGTACTCGGCTTGTTGTATCGGCGCTGCGGCTGGACTTACTGAGCCAGACTCATACCGACAGATCGGGATCGTTGGTCTGATTGGGATCATACAGCCGCCAAGTATTGCGCCCGGCCGCTTTGGCGTTCTGCAGGGCCAGATCGGCGTTGCGCAAGAACAGACGCTGTTCAAGTGCATGCAGCGGGCAACAGGCGATGCCTATGCTGGCACTGACTTGGCAACTGCCGCCCTTGAGCAGCATCGGCGCTTGCATCGCGTGGAGGATCTGATCGGCCAGTTGCCGCACACTTTCCAAGTTTTTTTGCTGTGGGAATACCAAGGCAAACTCATCGGCATCGACACGGCACAGTGTATCTCCCGGCGATAACAAGGCTTGGCAACGTTCCGCGACGATGAGTAAAACCTGATCGCAGGCATCATAACCGAGTCGCTCGCTCAACAGCTTGAAGTGATCGAGATCGAGAAACATCAAACACAAGTGTTGGTGGTTTCCGAGTGCATCTTCGATGCTATTGGTGATTAATTTATGAAAATAATGGCGGTTCGGTAATTTGGTCAGACTATCGTGATTGTCCAGCACGTGGATGCGCTCTTCTGCCGCACGACGCTGCTGGCTGGCACTGTGAGCATTATTTTCCCAGCTTTCCATACGCGCAATAATGGCATTGAAACTGCCACCCAGATTGGCAAAACCGGGCGCTTCCTGCACGCGCAAGCTGTAGTCGCCGGTATCGAGTACCAGCTGGGCTTGTTGTGTGAGCAGTTGCAAAGGCTGTAGGGTACGCAGTTGCTGTCGAAAAAATAATGCAACGCTGCAGCAGCCGGCTAACAGGAAGGCAGCGGCATTGCTCAGTAATAAGAGCAGCATCTGCCAGTACAGTGGCCAAGCATTGTAGTCTACCTTCAAATTACCGAGCAAACCGGCCTGGCCGCTCACCGGTGTGACGGTACAGATGTGATTGCTGTTGAGTTGCAATGTCTGCTTGGCAATCAGGCTGCGATCAGAGATCGCCTCGGTGTCGACCAGTGCACCGTTGGCCCAGGCCAGAATGGCAAGGCCGTGGCGATCATACAGTGTGGCGCTGAATAAATCTTGCTCACGCGCTGCATTGAAGAATAGATTTTGCATGCCGCGCACATCGCCGTTGGCCAAATTGTCGCTGATATTGTTGGCCAGAGTGGCGCTGCTGGCGCGGATTGCGCGCAGGAAAAATTGCTCGGTCCAGATCGCGGTGAGCAATGCGCAAAGCAGTAAACCGAGCACGCAGCCAAGCCCCAGTTGACGCGCGTACTGGCGCAACAAAATTTTTGCTAAAGGCAAATTGCGATCAGTGGTATTCATAGGAATGTTGCGCGTGGTCAATTATTAAGAATATACCGTGCGATCTTGATATTGTCCTGTTTTGTGAAAAAAACTGCAGCCTTTGTGATTTATCGGATGTGCGCTGCGCCATCTGCGAGTAAACTGAGCGCTCCCCCTTATGAACGTACTCGCCGTGACCACCACTTCGTTTTCTTCTCTGATACCGCCCGGACTATTGAGCTCGGGTCAGGCCTTTGCTTTGCTCGATGATGCCCACGACAGTGGTGCGCAATCGCGTCTGTATTATGACTTGGTGCAGGTGTTGGAATGCCGCACAGCCGCTGAGTGGCTGCCGATGTGGCAAAAGTTGTCAGCGCTATTGCAACAAAATTATTATGGGCTCAGTTTGCTGAGCTACGAAACCGGGGCACAGTTACAGGCTATCGCCCCCCGTGAAGAGCCGGCGGTTTCACAGATTTTGGTATTTCGTCATTGTCTCTTACTCAATCAGGAGCAAGTCAGTGCGGCGCTGGCCAGCGCTGCCGGTGCGCTTCCCTTGCAGGCCGGTATTGCTGGGCTGCATGCCGATACCGATCAAGCCGCGTTTGAGCAAGCCATTGGGGCGATTCACGCTTATATAGAGGCCGGCGACAGCTATCAAGTTAATTACACCTATCGCTTGCAGTTTGATGCCTACGGCAGCCCAGCAGCCTTGTACAGTCGGCTGCGCGCACGGCAGCCGGTACCCTATGGGGCCTTGATCATGCTGCCCGATGGTGGCGCCATCTTGTCTTTGTCGCCGGAATTATTCATACGCCAGCACGGCGGGCAATTACAGGCGCGCCCGATGAAGGGGACGGCAGCGGCTTCCGCCGATGAGGAAGACAATGTGGCGATCGCCGCAGCATTGGCGGCCGATAGCAAGAACCGGGCAGAAAATCTGATGATCGTCGATTTGCTGCGCAACGATTTAGGCCGTATCGCCGCCACCGGCACGGTGCGGGTGCCGCAACTGTTTGAGGTGCAGGCTTTTTCCAGCGTGTTGCAAATGACTTCGACCGTGGAAGCGCAATTACAAGCGGGCTTGAGTTTGGCCGACATCATGACGGCCTTATTTCCTTGCGGTTCGATTACCGGTGCGCCGAAACACCGCACCATGGAAATAATTCGTCAGCTCGAAACGGCGGCGCGCGGTCTGTATACCGGCGCTATCGGCTGGTTTGATCCCGCCCCAGTCGAGTCTGCCGCGCTTGTTTATCCCGGTGATTTTTGTCTGTCGGTGCCGATCCGGACCTTACAGTTACAGGCTGCCGCGGCCGATTGCACGGTCCGCCGCGGCCAGATGGGGGTAGGGGCGGGGATCGTGCATGACAGCGTGGCGGCCGAGGAGTTTGCCGAATGCCAGCTCAAGGCTGGTTTCTTAACCGGACTGGCGGCACCGTTCGAATTGTTTGAAACCCTGCTTGCCAGTCGTGCCGACGGCTGCCGCCACCAAGGGCGGCATCTGCTGCGCTTGCGGCAGTCGGCCACTTATTTCGGTTTTGTGTTTGACGAACTGCAGATCGCGCGCGCCTTGAGCGCGGCCTGTGCCGCGTTGCCGCCGGGCGTCGATTGCCGGCTGCGGCTGGCGCTCGATGCTGGCGGTGCTGTGCGTATCAACAGTGCGGTGTTGAGTCCCTTGGTCGCGCTGCCGACGGTGCTGCTGGCCGCGAGTACGACGCGCAGCAGCGAATTATTTTTGGCGCATAAAACCACGCTGCGTGCCGAATACGACCAAGCTTGGAAGCGCGCGATTGAACTCGGTGCTTTCGATATGTTGTTTTTCAATGAGCACGGCCACTTGACCGAAGGCGGGCGCAGCAATGTCTTGCTGAAAAAAGATGGTCATTGGTTGACCCCGCCGCTGTCTGACGGCGTGTTACCGGGGGTGATGCGGGCGGTCTTGTTGGCCGATCCGCGCTATCAATTGCGCGAGCAATCGCTGACGCGTGAGGATTTGCTCACGGCTGAACAATTAATGCTGTGCAATGCCTTGCGTGGGCCATTTACGGTGCAGTTGCAACTGACGCAGCCTTGATTGGCGGTTGTGCTCCGACTAAGTCCGCGGTTACACTCAATGATTACCGGCGGCGACACGCCGGATTGTTATTTTATCCGTTGAGGAGACACCCTGATGAATTCCCGCCTTGTACGCGTCTTGCTTCCTGCTACGCTGAGTTTGTTCTTGCTCGCTCCGGCCACCGCCCAAATCAAGGTCGGGGTGAATGTCTCGGCCACCGGTGCCGGGGCTTCGCTGGGGATTGCAGAAAAAAATACTTTCGCGCTGCTGCCGCGTGAAATCGCTGGAAAAAAAGTCGAATACATTATTCTCGATGACGCTTCCGACAGCACCACGGCGGTCAAAAATGCGCGCAAGCTGGTGTCGGAAGAGAAGGTCGATTTATTGATCGGCTCGACCATCACGCCAACTTCCTTGGCGATGATCGATGTTGCGGCGGAAAGCGAAACGCCGATGATTTCCATGGCTGCCGCCGTATCCATCATCGCGCCGGCTGATGCCAAGCGGTTTTGGGTTTTCAAAACGCCGCAAAACGACACCCATATGTCGACCGCCATTATCAGTCACATGCTCGACGCCGGCGTGCGCACGGTGGCTTTCATCGGTTTCAACGATGCGTATGGTGAGGGCTGGTACCGCGAGTTTTCGCGTTTGGCCGAAAGCCGCAAGCTTAAACTGCTAGCCAATGAACGCTTCGCCCGTCCCGATACCTCGGTGACTGGTCAGGTATTGAAGATCATGGCCGTCAACCCCGATGCCGTGCTCATTGCCGGTGCCGGCACACCGGCTGCCTTACCGCAGAAAACCCTCAAAGAGCGCGGTTACCGCGGCAAAATTTATCAAACCCACGGCGTTGCCAACAATGATTTTCTGCGTGTTTGTGGCAAAGATTGCGAAGGCACTTGGCTGCCGGCTGGCCCGATGCTGGTGGCGGCCCAATTGCCGAACGATAATCCGGTCAAAAAATCGGCCCTGAAGTATATCGCCGCGTATGAAAAAGTGTATGGCGTCGGCTCGGTATCGACTTTTGGCGGTCATGCCTGGGATGCCGGCTTGTTACTGGAAAATGCGCTACCGACCGCGTTGAAAAAAGCCCAACCGGGCAGCAAAGAATTCCGCGCCGCCTTACGCACGGCAATCGAAAATACCAGCAACTTGGCGACCTCGCACGGCATCGTCAATATGAACAGCACAGACCACCTCGGTCTCGATCAGCGTTCGCGCGTGATGGTGCAAATCGTCGGTGGCAGCTGGAAGCTCGGTTCCTCGGCAAACTGAGACAAATTCATGGATTTTTCTATCGCTGCCATTCTGGCGCAGGATGGCATTACCAATGGCGCTGTGTATGTGCTGCTGGCCTTGGCTCTGGTGCTGGTATTTTCGGTGACACGGGTAATTTTTATTGCGCAAGGCGAATTTGTCGCTTTTGGTGCGCTCAGTTTGGCGGCGATCCAAGCCGGTCATGTGCCGGCTACGTTGAACTTATTGCTGGCGCTGGGCGCGCTGTGTCTGCTGCGCGAGACCCTGCTGTTAGTGCGCACCGTGTGGCGCGCCGGTGGCCGTGATTGGCGACGCGCTTGCTGGCAGTGGCTGCGCTGCTGCGGCAGCTTGCTGCTGTTGCCGGCGATTGCCGCGCTGGCGCTGCGCCATACCGATTTGCAGCAATGGCCCTTGGCGCTGCAAGCCTTGCTCACGCTGGGCATCGTCACGCCCTTGGCCCCACTGTTGTATCGGCTGGCATTCGAGCCGCTCGCCAGCGCCGGTACGCTGGTGTTGTTAATCGTCTCGGTCGGCGTGCATATGGCCTTGACCGGCTTGGGCCTGCTCATGTTCGGTCCGGAAGGTTCGCGCACCACGCCGTTTTCCGAGGCGCGCTGCGACTTCGCCGGTTTGCAAATTGGTGGGCAAAGCTTGGTGGTGGTACTGACGGCCTTGCTGCTGATGCTGCTGTTCTATGTGTACTTCGAGCGTACTTTGGCCGGCAAAGCCTTGCGTGCTACGGCCGTTAATCGCTTGGGCGCGCAATTGGTCGGCATCGGCACCCGCGCTGCCGGCTTGCGCGCGTTTACCATGGCCGGTGCACTTGGCACCGTCTGCGGCATCTTGATTTCGCCGCTGACGACGGTGTATTACGACAGCGGTTTTCTGATCGGCCTGAAAGGTTTTGTCGGTGCCATCGTCGGTGGGCTGGTCAGCTATCCCTTGGCCGCGGCCGGCGCGCTGTTGGTCGGCTTGCTCGAGGCGTATGCCTCGTTTTGGGCCAGCGCTTACAAAGAAGTGATTGTGTTCGCCTTGATCATTCCGGTATTGTGGTGGCGCTCGCTGCACAGCACCGTGCTTGACCAGGAGGATGAAGCATGAGTCGCCAGATCTTGCGTGGCCGGGCGGCTGCGGTGTTGGCAATATCAGCAGTATTGGCAGTCGGTTTGCTGCCGCAATTAGCGCTCGGCGAATACTGGATCACCTTGGCCAATTACATAGGCTTGTCGGCCATCGTCGCGCTCGGCTTGGTGTTGTTGACGGGGATAGGCGGATTGACCTCATTCGGGCAAGCGGCCTTCGTCGGTATCGGTGCCTACAGCAGCGCTTGGCTCAGCACCGCCGGTGCCGGTTCGCCTTGGTCCGGTTTGGCCTTGGGCTTGCTGCTGACGCTACTGTGTGCCAGCGCGCTGGGCTTGATCAGCATGCGCTTGTCGGGCCATTATCTGCCGCTCGGTACCATCGCCTGGGGTTTGTCTTTGTATTTCTTGTTCGGTAATTTTGAATTCCTCGGCAAATACGATGGCATCAACGGCATTCCGCCTATCGCCTTCGGCAGCCTGCTGCTCAATACGCCAAGGCGCATGTTCGTGCTGATCTGGTGCATCGTGCTGTTGGCGGTGCTGGCGCTGCACCGCTTATTAGCCTCGCGCTCGGGCCGCGCGATTCGCGCCCTCAAAGGCGGTGTGCTGATGGCCGAAGCCATGGGCGTCCATACCGTCAATCTGAAGTTGATCATCTTCGTGATCGCCGCGCTGCTGGCCAGTGTCTCGGGCTGGTTGTATGCGCATTTACAGCGCTCGGTCAATCCTACGCCTTTTGGTCTGCAAGCCGGCATTGAGTATCTGTTCATGACGGTACTCGGTGGTGCCGGCCATGTATGGGGCGCCTTGCTCGGTTCGGCCATGGTGATCGTGCTCAAAGATCAGTTGCAAACTCTGCTGCCGGCTGTGTTGGGCAGTAGCGGTAATTTTGACATCATCGTCTTCGGTGTCGTGCTGGTGCTGATACTGCAAACCGCGCGCGATGGCGTCTGGCCTTATTTGGCTGCCGCATTAGTGCGGCTTAGCGGCAGTATAGCGCCGCCGGCACCGCTGCCAGCGTGTCAACCGCTGCCACAGCGTGCGCAGCCCGCGGCCGGCAGTTTGTTGTTGGAAGTTGATCAGCTCAGCAAACGCTTCGGTGGCTTAATCGCGCTCAATCAGATGCAGTTTCAATTACGGGCCGGACAAATACTTGGTTTGATCGGTCCCAATGGGGCTGGCAAATCGACCATGTTCAATGTGATCAGCGGAGTATTGCCGGCCACTGAAGGCGCGCTGTATTTTCATTGCGATGGTCAGCGGCACGCGCTGGCTAAGCTGCCGGCACGCACGATAGCGGCACTCGGCATTGCCCGCAGTTTTCAACATGTACGTCTGCAAGCGGACATGAGTGTGCTGCACAACGTTGCTATCGGCGCGCATTTACGCGGCAAACACCACGACCTGATCGAAGTCTGTCTCAGCATTGCCGCACCTGGTTTGGCGATGGAACAGCGCTTGTTGGCGACGGCACAGCTGCAATTGCAACGACTCGGTTTGGCGCAGCTGATGCACGCGCCGGCCGGCAGTCTGGCCCTGGGCCAGCAACGCTTGGTCGAAATTGCCCGCGCCTTATGCTGCGATCCCTTGCTGCTGCTGTTAGATGAACCGGCGGCCGGTTTGCGCTATCAAGAGAAACAGGAATTGGCTGCGGTGCTGCGTCAATTACGTGCCGCGGGCATGAGTATTTTATTGGTTGAACACGATATGGATTTTGTCATGAATGTTTGCGACGAATTGGTGGTGATGGAATTCGGTAGCAAAATCGCACAAGGCACGCCAGCCGAGGTACAGCAAGATCCGGCGGTGTTGGCCGCGTACCTCGGCGGGCTGGAGTGATGGCGCAGCCGATACTCTGTCAAGCCGAGCAGATCGAAGTTTGTTACGGTAAAGTCGCGGCCTTGCATGGCATAGCTGTGGTGGTCCCTGCGGCTGGCATTGTCACTGTGATTGGTCCCAACGGTGCCGGTAAATCGAGTTTGCTCAATGCCTTGGCCGGGGCTTTGCCAATCGGTGCCAGCCAGCGCGGATCGATTGAGTATGACGGCCACGATTGTTCGGCTTGGGCGATCGAGCGGCGCGTTGCTGCCGGTATGTCTTTGGTACCGGAAAAGCGCGAACTGTTTTCGAGCATGAAGGTGGAAGATAATCTGCTGCTCGGCAGTTATTGCCGCTATGCCGCCGGCCTGCCCGACTATGCCGATCAATTGGGCATGGTGTATGACTTATTTCCACGTTTGCGCCAGCGGCGCAGCCAATTGGCTGGCAGTTTGTCTGGCGGTGAGCGGCAAATGTTGGCGCTGGGGCGCGCCCTGATGGCTAAACCACGTTTGCTGCTGCTGGATGAACCTAGCCTCGGTTTGGCGCCGCTGATAGTCAAAGAGATTTTTCACATCATCCGACAACTGCGCGACAGTGGCGTCGGTATTTTATTGGTCGAACAAAATGCCCGGGCTGCCCTGCAGGTGGCCGATTACGCCTATGTGCTGGAAACCGGCAGCATCGTACTCGAAGGGCCAGCGGCCGACTTGGCCGATGATGCGCGGGTGATCGAAACTTATCTGGGTCTGGCTGCGCGGCGTACCTGAGTCAGTGCAGCCGCATCGGCAACGGTCAATTCCGCTGCGATTAAAGGCGCGTTTCCCAAGGCCTCACTGAGTATCACACATCCACTCTTGCAAACCTTGCACCCATTTCGCGGCCGGCAGTTTGGTTTGCGCGCGAATTTCAGCGGCGCGCGCAAACAGGACATCGAAGTCGATGGCCGGTGCTTGTTTGAAGGCGATCGCGACGGTGTTGGCATCATGCACCAGCGGCAGCCAGACCACGGCGTCGAAGGCGTTTTCCAAGGCTTCGAGGTGGGCGGTGCAGGTGGCGGCATAGTTTTGCGGGTCGCCGAATAAATTCACCGTCAGCATGCCCTGTTCGTTGAGACAATCGGCACAGGCTTGATAGAACGCCGCGCCACCCAGCGCTGGCGCTGCTGCGCTGGCGTCGTACAGGTCAACCTGCAGGACATCGAGCGTGCCGTGATGGGCGCGCTCATTGACGAATTGCAGCGCATCCATGCACAGCACTTGTAGACGGGTGTCGTTCGGTGGTAATTTGAAATGCTCGTGGCAAGCTTTGATGACCAGCGGATTGAGTTCGATCGCCGTGATCTGCGCTTGCGGAAACTGGCGGTAACAAAACTTGGTCAGCGCCGCCGCACCGAGGCCGAGCTGGGCGATGTGGCGCGGGTCATCGGTAAACAACAACCACATCATCATCTGTTGCACGTATTCGAGCTCGATCTGATCGGGCATGGCCATGCGCATCGAGCCTTGAATCGCATCCGAGGCCAAGTGCAGCGAGCGCACGCCGATGAATTCGGAAATCGAAATTTCCGGTAGCAAGGGTGGCAGGATTTGGTACGTGATCAAGCTCATGCCGCGACCGGCCAGGCGCTCAATGCTTCGGTTTGCTGCATGCTGTGCCAACTCGGACGGGCGCAGACCAGCTCGGCCAAGCCGCGTAAGGCCGGCCAGTCGGTGGCCGGGCGTGGCATCGCGCGCGACCAGCGCATGAGCATGGCGAGCATCAGGTCGGCACCGGAGAATTGTTGACCCAGCAAGTAGGGGCCGTGCGTGCGCAGATGTTGATCGAGGTGTTCCCAGATGCGGGCAATTTTCTCTTGCAAGGCCGTGCTCAGTTCCGCCGGATGGCTGGCGTAGCCGAGATCGCTCGGATAAAACCACAGGCGAAAGGCCGGTTGCAAGTTATTGCATAGATAAATAAGCCACTCGCGCCAGGCCTCGTGCAGCGCGCTGCCGCTGGCCGGTGCCAGCGCTGACTGTGGATGGCGCTCGGCTAACAACATCAGCAAGGCGGCTGATTCGACCCGCGCCGCACCATCGACGATCAGGGTCGGTACCACGCCGGCCGGGTTGATGGCCAGGTAGTGCGCTTGTTTTTGCTGGCCGCTGGCAAAGTCGACTAATTCCAAGCGATGGGCTGCGCCAGTTTCGAGTAAGGCCAGATGGACCAGCATGCTGGCAGTGCCGGGTGAGTAATAGAGGGTGTACATGCGTCAGTTTTCATTCAGAGGTGAGGGCTGCCGGTGGCACACCGGACAAGCGGGATTGGCGGCAATGCTGATGCTGTGCCATTCCATGCTGAGGGCATCGAGCATGAGCAGGCGACCGTTGAGCGAGCGGCCGATCTGCATAATCAGTTTCAGTGCTTCGGCCGCTTGCATGGCACCGATGATGCCGACCAGTGGCGCGAACACGCCCATGGCCGAACACAGCACTTCTTCAAACACTTGATCGGGTGGAAACAGGCAAGCATAACAGGGGGCGTCGGCTTGGCGCCGATCGAACACGCTGATCTGGGCATCAAAGCCGATTGCCGCCCCCGATACCAATGGTACGCCAGCTGTGACGCAGGCGGCGTTGAGGGCATGACGGGTCGCGAAGTTATCGCTGCAATCGAGTACCACGTCGGCCTGTGCTACCAAGTCGGCGAAGCCGGCGGCATCGGCGCGCTGTTGCAGCGCGATGATATCGATCTCGGGGTTAATTTGTTGCAGCGTGTGTTTGCCGGATTCGACCTTGGGCTGGCCGATGCGGGCGGTGGTGTGCAGAATTTGTCTTTGTAAATTGGTCAGATCGACCGTGTCGTGGTCGACCAAGGTGATGCGACCGACGCCGGCACTGGCCAAGTACAAGGCGGCCGGCGAGCCGAGTCCGCCGGCACCGATGATGAGTGCGCGGGCGACCGAAATTTTCTGCTGACCTTCGATGCCGATTTGGTCGAGCAGAATGTGGCGCGAGTAACGTAAGAGTTGTTGGTCGTTCATGTTGTTGTAAAAAAGGCCGCTGACGCGGCCTTTGGTTTATTTTTTCTTCAGTTCGGATTTGCTGTCTTTATCGGATTTCTCCGCACCCGACTCATTTTTACTTTCTTTACCATCTTTCAGATCTTTGGCTTCGGTCACCTTGACTGGCAAGCCTTTGAGGTGATTGAGTGCTTGGGTCAACTGGTAGTCGTCTTTGCTGCCGTATTCGAGCGGCTTGCTTTTCTTGGCCAAGGCGATCAGGCGTTGCTCTTCTTCGAGCTCGTCCACCTTAGGACGCACGGTTTCGGCTTCCTTATCGTTGCTCAAATGTTTTTGCAAGTCGGCTTCACGGGTGCGCAGGCTGTTGAAGCCGTCGCCTTCCGCAGTTTCTTCGACGTTCAGATCGGGTACGATACCTTTGGCTTGGATCGAGCGGCCATTCGGTGTGTAATAGCGTGCCGTAGTCAGTTTGACGGCGGTATCAGCGGAAATCTGGCGTATCGTTTGTACCGATCCTTTGCCAAAACTTTGGGTGCCGATGATGGTGGCGCGCTTGTAATCTTGCAGGGCACCGGCGACGATTTCCGAGGCTGAGGCCGAACCGGTATTGATCAATACCACCATCGGTACGTTTTTGATCGCTTCCGGCAGTTTTGCCAACGGGTCGCTGACGGTGCGGCCGGTGTAAAACTCGCGCTTGGCATAATAGGTGGCTTTCGAGTCCGGCAATTGGCCATTGGTCGATACCACGGCGACGTCTTTCGGCAGAAAGGCGGCCGACACACCGATAGCGCCCGGCAATACGCCGCCCGGATCGTTACGCAAGTCCAGCACCAAGCCCTTGATCGATGGATCCTGGGCATACAGCATCTGGATTTTTTTTGCCATGTCTTCGACAGTCGGCTCTTGGAACTGCGAGATTCTCAGCCAGGCATAGCCGGGTTCGATGATCTTCGCTTTCACGCTTTGCTGTTTGATCAGTTCGCGCGTGATGGTGACGACGATAGGCTTGTCTTCATTTTTGCGGGCGATGGTCAGGGTGATCTTGGTATTCGGTTCGCCGCGCATTTTTTTAACGGCTTCATCGAGTGACAAGCCCTTGACCTGTATCGAATCGAGTCGGGTGATCAGATCGCCGGGTTTCAGGCCAGCGCGGTAGGCCGGCGAATCTTCGATCGGCGAAATGATTTTGACGTAGCCGTCTTCCATGCCGACTTCGATGCCAAGGCCGACGAATTTACCTTGGGTACCTTCTTTAAGTTCTTTGAAGGATTTTTTATCGAGGTAGGCAGAATGTGGATCGAGCGAGGCGACCATGCCGGTAATAGCTTCTTCCAACAGCTTTTTATCTTCCACCGGTTCGACATAATCTGATTTGATCAGACCGAAGACATCTGCCAACTGGCGCAGCTCTTCTACTGGCAGCGGGCTGCCGGCACTTTTTTGGGCCAACGCAGAAAACTGCATCGATGCTGCCACGCCGGCTACCATGCCCAGGCCGATTAAGCCGAAATTCTTGAATTTACTGCCCATGATTCACCTAATGCCTATTTAACGACGATCCAATTAAGCGGATCAAATGCCCGTCCTTGATGACGGATTTCAAAGTATAAACCGGATTCTTCATTGCCGCCGCTGTTACCTGCATTGGCAATTGTATCGCCAGCTTTGACGCTGTCGCCGACATGTTTCAATACTGCCTGATTATTTCCGTAAATGCTCATGTATTGGTCGCCGTGAGCAATAATAAGCATATTTCCGTAACCTTTATACCAATCGGCAAAGATCACTTTGCCGGCGGCGATCGCTTTGACTTCGCTGCCCTCGGCCGCTTTGATGAATAAACCTTTCCAGGTCGGCCCATCGCCACGTTTGCTGCCGAATTTGGCCAGAATTTCACCCTTCAAAGGCGCGCGCAGTTGGCCTTTGAGTTTGTCGAATTCGCCGCTTGGTGGCGCTTCGCTTTTAGCTTGTTTTGGGGCTTCGTCGGCGTCGATCGCATTCGGGTTGGTTTTTTTGCCGGACTTTTTATCTGCCGCAGCTTGTTTAGCGCGTTCGGCTTTGGCTGCCGCGATTCTTTCTTGGCGCTGTTTTTCTTCCTGTTCTGCGCGGACTTGCTCGGCTTTGGCTTGATCTTGAATCAGTTGATCCAGACGTGAGACCAGATTACTGAGCCTTTGTTCATCTTTTTGTAAATTATCGGCTTGTTTTTTTTGTGCATACAGTTTATCGGATAACTGGCTGACCAAGCTGGCGTGCTTTTTCTTTTGTGCTTCGAGCGCGGCTTTGTGGTCGTTCTGCTCTGCGGCGATGTCGCTCAGATCGTCTTTAGCATCTTGTGCGGCGCGGGTGTTTTGTTCCACTGCGGCCAAACTGGTGCGCAAGCCGGCGATCAGTTTGGCCTGCGTTTGCGAGATGTACCCCATGTATTGCAGCTCGCGGTTGATGCGATTCGGGTTGTCACCCGAGAGCAGCAGTTTGATGCGGTCACTGTCGCCGCGTATGTACTGGCTGCGCAGGAAGGTCGACAAACGATTTTTTTGTCGCTCCACCTGAGCTTGCAAGGCTTCTTGCTGCTGTTGTAACTGCGTCAACTTGGTTTCGGTTTGCTGTTGTTCTTGCTGCAGGTCGCGTAAAGAGCGGTTGGCTTCGGAAATTGCCTGCTCCGACTCTGCCAACGCATCGCTGGCGTGGCCTTTGGCGTTTTCGGTTTTGTTGATGTCGGTTTTCAGTGCCTTGAGCTGCTGCTGCAATTCGGCGCGCGCGCTCTCGGCCTTGGCTTTTTGCTGGGTACGCGCCGTGCTGGCGGCCAGCGCGTCGGCCGCCGGGCCTGTCAAGGACAGGCCTAAGAAGCCGAGGCAGAGCAGGCGGACGACTGCTGCCATCAAGGCTTTACGGCTTTGCCTTGGCTGGCTACCGCTGCCAGCGAGGCGGCGATGGCAGCTTGGTCGCCAAGGTAGTAGTGACGGATAGGTTTGAGATCGGCATCGAGCTCATAGACCAGCGGTTGACCGTTAGGAATATTGAGGTTGACGATGTCTTCATCGCTGATTCCGTCGAGCATTTTAATCAAGGCGCGCAGGCTGTTGCCATGGGCGGAGATTAAAATCCGTTTGCCGGCACGGATAGCCGGGGCGATGCTGTCATCCCAAGCCGGCATGACGCGGGCCACGGTATCCTTCAGACATTCGGTCAGGGGAATGGCCGCATGATCGAGGCTGGCATAGCGCGGATCATCGAACGAAGCGCGCTCATCGTCGGCGCTCAGTGCTGGCGGCGGAGTATCGTAGCTTCTGCGCCACACTAATACTTGCTCATCGCCGTATTTGGCGGCGGTTTCGGCTTTATTCAAACCTTGCAGGGCGCCGTAATGGCGCTCATTGAGGCGCCAATCGTGCTCAATCGGCAGCCACATCAAATCCATTTCGTCGAGCGTGCCCCAGAGGGTGCGAACGGCACGTTTGAGTACCGAGGTGAAGGCCAAGTCGAAGCTGAAACCTGCTGCTTTGAGTAACTGTCCGGCCGCGCTGGCTTCGGCCACGCCCTTCGGGGTCAAATCGACATCGGTCCAGCCGGTGAAACGATTATCGAGGTTCCAAGTGGATTCGCCGTGGCGCATTAATACGATTTTATACATGGTCAATGTCAAGGTAAGTAGGTAAGTGATATGTGCAATCAGCATCTATTTTATAATGACGAGCTTCTGATAACCATTTTTACTACTGGAAACTTGTGAAATTCATTCTTGATAATATTTTTCTGCTCGGTATAGCCCTCATTTCCGGTGGCGCTTTGCTCTTTCCTTTGCTGCAACGTCGCGGTGCCAAGCTCTCGCAGTTACAGGCAACGCAATACATCAATCAGGGAAAAACCTTGGTTTTGGATGTGCGCAATGCCGAAGAATTTGCTGCAGGGCATTTGCCTAACGCCAAAAATATTCCGCTCGCCGAGCTCAATAAGCGCTTGAAAGAAATAGAAAAGTCCAAAAGTACAGTTGTCATCACCGTTTGTGCGACTGGCGTGCGTTCTGCCAGTGCCGTAGCGGTATTGAGCAAAGCCGGCTTTGCTCAAGCCTTCAGTCTCGAAGGTGGAAATGACGCCTGGAAAACCCAAGGCATGCCAATCGTTAAGTAAGCAGGAGAAAAACCCTATGAAAGCCCCAGTTCTGATGTACAGCACCGCCGTTTGTCCGTATTGCACGATGGCAGAGCGTTTGCTGAAAGCCAAAGGCGTTGAAGAGATAGAAAAAGTGCGGGTCGACCTCGATCCGGTCGCGCGTGAAACGATGATGAGCAAAACCGGTCGACGCACGGTGCCGCAGATTTACATCGGTGCGACCCATGTCGGTGGCTTCGATGATCTGTCAGCCCTCGATCGCGCCGGTAAACTCGAGGCTTTACTCAATTCTGAAGCTTAACAGTCGATTTTTTCCGGATTTTGTTTTGTTTTTTGCAACAAATGCCAGTTTTCGCCATCTTGTTGCTACAATGGTGGGACGCGATCTTGAAACGATAGGAAATGACCTTATCTGTGGCGTTGCGTTGTTGTAAAACAATATTAACCCTTAGAATTTAGAGAGCTCACATGTCTGATGAAAATCTGCAACCCGTATTTCAAATCCAACGCGTTTATTTGAAGGATTTGTCGCTTGAGCAGCCAAATTCTCCAGCGATTTTCCTCGAACAGCAAGCTCCTGCGATCGAAGTGGCCGTTGATGTCGGCGCAGACAAGCTGGCGGACGGTATTTTCGAATCGACCGTCACAGTAACTGTGACGGCAAAAATTGGCGATAAAGTGGCCTTTTTGGTTGAAGGTAAGCAAGCTGGTATTTTTGAAGCGCGCAATATTCCGGACGACCAACTGGATCCTTTGCTTGGTATCGGTTGCCCGAACATTATCTATCCTTACCTGCGCTCGAATGTTGCCGATGCAATAACTCGTGCCGGTTTTCCGCCTATCCATCTGTCGGAAATTAACTTTGAAGCATTTTACGCTCAACGTTTGCAGATCGCTGCCGATCAAGCCAAAGCGGCTGCTGACGGCACAACTGTCGAAGCACCGACCACGATTCAGTAATTTTGCTGCAGGCGGTCTAGCGGCCGTTTGCTGAAAGAAAAGCATGCGCAGTGTGATGGGATTTGCCTGTTCGATGGTGCTGGCTATAAGTGCATCCGCGCAAGGTTTGGAATTTCGTTCTATCGGTAGCGCGGCGGTGGTGATGTATGACGCGCCATCGGCGAAGGGGGGGAAATTGTATGTCGCTCCGCGCGGCATGCCGGTTGAGGTGGTATTCAGCTCGGGTGCCTGGAGTAAGGTGCGCGATGTGGCGGGCGACCTCAGTTGGGTAGAAACCAAAGATCTGATCACACGACGTAGTCTGATTGTGCGCGCGGCAACGGCAAAACTCTACAGCAATGCCGATGAAAGCTCGACTTTGTTGCTGGTCGCTGATAAAAACGTCTTGTTTGAAATGGCCGAACCGGCCAGTGGCGCTTGGGTCAAGGTCAAACACCGCGATGGCCAGATTGGTTATCTGAAAGTCAGCGAGGTCTGGGGCTTATAATTGCTGGCGCAGCGTAGAAAAGGGACAGCTTGCTGTCCTTTTTTATTTTGTTGGCATTTTGTTGGTATTAATTTATTTTTGCGCCCGCAGCGGGCGGGCAAGGACTCGAATGAACATCAGCGTATTGGGTGCTGGCGCTTGGGGTACGGCGGTGGCTTTGGCACTGACGGCTAAAAATCAGGTGCTGCTGTGGGGGCGGAATTCGCTGGCTATGGCGGCATTGCAGTCGCAGCGTGAAAACCACGCGTATTTGCCCGGCTTTAGGTTTCCCGAACAATTACAGATCAGTGCCGAGCTCGATGCTGCACTCATGCATGCCGCTGGTGAGCAGGGTTTGCTGGTGATCGCGACTTCGGTATCGGGTTTGCGAGAGACCTTGACGGCAGTGGCCGGCTCGGCCGTGTGTAATGTGGTTTGGTTGTGCAAGGGCTTGGAAGAAGGCTCGCAATTGCTGCCGCATCAGATCGCCGAACAAATTTTGCCCGCCACGGTACGTACCGGGGCCTTGCTGGGGCCATCATTCGCTCAGGAAGTCGCGCGCGGTTTGCCGTGCGCACTGACCATCGCCTCGACTTCCGAACAATTATGCCAATTGGTGGTGCAGGCCATGCATGTCAATAGCATGCGCGTGTATAGCAGCGATGATTTGGTCGGGGTCGAAGTTGGTGCTGCGGTTAAAAATATTCTGGCTATCGCTACCGGGGTGGCGGATGGCTTGGGCTTGGGTTTGAATGCCCGAGCCGCCTTGATTACCCGCGGCTTGGCAGAAATCAGCCGGCTAGTGGTGGCGCTCGGTGGACGGGCAGAAACCATGATGGGTTTGACCGGTATCGGCGATTTGATTCTTACTTGTACCGGCGATTTGTCACGTAACCGGCGTGTCGGTTTGGCGTTGGCCGAAGGGAAATCGCTGGCCGTGATCGTGGCGGAACTCGGCCATGTCGCCGAAGGCGTGCGGTGCGCGCGCGCAGTGCGTGAACTGGCGCGGGCCCACGGCATCGACATGCCGATCACCGAGGCGGTGGCGGCGGTATTGTTTGACGGTATTTCTGCCGCTGACATGATCACGCGCTTGTTGGCGCGTGATGCCAAGCCGGAGGGCGGCTGAAGCTGCTTTAGCCACTCTAGCCACTGACGCAAGCGCAATGGCGGTCCACCGCACGCTCCTGTTTACAAGATATAGCGCGACAAATCTTCGTCGCTCGACAGGGCTTGCAAACGCACATTCACATAGTCGGCATCGATGACGATGGTTTTTCCGGCATGTTGATGGGCTTCGAAAGAAATTTCTTCCAGCAGTTTTTCCATCACCGTGTACAAGCGCCGCGCACCGATGTTTTCGGTCGTTTCATTGACTGAATAAGCAATGCCGGCCAAGCGTTCCACGCCCTCGTCGGTGAATTCCAACTGCACATTTTCGGTTGCCAATAAGGCTTGGTACTGCCGCGTCAGGCAGGCGTCAGTGCCGGTCAAGATGCGTTCGAAATCGGCAATCAGCAGCGATTCGAGCTCGACGCGGATCGGGAAGCGTCCCTGCAGTTCCGGGATCAGGTCGGATGGCTTGGCCAAATGAAAAGCCCCGGAAGCGATGAAGAGAATGTGATCGGTCTTGACCATGCCATACTTGGTATTGACGGTGGTGCCTTCCACCAGCGGCAGTAAATCACGCTGCACGCCGGCGCGTGAAACTTCAGCCCCGCCGGTATCGGAACGCGAGGCGATTTTATCGATTTCGTCGAGGAAGACGATGCCGTTTTGCTCAACATTGCGCAAGGCTTCTTGTTTCAATTCTTCTTCATTGACCAGCTTGCCGGCCTCTTCTTCGATCAATAGCTTACGTGCCTCGCTGATCGGTAATTTGCGCGACTTTTTGCGGGCGTTGCCAAGACCGGAAAACATGGTCTTGATTTGCTCGGTCATTTCTTCCATCCCTGGCGGTGCCATGATTTCCATATGGGGCACGGCTTCGGCAACATCGATTTCGACTTCCTTGTCATCGAGCGCGCCTTCGCGCAGGCGTTTGCGGAAGGTTTGACGGGTGGTATTTTCGCTGCTGCTGCCGGTTTCGCCAGAGTCCGGGTGGATGCCGAAATCACGCGCCGGTGGTAACAGCAGGTCGAGCAAACGCTCTTCGGCGGCATCGACGGCGCGTTCTCTTACCAGGCGGGTAGCGCTTTCACGGGTTTGCTTGATGCCGATGTCGACCAGATCACGGATGATGGTGTCGACATCGCGGCCGACATAACCGACTTCGGTGAATTTGGTGGCTTCAATTTTAATGAATGGTGCATCGGCCAGTTTTGCCAGCCGGCGCGCAATTTCGGTTTTCCCCACCCCGGTCGGGCCGATCATGAGGATGTTTTTCGGCGTGATTTCGTGGCGCAGCGGTTCTTGCACCTGCTGGCGGCGCCAGCGATTGCGCAAGGCGATGGCGACGGCGCGCTTGGCCTTACTCTGGCCGACTACGTGTTTGTCGAGTTCGGCGACGATTTGTTCTGGTGTCATGTTCATATTATTTCCTTTACGGTGCTGACGCGGCGCGCGCGGCGCGGCAAACGCTTATTCCAAGGTTTCTATGGTGTGAGAAAGATTGGTGTAAATACATAATTCGCCGGCGATCGTCAGTGATTTTTTGACGATCTCTATCGGTGATAAATCGGTATTTTCATACAAAGCGATGGCGGCCGATTGCGCAAATGTACCACCGGAACCGATGGCACCGATACCAAGGTTCGGTTCCAGCACATCGCCGTTGCCGGTGATTACCAAAGTACTGTCTTTGTCGGCGACCAGCAGCATGGCTTCTAGCCGGCGCAGCATGCGGTCGGTGCGCCAATCTTTGGCCAACTCTACCGATGCACGCATCAGGTGACCTTGATGTTTCTCTAACTTCGCTTCGAATCGTTCGATCAGCGTGAAGGCGTCGGCCGTGCCGCCGGCAAAACCGGCCAGCACTTTATTGTGATACAGCTTGCGCACTTTGCGCGCCGTTCCCTTCATGATGATGTTGCCAAGAGTAACTTGACCATCACCACCGAGGGCGACAATATTGCCGCGTCGCACCGTCAAGATGGTGGTGCCGTGAAATTGTTCCATGAAAAACTCCAATATGGTGGCTGATTGCGCGGGTGCGGGTAGCCCGGGGCAGATCGGCGAAGAGCACACTTTGCCCCTCGTGTTGAAAGAAATTGGGGCGCGGCAGTCGAATTACAAGGAGAGTTTCAGCGCAACAGGTGGTGAGATCAATGCTTGCGCAGGGTAATGCTGGCGATATTTTTCAAACCCATCGCATTGAACAGCATCATGACCAAATAATTGACTTCTTCGAACTGTATCACCATACCGCTTTGTGCCGCAATCGGTGCTAAACCATTGAGCAATTCGGCCGAGGCACCGAATTCCACCCGTTCCAGCCGCGAGCAATCGAGGCGCAGCGGGTTGTAGTGCTCCGCTTGTTCGAGCAGGCGCGCGAGCAGACTGTCGAGCTTGCCTTCTATGCTGGCTGGCATCAAGAAGCAGTCAGCATGGGCCGACTGCGGCTCTGCACTGAGGCTAGGGAATGAGGTGGTGACCTGCATCTGTGGCGCTTCAAACGAGGGCGGCGAGACTTCGAAGGTGATGCAGTAATCCATGCTGGCTTCTTCGAACGCGCGTTCGAAATGCAGCAATTGTAAAATTTCCAGCAGCAGTAACCATGGTGCTTCGGTTTCGTCGCGTCGGCCAACTTGCAGGATGCTACGGATTTTTTCTGCCAAATCCTGGGCCCCGACGAGCATCAGGTCGTGCTTACTCTTTTTGAAGTTTCTTAAGATCCGCAGCAATAAGCCGCAAGCAACCGGATCGACTTGTTTGACGCGCGAAAAGTCGAGGCGCAGTTGCTGGCTCTTGCTACCGGTAAGTTGTAGCTTTTCCAAAAGCTTGACGATGCTGCTGTCTAACTTGACTGGAAAGATCACGCTCGGTATCGCCGCGCTGGCATCGATGTCGTCTTGCATTTCGCCGCTGGCTTGGTACTCCGGCCACAACGGCGGCGAAGTTTCGAATTTGTTGGCGTAATCGAGTGACAAGCTCTCGAACATATGCTGATTGCCGGTGATGCGATAGAGGTCAAACAACATTTGCCAGCCGATTTCGGTGGCGTTGCCGAGTTGTTGATGGTGTACGGCGGCGCTGAGCATCTGTTCAGCCACGTCGTTTTGACCGCTGGCGAACAGAATCGCGGCTTCTTCCAGTACCGGTACCGATTCGCTGTAGGACAGGGCGCCGGCGTGAATTTCGGTATGATGGCCGAGCAGGTAATCGGTCGGCAGCGTCATCGGCAAGGTGGTTTCAAAATCGATGAAGGCGGCACGTCGATGAATGGGCTGGGTGTGTGCGCCGATATCGAAGCTCGGTTCCGGTGTGGTCAAGGCACTTGGCTTGACCAGATCGGCTTTGCTGACGACGGCTGGGCGCGTCTTGACGATGTCGCGGGACATCTCAAATTCGATGGCGTCAATTTTTCGTTCAGTGGCGCGGGCGATATGCCTTTGCGTAATCAGGGAGTTGCTGAGAATTTCACTATCGGCAAACTCCGTAATGACGGAATTGGCAGTTTTCGAGCGCGCTTTTCTCGTAGGCGATTTCTCCGCCGAGCCATCGCTTTTGCCACTCGTTTTTTTACCGAAAAGAGAAAAAATCCCCACTTTGTTCCCAAAAAAATTTACGCCAAGACAGCGGCAAACAATTGATGAGCTTCAAGTATATTCTGAATTAAGATCGAATAGTGCGCCACGCAAATCAATGCTGACACGCATCATTTTGGGGATTAGTTGGAAAATTAATAAATTTGCATAAAATCTGCGATTTGCGCTTATCTTTAGGTTTACTTCGCATTTTTTCAGCTATTTCTACAATTAGAGTAAGCATTCCAGCTCTAAGTTTTTACAATTCGTAACATTGTAGTGTTGGTAAGTGCATATCGTTATGCATGGTGAACGATTTTTCATCAAAAATCTGACTAGGGTTTGAAACCCCGGCCTTCAGAGGCTGTCGCAAAAGCCTGATGGACGTTTTTTACACCTGAAACACCGCATACCTCGTCATTCCCGCATGCTTTTGGCGGGAACCCAGCGTCGTTTTTTACACTGAAAATGCCACAATTTCTGGCATTTTCAGTTAACCACGAACGCCGCTGGGTTCCTGCCAAAAGCGCGCAGGAATGACGTGGCCACCAGTCAGGGTAATGATACCGACTCACTACGCTTTTGCGACAGCCTCTTTTGGCCGGTGAGCGACGAAGGAGCGACGCGATGGGAGGGGATGCAAACCCCTTCCAGAGTCTTTTCCATCGTCGCTTGCGACGATCCATTAAATTGTTCAAAATCAGTACCGGTGCTGCCGTCGTGTCGCGCTGGGAGTGTTGTGGCTGGCCAAGTAGCAACGTCGCCCGGTCTCGAATGAGGCGGGCGACGTCGATGCAGAGGGCAGTGATACTGCGGTGTAAAGCGCGGAAATTAATCGCCGTACAGTTTTTGCTTCATTTCACGTCTTTGCTGCGCTTCCAATGACAGCGTGGCGGTCGGACGGGCCAACAGACGCGGTACGCCTATCGGTTCGCCGGTTTCTTCGCACCAGCCATAGTCACCTTCGTCGATGCTGTTGATGGATTGCTGCACTTTTTTAAGTAATTTGCGTTCGCGATCACGCGTGCGCAATTCCAACGCATGTTCTTCTTCTATCGTGGCGCGGTCGGCCGGGTCTGGGACCAACACCGTTTCACGCAGATGCTCGGTGGTTTCATCGGCATTCTTCAGTAAATCCTTTTCAAGCTGTTGCAAACGGGCCTTGAAAAATGCCAGTTGTGCAGCGTTCATGTAGTCCTTCTCTACCATAGCGAGGAGTTGTTCCTCGGTGAGCAGAGCTTCGGGGGCGCTGACTGTAGCAGTCGATTTAGGTGATTTAGTTGCCACTTCGCTTACTTTCGATACAACGTGTTAATACATAGAAAAAATCCGAGGCACTGTTTCGCCGCAGACGATGATTCTCCCCTGACAGATAACAGCGCTGGATAGATGGGACCGAATTCTCAGTCCGCAAGAGGCCATGCTCATTATCAGTAGCCCGATAGTTTATACCAAACAATGCTCGAGGCCCTGAATAAATATCTCTTTTGGTAAATTTTTGCCAATAAAAACCATTTTACTCTCACGAATTTCCTCATCTCCCCACTTCATACCGACATCGGTGCCCATTATTTCATGAACTCCTTGGAAAATAACTTTCCTATCGGCGTTTTCCATAAACAACACCCCTTTGTAGCGCAGCATGCGTGGACCGAATACTTGAACCAAGCCGCCGAGAAACTGGTCGAGTTGCCCGGTATTGAAGGGCCGTTGGCTTTTGAAGACAAAGGCAGCGATGTCGTCGCTGTGGCTGGCGTGGTGATGGTTGTGCTGCTGCTCATGCTCGTGCGTATGTGCATGATGCTGACAATCGGGCGCGCACTCCGTCTCTGCATGCGCCTGCTCGGCGGCTTCGGCGGCTAAAAATTCGGGGTCGAGATCGAGTTTGGCGTTGAGATTGAAACCTTTGAGGTCGAGTACTTCGGCAATCGCGATTTGGCCGAAATCGAGGGCGCTGATGGGTGCGCGTGGGTTGATGCGGCTCAGACGGGTTTTGAGCGCACTCAAAGCGGCGGCATCGACCAGATCTGTTTTCGATAGCAAAATTTTGTCCGCAAAGCCGACCTGACGCTGCGCTTCTTCATACTCATCGAGTTGCTTCATTGCATGAAACGCATCAACTACGGTGACGACGGCGTCGAGCATATAGCGCGTGCCGATTTCTTCATCGAGGAAGAAGGTTTGCGCAACCGGGCCGGGGTTGGCCAAGCCGGTGGTTTCGATGACGACATGATCGAAGTCGATTTGACCGGCATCTTTTTGTGCCATCAGTTTGGCCAGTGCGACGATCAGATCACCGCGCACGGTGCAGCAAATGCAACCGTTGTTCATCTCGACGATCTGTTCCTCGATGGCTTGCAACAGGATGTGGTTGTCGATATTTTCTTGGCCGAATTCATTCTCGATGACGGCAATTTTGAACCCATGCTGCTCTTGCAGTATCCGATTGAGCAGCGTGGTTTTGCCAGCGCCGAGGAAACCGGTCAGGATGGTGGTGGGGATCAGGCTAGTCATGGGCTTTCCTTTGGTTGGGCCAGGCGTGGGCGAGGCTGCGGTGAACAGTTCAATTCACGCAAGCAGCGCACCAGCCTTTGATATTGAGTTCGATGTCATGGGTTTGGAAGCCGCTTAGCAAGGCGTGCGCGACGCTGGCTTGTAATTGCTGATGCAAGGCGCTGGCTTGTTGGCTATCGTCCAAGCAAAAAACGCGTTTGCAGCGCGTACACTTGAAGTGGCTGTGCGAATAGTGTTGCGGTTCATGAGCACGGGCTTCGGCGGTACCGTAGCGAAAAACTCTATCATCGCCGGCAATTTTATGGGCGATCCCCGCCAGACTCAGGCAATCAAGTGCGCGGTACAGCGTGACGCGGTCCATCTCCGGCAGCGCTTGCTGCAATTCTAAGTGCGACATCGCTTGCGGCGCGTGCAACAGGCAAGTCAGTACGCTCAGCCGTGCACCGGTGGCACGGACACCGTGGGCGGCCAATAAATCGGCGGCGTTTGGCCGGGTAGTCGGAGTGATGGCTGGGTTCATGGCGATGCGCGGACTTTAACGAGAACAGAGGCATTATGCCGCAACTGCAATTGAGTTGCACAAAACAGCTGCGCGGGCATTATTTTTTCTTGGCACGCGGATGGGTTTCATCGTACACCTTGGCCAAGTGCTGAAAATCGAGGGAGGTATAAATTTGGGTTGCTGCCAGCGAGCTGTGGCCCAGTAACTCTTGGACGGCGCGTAAGTCGCCCGACGATTGCAGTAAATGCGAGGCAAAGGAATGGCGCAGCATATGCGGGTGTACATTGGCCGCGATGGCCAGGCTGTTGGCGTGCGCCTTGATGCGCAACTGTATCAAGCGCGGCGAGATGCGGGTGCCGCGCGAACTGAGAAACAGCGGGTAGGGATCGCTTTTAAGCAGGCTGTCGCGCTGTGTCAGCCAAGTGCGCAGCGCTGCCAGCGCCGGCCTACCCACCGGCACGATGCGTGGTTTGCCGCCCTTACCGGTGACATGCACCTCGGCTTGCGCCAAGTCTACCCAACCCAGTGAGTGGTGCGCTGGCTCGTTGATCGGGCGCACATCGAGGCCCGCCAGTTCCGACACCCGCAGGCCGCTCGAATACAGTAATTCAAACATGGCGTGGTTGGGGCAGGGGCTGGCTTGCTCGTTGTGGGGAGTGGGGCGCGCTTGTGAGACCAGACGAATGGCATCGTCGACCCCCAAGGCTTGCGGCAGCGGTCGAGTTTTTCTTGGTGCTCGCACGGTATCGACCGGGTTGCTGGCCAAACCCTCGGTTTCCATTAACCAACGATAAAAACCGCGCCAGCCAGACAGGGTGCGGGCGATGCTGCGCGGATTGAGGCCGCGCGCATGTAAGCGCGAGGTGAAGTGGCGAATTTGTCCGCCGCTGAGGGCGATCAGCGGCTGCGTGCCGGCAAAATTTTGTAATTCCTGCAAATCGAGCGCATAGCTGGCCAAGGTATGCGCGCTCAGTTGGCGTTGACTGCGCAAGACTTCGAGATAACGCTCCGGCAGATTCACACTGGCCTCAGCATAGCGGCGCGCCGCCTCAGTGGTCGATCAGACAGCTGAGCGCCGCGCTGCTGGTGTCGGCGATCTGAACCAAGAAATCGGTATGCATGTCCTTGGTGTAGCGCGCCAGATCGGGTGAACCCAAGACCAGCATGCCGAAGCAGGCCGCATCGGCGGACAGGCGCAGCGGCAGCAAGGCGATTGAGGCAACGGCGAGTTCGGTATCGAACCAGCCGGCCGCTTCAAAATCTTGATTGGCACCGCAGAACGGGACTTTCAAACTATTGGCAAACAAGCGCGCGTCGGCGCTCACCGGTTCGGCAAACCAGGTATGCGAAAAATCGGCGGCAACATCCCATAAACGGACGGTGGCGTGCGGCAGGTCGAAAATTTCTTGCAGATCGCGTGTCAGCATATGCGGTAGATCAACATCATTGCGTGCTAACAAAAGTGTACGGGTCCAGCGTTGGAATTTATTGCTGATGCTGGAATTTTCATCAGCAATGCGCATTAAGTCCGTCAGCTTGAGTTCGAGGGCGCGATATTTTTCGCGCACGACCTCCATTTGTCTTTCCTGCAAGGAAATAGTACGGCCCATGATGGGGCTGGTGAGTTTTACAGCACTGAGCAATTCTGCATGTTCTTCAAAAAAATGCGGATGTTGGATCAGATAGGTTGCGATGTCAGTTGAATTCATTACAGTGATCAGAGAGTGATTTCGCCTTCGAAGACCGTGACCGCCGGTCCGCTGAGCATAACCGGCGTGCCGGAACCTTGCCATGCGATCGACAGCTCGCCGCCAGCCATACTGACTGCTACCGGGCTGTCGAGCAAGCCGCGCAGGATGCCGGCGACGACTGCCGCACAGGCACCGGTGCCACAGGCCAGCGTTTCGCCGGCACCGCGTTCGTACACGCGCAGACGAATATGTTGACGGTCGAGTACTTGCATGAAGCCGGCATTGACGCGTTTGGCGAAACGCGCATGTTGCTCGATCAGCGGGCCTTCTGTTGCCACCGGATAGCTTGCCACATCGTCGAGCACTTGGACGGCATGCGGATTACCCATGGAAACCAGCGAGACCCAGCGGGTGTCGCCGGCCACGTCGAGTGGCCACAGGGCGTCGAGCGCGACTGGGCGGCTGTTCAGCCCTTGCGTATCGAATGGCAATTTGGCCGGTGCCAACTGCGGTGGCCCCATGTCGACCGTGATGCTGCCATCGCTTTCCATGCGCGGCGCAATGATGCCGCTCATGGTTTCTACCCGGATAGCCGCTTTGTCGGTGAGTTTTTTCTCGATGACAAAACGCACGAAGGCACGTGAGCCATTGCCGCATTGCTCGACTTCACCGCCGTCGGCGTTAAAAATACGATAACGGAAATCGACTTCAGGCAGGCTGGAGCGTTGTACCACCAGAATTTGGTCGGCACCGATGCCAAAACGGCGATCGGCAATGTGACGCCACTGCGCAGCGCTGAGTTCGACATGCTGATTAATGGCATCGATGACGACAAAATCATTGCCAGCACCATGCATTTTGGTGAATGTGAGTTTCATCCCATCATTATATCGCGGGAACCCAGCCGCGCAGCATTATCCGTTTTCTCTATAGCTTATAGATCCCGCAGCCCAGCACCAGATTATCGGTCACGGCTTCAATATACGATACTTTATGCTCGACTTTTTGCGAAACCGGGTTGTTGATGCTGTAATCGACCCAGCCGCCGGCCGCCGGCAAAGCGAAGGCATCACTGACCAGTTTCTGACCATCCAAGCCATTGATATGGAACAGATTGAGCTTGAGTTTGTCGCGATTGCCACCGAAGGCCAGATATTGACCGTTACGGTTGAAGGCAAACACATACATATCTTTGTTGGCAAACTCCTGCTGCGCATCGGCGGTGATCTCGGCCAAGGCCGCTTGACCACGGGCGCGGTAGCGGCGCACCGCCTGTTTCACCATCGCATGGGCTTCGTCAGCCGTTCCCTGACGCAACTTGAAGGTGGCGACGGCCTGGGCCAGCAGCGCTGCGCGCTCTTCCAAGTTGAGCGAAGAACTCTTGGCTTGCTCTGCCATTTGCCCATTGCTTTGGGTAATTTCATCGAGTTCGCGCAGCGCTTGGGCGATTTGTGCCAGTCCGTTACTTTGCTCGCCTGAGGCGGTGGAAATGGCATCGATATTGGTCGCGAGGTTGCGGATGCCGGCGACGATATCGCTGAGCGTCAGACTGACTTCATTGATTTGGCCCACGCCATGCTTGACTTGCTCTACCGAAGCATCGATGAGAGTACGGATTTGCCGCGCCGAATCGGCGCTGCGCTGCGCCAGTCCGCGGACTTCCGAGGCCACCACGGCGAAACCACGTCCTTGTTCACCGGCTCGCGCGGCTTCGACGGCGGCATTGAGCGCGAGAATATTAGTCTGAAACGCGATCGAGTCGATGATCGATATGATTTCCTGCACTTTCAGTGCACTGCTCTGTATGCCTTGCATTGATTCAACTGCCGCATGCATGCTGGTGCCACCGGATTCGGCAATCAGGCGCACATTGGCAGCCAGGCCATTGACGGCCAGTGCACTGTCGGCATTGCTTTTCACGGTCAAGGCCAGATCTTCGACGCTGGCTTAGGTTTGCTCCAGACTGGAGGCTTGTTGCTCGGTGCGCATCGACAGATCACCGATGCCGGCTGCCAAACTTTGCCCCAACTGAGACACCATGCTGGCATTGGTACGCACATTCGCCACCAAGCCGGACAAATTGAGGTTCATGCTTTCGAGGATATTCCCGGTTTCGGCCAATTCATCCTTGCCATGAATATGAATTTGTTGCGTCAGATCACCGGATGCCACCGCCACGGCCGATTTTCTGACCGCGTGCAAGGCCAGCATGAAGCTATGATAAAAGCCCCACAATAAATAGAGCGTGGCGCAAAAGGCCGTGACCAACAGCAGCACGATGGCGTCGCGGTGGGCGCGCTGTTCGTTTGCGCGTTGCTGCAACAAACTGCTGAGGCGCGCGATCAATTCTTTTTGCGCCGCCACAGCCTTGGCGATGGCCGCGCTGCCGCTGGCAAAATACACGCTGGCGTCGCCGCTGACGGTTGCGCCGAACAAGTCGGTACGCGCCAGTTCGATGAACTGCCGGCTCGCATCAAAGGCTAGCGTGGCCGAACTCGGCATGCTTTCGCCGGAGCGTTGCAGCGCACCAGTTAAATCAGAAACGGCTTTGCTGCTGATTTGCAAGGCGTTGACGCGCGAAATCATTTCCGCTTTTTGTTCCGGCGCCAGTGTACCGGCCTTGATGTGGCCGGCACCGGTACCACGCAAAATGGCGATGTTTTCTATCCAAGCCGGTACTTTGATGGTCGCGGCATCCATGAGAAAGTAGGTGGCGGCTTCCGGGTCGAGCAATAAGCCGGTTTGTTCGCCAGCATAGGCGCAGTAGTCGAGAATTTTAGAAATCAGCAAAGTGTGTTGCGCCAAGCTCGCTGCTGAGTTTTCCGCCACGGTGCCGTTGGCCAAGCCGCGCAATTCAGTTTGCAGTGGCGCCCATGGCGCAGCCAAGGCGAATTGTGGGTGACGCGCGTGGAGGTCGGCAAACTCATCGAGTTGCTGGGTTAACTCTTTGCGCGTCGCACCGAGCACCGTGGCCATATCGCTGCCGGCGAATTGGAGGTTGAGTTGGCCGCGATGCTTTTGTGTTTCGAGCATGATGCTCATCAGGTGGCTGCTGATTTTCACGCCGGCTAACTCATTGTCGGCGGTGCTGATGTCCGCTTGGATGCGTTGCAGCAGAAAACCGACCAGTAATAGGCTTGGAAACACCAGCAGGGCCGACATGGTGAAGAGTTTGGTGCGCAAGCTGAGTCGACTCATGAGCATCATGCTCGGCAGGCTCAGGCGGTGGAGGACGGTGTTGACGACGTTTGCCATAATACTCCCAGTGTGCGCACAGTCAGTGCGAAAACGACAGACCCTAAGGGGCGCGTGGACTAAACCCGCGCTTCCCTTGGGCGGCGTGGTCGATTGTGCTGCTCGTGTCGGATCGGACGCAGGTTGCACTGCAGCATAGGATAAACGCCGTTGACTGATTGTCACAGAAATTGCCGCAAAAAAACATCTAAGTGATCAAAAACCAACTTATTAATGTAAATTTTTTTTCTTCAGCCGGTCTTGCGTGGCTAGGATGGGGTGTTTGTGTAGTCCGACATAGTGCTATACCGGTACACTTTGCGCTACTGTCAGTCATACTGTACTGCTCATTTTATAGCTCAGTGTCCATGGAGTTGCGGCAATACAGCGTGTTACTGTGGGAAAGTATTAAAATAAACGACGAGACACTCACAAGGTGTTAATGTTTTGTGGCACACATCAGTGCCACACAAAAAAAAAGCACGGAGACCCCCCATGAACGCACCCCTCAAATTCGGGTCGCAGGAGTTGATCGACACCTCGATTACCCTCGACGATAAATTCACGCTTGAGCGCGGCCGCGCTTTCATGACAGGTACCCAGGCGCTGATACGCCTGATGATGCTGCAGCAGCAAGCGGATCAACAAGCTGGCCTCAATACCGCCGGTTACATCAGTGGCTACCGCGGTTCACCGCTCGGCAATGTCGATCTGACTGCGGCCAAGGCGAAGAAGCACTTGGCGCGGCACCATGTCAAATTTCATCCGGGCGTCAATGAAGATCTGGCTGCCACCAGTGTCTGGGGCACGCAACAAGTGAATATGTTTCCTGGCGCCAAGTACGATGGCGTGTTTGCCATGTGGTATGGCAAAGGCCCGGGTGTAGACCGCTGTGGCGACGTGTTCAAGCATGCCAATCTGGCTGGTACCTCGCCGCATGGTGGTGTGTTGGTGGTGGCGGGCGACGACCATGCCGCCAAATCGTCGACGGCCGCGCATCAGAGTGAACACATCCTCAAAGCTTGCGGCATTCCGGTGCTGTATCCATCGACGGTGCAGGAGTACCTCGATTACGGCTTGCACGGCATCGCGCTGTCGCGTTACACCGGCCTGTGGGTATCGATGAAATGCGTGACCGACATCGTCGAGTCCGGTGCCGTGGTCGAAATCGATCCGGATCGTGTGAAACCGATCATCCCGAGCGATTTTGTCTTGCCGGCGGACGGTGTCAATATCCGCACGCCCGATCCTGTGCTGGCACAGGAAACGCGTATGAACAATTACAAATGGTATGCCGCGCTGGCGTATGTGCGGGCCAATAAACTCAATCAAATTATTTGGGATAGCCCGGTCGCCAAGATCGGCATCATTACCGCCGGTAAATCCTACCTCGACACACGCCAGGCGCTGGCCGATCTCGGCATCGATGAACAAGTGGCGCGCGACATCGGGATTCGCTTGTATAAAATCGGCATGACTTGGCCGCTGGAATCGGAAGGCGTGCGCGAATTCGCCACCGGTTTGGAAGAAATTCTGGTGGTCGAAGAAAAACGCCAGATCCTCGAATATGCACTCAAGGAAGAATTGTATAACTGGGAAGACAAAGTGCGCCCGCGTGTGGTCGGCAAGTTCGACGATTCCGGCGAATGGAGTAATTTGCACGGCTCCGGTCACGGTGAATGGCTGCTGCCGGCCACCTATGAACTGAGCCCGGCCCAGATCGCCCGCGCCATCGCCTCGCGCATCAGCCGATATTTTGCCGGTCATCCGGTGGCGCAATTGGTGCAGCAACGCGTGGCTTATTTGGAAGCCAAGGAAAATATGCTCGTCGGCGTCGGCAAACCCGACCCGAATAAAGACCGGGTGCCGCATTTCTGCTCCGGCTGTCCACACAATACCTCAACCAAAGTACCAGCTGGCAGCCGTGCGCTGGCCGGTATCGGTTGCCATTACATGGTGACCTGGATGGATCGTGAAACCTCGACCTTCACCCATATGGGTGCCGAAGGCGTGACTTGGGTAGGGCAGGCACCGTTTACCGATGAAAAACATGTGTTTTGCAATCTCGGCGACGGCACCTATTACCATTCCGGTTTGCTGGCAATTCGTGCGGCGGTGTCGGGCGAAGTCAATATCACCTATAAAATTCTGTTCAATGATGCCGTCGCCATGACCGGTGGTCAGGAATTCGACGGCCCGCTCGACCCCGGCATCATCTCACGGCAAATCGCTGCCGAAGGCGTCGGCCCCATCATCGTCGTCACCGACGAACCGGAAAAATATCCCAGCGATTACCCATGGGCACCCGGTGTGACAGTACGTCATCGTCGTGACCTCGACGCGGTACAACGCGAACTGCGCGCAGCGGTCGGCGTTTCGGCGATGATTTATGATCAAACCTGCGCTTCGGAAAAACGCCGGCGCCGGAAAAAAATCGACAAGAACGGACAACCTGGTTTTCCTGACCCGGCCAAACGCGCCGTGATCAACGAGGCAGTATGCGAAGGCTGCGGCGACTGTTCGGTGCAATCGAATTGTTTGTCGGTCGAACCTTTGGAAACCGAATTGGGCCGCAAACGCCAGATCAACCAATCCTCATGCAACAAGGATTTTTCTTGTGTGAACGGATTTTGTCCCAGCTTCGTCACGGTTGAAGGCGGCAAGTTGAAAAAGCCAGCTAAAACCAAGATCGCTCCTGGTCATGCGCTTGATGTCGACAGCTTGCCGTATCCGAGCTTGCCGAGCACCGCCACACCATTCGGTGTCTTGGTCACCGGTGTCGGCGGTACCGGCGTGGTAACGATAGGCCAGATCATGGCAATGGCCGCGCACTTGCAGGGCAAAGCTTGTTCCGTGCTCGACATGACAGGGTTGGCGCAAAAAGGTGGGGCCGTGATGTCGCATGTGCGTCTGGCCGACCGCGCCGACGATATTCAGTCGACACGCGTTGGTACCGGCATGGCCGATTTGGTAATCGGTTGCGATCTCATCGTCACCGCCGGTAAAGATGCCTTGTCACGCATGGGCGAAGGGCGTACTCATGCCGCCATCAATGCGAATGGGACGCCGACGGCGACCTTCATTAAAAACCCTGACTGGCAATTTCCCGGTCAGGACGCCGCCGACGATATACGTAAAGCCTGCGGCAACGACCGAGTTGACATGATTGATGCCGCAGCGATTGCGACCGCGCTGATGGGTGACAATATCGCCACCAATATGTTCTTGCTCGGCTATGCTTGGCAAAAGGGCTGGGTACCGCTGCAGCACAGCGCGCTGATGCGAGCCATCGAACTCAATGGCGTGGCCATCGATTTCAATAAGCAAGCCTTTAACTGGGGCCGTTTGGCAGCGCACGATTTACTCGCCGTCACGCGTTTGGCGGCACCGGCACAAGTTATTGAAATCAAACGCAGTCCCGGCGTCGATGAACTGATCGCCACGCGCACGGCATTCCTGAGCGATTACCAAGACGCTGCGTATGCCGCCCAATACAGTGCTTTTGTGGCGCAAGTGCGGGCCGCAGAAAGCCGTCTGGTCGATGGCAAGCCCCTGCGTTTGACTGAAGCGGTGGCAAAATACCTGTTCAAACTGATGGCTTACAAGGATGAGTATGAAGTGGCGCGGCTCTACACCGACGGCAAGTTCGAAAAGAAAATTGCGGCGCTGTTTGAAGGTGATTACGCTATCCATTACCACTTGGCACCACCGCTGTTTGCCAAGCGCGATGCCGATGGCCACTTGATCAAACAACAGTTCGGTCCGTGGATGAAAAAAGCCTTCGGCGTCTTAGCTGGTTTGAAGTCGCTGCGCGGCGGTCCGTTTGATGTGTTCGGGTACACCGAAGAGCGACGCATGGAACGGGCTTTACCGCTCGGCTATCGTGCCGACATCGTTGCTTTACTGCCGCTGCTGACAACGGAGAATTTGGCCAAAGCAGTGGCGCTGGCCAGTATTCCTGAAGACATCCGCGGTTACGGCCATGTCAAGGAACGTCATCTGGCGGCTGCCAAGTTGAAACAAGCCGGTTTGCTGGCGGAGTTTCATCAAAAATCTGACTAGGGTTTGAAACCCCGGCCTTCAGAGGCTGTCGCAAAAGGGTAGTGAGTCGGTATCATTACCCTGACTGGTGGCCACGTCATTCCTGCGCGCTTTTGGCAGGAACCCAGCGGCGTTCGTGGTTAACTGAAAATGCCAGAAATTGTGGCATTTTCAGTGTAAAAAACGACACTAGGTTCCCGCCAAAAGCACGCGGGAATGACGAGGTATACGGTGTTTCAGGTGTAAAAAAGCGTCCATCAGGCTTTTGCGACAGCCTCTTTTGGCCGGTGAGCGACGAAGGAGCGACGCGATGGGAGGGGATGCAAACCCCTTCCAGAGTCTTTTCCATCGTCGCTTGCGACGATCCATTAAGTTGTTCGCCCCGGTTGCAACGCAACACCGCATTCCCGCTCCTGACACGGCATTGTGCCTTACAATGCCAGCCACACCACAGGAGCCTGCTTTGTTCACCCTCAAACAAAAATTCGCCGCCATACCGAGCGGTTCGGCCGCACTGTTTTTCATTCAAATTTTTGCCACGCTCGGTTTTGCCGTACTGTATTCGACCTTGGTCTTGTATGCCACCAGCAAACTGCATTTCAGTATCAAAGAGGCCACGGCCATCATGGGGGTGTTCGGTGCCTTCAATTATGGCTTGCATTTGTTTGGCGGTTACCTCGGCGGGCGATTGATCAGTAACCGTAATCTGTTCATCGGCGGCATGCTCTTGCAAGTGTTGGGCTGCGCCTGTATCTCCGGTGGCAGCGTGGCCCAGTTGTATTGGGGTTTGGCTTTGTTTTTGACCGGCAGCGGGCTCAACGTCACCTGTATCAATATGATGCTCACGCAACGCTTCGCGCCTGAGGATGAGCGTCGCGAGAGTGCTTTTTTGTGGAATTACGCCGGCATGAATCTCGGCTTTTTCATCGGCTTTTCCGCCGCCGGCTATTACCAGCTTGAGCAGGATTACGCCAGCCTGTTCATCTTTGCCACGCTCGGCAATTTTGTGGCCATCGTGTTGGCAGCACTGAATTGGAACACGCTGGCTGACCGTAACACGCCCTTAAGCGCGCTCAAACCGGCGCAGTTTCGGAAAAACTTGGCGCTCGGTTTGGCCGTCTTGATCGGTTTGGTGCCGGTGGTGTTTTACCTGCTGCATCAAGCCGAATCGACCGAGCAAATCATCCTCTGGATCGGTGGCGCAGTCGGCCTGGCATTGGCGGCCTTGACCTTGCTGCATCGCGAGCGCCGCGAACGGCGCAATATGACGGCCTACCTGATGCTGACGCTCGGTTCCTTGGTGTTCTGGACTTTGTATCAGATGGCCCCTACTGGTTTGCAATTGTTTGCCGATAAAAATGTCGATCGCCTGGTGTGGGGCGTAGAAATTGCGCCGCAATGGATACAGAACATCAACGCCTTTGTGATTATGATAGGCGGACCCTTGCTGGCGATCTGGTTCAAACATCTGCGCGCACGCGCTTGGAAGCTCGATGTGCCGCTACAATTTGCGCTGGCGCTGCTGCTCATTGGCGGCGGCTTTTTAGTGCTGCCGCTGGGAATCTGGCTGGCCCCGGCCGATGGCATGGTGGCATTCAAGTGGCTGTTCATCAGTTATATCTTGCAAAGCCTTGGTGAGTTGCTGATTTCACCAGTCGGCTATGCCATGATAGGGCGCTTGGCACCGACCAAATATCAAGGAGTAATGATGGGAACGTGGATGTTGGTCACCGGCGAGGCCTCGATTCTGGCCAGTTATTTTTCCGGTATGGTGCCCGATCCTGCCGCCGGCGGGGCCGTCAGCAGTAATCCGGTTTACAGCCAGGTGTTCGGCATGCTCGGCTGGGGCAGTGTCGGGGTCGGGCTCTTGCTGGTAGTTTTGATTCCATTTTTACGCACACTCATCAGCAGTGGTCCTAGCGATGAGGCCACAGCATGAAGCCGCCAGGGCTGATCATGGCAGCGGCCATCAATCTGTTCCTGGCCGTGGCAGCCGGGGCTTTCGGTGCGCACGGATTGAAAACAGTATTGAGCCTGGAGATGCTGGCGATCTGGCAAACCGCCGTGCATTATCAAATGATCCATGCCCTCGGCCTGCTCGCCATCGCCATGCTGGGCCAGCACGCCGATGCGCGCTGGCTGGCGCGTGCCGCCATCGCGTTCTTGCTCGGTATGGTGATTTTCAGCGGCAGCTTGTATCTGCTGGCGCTGTCTGGCTTGCGCTGGCTCGGTGCCATCACGCCGCTGGGCGGGCTGGCATTCCTGGCTGGCTGGGCCATGTTGGCTTGGGCCGCTTGGCTGCAGCGGCGCTGAAACCTGGTACCAGCGCATTTTGAATGCGCTGGCCCGACGCAGTGCTTTATTCGCCGTTTTTAGCCACGGCGCGCTGATAAGCCGGACGTGCTTCGATCATGTCGACGAAGCGGCTCAGGTTAGGAAACGCCTCGCGCCCGCCATTGCGCACCCCGAGTTGCGCCACAAATGATAACTGCACGTCGGCACCGCTGAGTTCTTGGCCGACGAAGAAGTCGCGCCCGTTCAGTTCGGCATCGAGATAACCGAGGTGATTGGCGATTTCGCTGTGGATGCGCGGATGCAGCGGTGCGCCGGCTGCGCCGAGACGACCTACATACAATTTCAATAATAAAGGCAGCATGGCCGAGCCTTCGGCATAGTGCATGAATTGCACATAGCGATAGTAATCCGGTGTGCCGGCCGCGGGGACGAAGCGCCCTTGGCCGTATTGCGTGATCAAGTAGTCGAGAATCGCACCCGACTCGATCAGTACCATGTCTTGATCGCGTAATACCGGCGCTTTGCCGAGTGGATGGATCAGTTTCAGTTCTGGCGGTGCCAAGCGCGTGCTCGGGTCGCGGTCATAACTGATTACTGTGTAATCGAGCCCCAATTCTTCTAACATCCAAGTGATACGGCGTGAACGCGATTCTTTGAGGTGGTGGACTTCTATCATGGCAGACCCGTGAATGTGATGGTTGGAGCCTCATTATGCCTAAATTCGCACAAGCGTGCTGTTTCGCCCGAAAGCGCTTCGATTCCTCACCTCGTCATGTTCGTGTAAGTTCCTACGGTGATGATCAAGCCTGCAGACGGGGGCGCTGGGCACGATGCTGAGAGACTGTCGTTGGCATGACAGTTTCTTAGGCTGCCAAGTACTACCATCACGGCAGATGGAGACTCTGATACAAAAAAAATAGAAAGTGTGGATGACATGACAGTACAGGATGTATACCGACAAAAATTGACTTCCGCCGAACAGGCTTTGGATTTGCTGCGCGATGGTGATTACATCGTCGTGCCAACCGGCGTCGGTGAGCCGCCGAGCTTGTTGAATGCCTTGTCGGCCCAGCGCCGGCGCTTTCATGGCGTGACGGTGGCGCAGATTCTGGCAGTTCGCAAATACGGCTATTTCGACCCGGAAACGACGCAGCATGTGCGGCATCTGTCGTATTTTTTCGGGGCTGCCTCGCGCGCCGGTGGGCAGTCGGGCCAAATCGATTTCGCCCCCAGTTATTTTTCCGAAATGCCGATGCTGTTCGAGCGCGGTTTGTTCCGTTCGGATGTGGTGTTTACCATGGCTTCGCCGATGGATGAACACGGTTATTTCTCGCTCAGCCTGGCTACCGATTACACCATGGCAGCGATCGCCAAGGCGCGTGCGGTGGTGATTGAAGTGAATCCGAATGTGCCGTTTGCGCACGGTAATTGCCACTTACATATTTCTCAGGTCACCGCGCTGGTGGAAAATGATGAAGCCGTGACCGAAGTCGGTTTGCCGAAGATCGGACCGGTGCAGCAAGCGATAGGCAAATATGTCGCCGATATGATAGACGATGGCTCGACCCTGCAAATCGGTTACGGCGGTATTCCCGATGCCGTCGTCACCCAGCTGGTGCATAAACACGATCTCGGCATTCATACCGAAATGATCGGTGACGGTATTTTGACCTTGTTTGAAAGCGGTGCCGTCACCAATCGGAAGAAAAATTATTTGCCGGGAAAAATGATCGCCACGTTTGCGCTCGGTTCGAAAAAACTGTATCAATTTTTGCACCGTAATCCGGCAATAGAAATGCATCCGGTCGATTACACCAATGATCCGTATCTGGCGGCAAAAAACGATAATCTGGTCGGTATCAATGCGACTTTGCAGATCGATTTGCTCGGCCAATGCGGTTCCGAAAGTCTCGGACATTTGCCGTATTCCGGCACCGGTGGGCAGGTCGATTTCGTCCGCGCCGCGAACCGTTCGCGTGGTGGTAAGGCTTTCATCGTCTTGCCAGCCACTGCCAAAGACAACAGCATCACACGCATCGTGCCGACGCTGACGGCTGGCACCCATGTCACGACCGGTAAAAACGACATCAATTACGTCGTCACCGAATTCGGTGTAGCGCAATTGCGTGGCAAATCGGCCAAGCAGCGGGCGGCCGAAATGATCGGCATTGCCCATCCTGACTTCCGCGCCGAATTGCGGCGCGAAGCGCAACGGCTGCATTTGCTTGACTGAGGCGGCAGGATAACAACAGGAAAAATTATAAAACGTGCAATAATATCGAACTTCAACACTTCGTTACCAAAGCCGATGAAATCATTTTTCCTGCTGGTCTTGTTGTTGTCCGGCGTCGCGCATGCCGACACACCCGTATTCAAATGTACTGTTAACGGCAGCGTGGTGTGGTCTGACAGCCCGTGCGCCGGCAATGGCAAGGTGGTAAAGGTGAAGAATCTACCTGCAACGCCGCGCAAGCCGGGTGCGACGCCGAGTGTGCCGGCGCGCTGATCAGCGCCATGCCATATACACATCGGTGAGCAATCGGTCGATGCCGTATCGCGTGGCTGATGGAGATATTTTCTTACAGACGTAAAAAAGCCCACCATAGGGTGGGCGATCCATTCATTACGTCGACTCGTGGGCAACCCATGCTATCTGCTTGGTGTCGCCGACTGGTGCCGGCCCGTGCTATCTGCGCGGTGCTGGCGGTGAGTCGTCTGTTCCTGTCAATGTCAGCGTAAGCGCTTGACAGAGTTAAAACGAATGAGAACCTTCACAATACCCATTCCGCTACGGTCTGTGCACCGTCAGGCGGGCGCGGACTGGGGGGAAGGGCAGCACGAATTGCTTCAAACATCGACTACGCCATTTCCCGGTTTCCCATGCTATCTGCGTGGTGTCACCGGCCGGTGAGAATCGATGGTGCATCAGTATGCCGCGTGAGCGCGTAGTACCGACTTGTGAAGGGGGCGTCACCGATGGAATTTGTATACCGTGTTGCCCATGCTATCTGCATAGTGCAAGCAGGCTTGATTGCTCAAACAAAAACCATCATGGCGACAATGGCTAGTTGATCTATGCCAATGCCCTGGGGCCTTGGCATCAACAATTACGCCAGAACTTGAATGTTTGCAGCTTTGTCGCCTTTAGGACCAGAAGTGCGTTCGAAAGAAACGCGCTGGTTTTCGCTCAAGCTTTTGAAGCCGCTCGATTGTATGTCTTGAAAGTGGGCGAACAAGTCAGCGCCACCTGCATCTGGAGCGATAAAGCCGAAGCCTTTAGCATCGTTGAACCATTTGACGATTCCTGTTTGTGTGCTCATAGTAAATTCCTTTAAGTAAAAAGCGGTATCGCATAAGCAAAATTGCTCAGCATGCGATCTGGGCACTTGAAACCAAGGAATGAAACCGGAGGAGAAAAAACAGAACAGCCAGAGGATACAGCCATGCGGAATTGGGACCAACAATATAACGACTTGATGCAAGTACAAAACGCAATATACATGAAAAGTCAATCGTGGCCAAGTATTATTTTTATTTTGTGTGCAAAGTTCTTGCGAAAACTCATTTGCTACAGCGAACAACTTAATGGATCGTCGCTTGCGACGATCCATTAAGTTGTTTGAATTTTCCGCGTCCGGCCGTGGCCGACGGGACTTCGGCCAGCCGGCCGGCACAATTGCGCGGCCTCTCGCCGGATCAAACGCTGGTGTTGGTTAATGGCAAACGCTGGCACAGCTCGGCCGTCGTCAATGTCAACGGTACGGTGGGGCGCGGTTCGTCTGCACCCGATCTCAATACCATTCCTTTAGCCGCGATTGAACGCGTCGAAGTGCTGCGCGATGGTGCTTCGGCCCAGTATGGTTCGGATGCGATTGCCGGCGTCATCAATATCATTTTGAAAAAAGGTGCCAGTGGCGGCGTGATCGAAGCCGGGGTGGGCCAGACCAGTCGTGGTGATGGCAGTGCCGGCAATTTGTCCGCCAACTTCGGTGTGCCGCTCGGTGAGCAAGGCTGCTTGCGTGTGACGGCCGAACAGAAAACCCAAGGTGCCACGAACCGTGCCGGCCCGGATTTACGCAATCCGCTTGAGCCGCGTTATGGTCAAATCACGCAACTTCAGGGCGACCCGCGTTTGCAGCAGAGTAATCTGGCACTCAATGCGGCACTGCCGCTCAACGCCGACGTCGAACTCTATGCCTTACTCAGCCTTAGTCAGCGAGATACCGATGCACCAGCTACCTGGCGCACCGCCTACACCAGCGGCACGACTTTGCGCAGTCCTTTGTATCCACAGGGTTTTTTACCGAATGAAGCGGCCACGAATAAAGATATCTCTGGCGTGTTTGGCATCAAAGGACGCGCCGCCGAATGGCGTTGGGATACCAGCCTCAATTACGGCAGCAATGAGTTCAGTCTCGACGTCAACCACAGCGCTAATCTGAGTCTCGGTACTGCCAGTCCGACCAGTTTTTATATCGGAAAATTGAAAAATACCCAAACCTTGGCAAATTTCGATGCCGCGCGTGAAATCGACGTGGCTTTGCTCGAACAGCCATTGACGCTGGCGCTTGGTGGCGAATTACGCCAAGATCAATATCAGATCAGTGCCGGTGAGAAAAATTCTTATGTCGGCAGCGGTGCCCAAGGTTTTGCTGGTTTCCAGTCATCGAATGCCGGTAGTTTCAGCCGCCACAGCGTAGCGATTTATGCCGACGTCGAGGCTGAACTGACTCGCCGTTTGCGTGCAACGGTGGCTTTGCGCCATGAGAATTTCAGTGATTTCGGCAGTGTCGCAGCCGCTAAAGTATCGGGCCGTTTCGAGCTCACCCCTGAGCTGGCGCTGCGTGCCGCGGCCTCGAACGGTTTCCGTGCCCCTTCGCTGGCGCAACAGAATTACACGATTTCGACCAGTAACCTCATTACCATCAATGGCAGTTCGCAATTGGTCGATACCGGTACTTTCGGGGTAGCAACGGCGGCCGCCAAGGCACTCGGTGCCAAGCCACTGCAAGCGGAAAAATCGCGTAACCTCAGTCTGGGTGCGGTCTGGCAGCCGGCCAAGAATGTGTCTTTGAGCATCGATGCGTATCAAATCGAAATCGATAACCGGATTCTGTATTCTGGCAATTTGGTATTACCGACGAATTTACAAAGTGTCTTGGCGGCACAAGGCGTTCCGGTTGCTGCCGCCCGTTACTTTACCAACGCCCTCGATACCCGCAATCGCGGTGTCGATGTAGTCGGTACTTGGGCCTTGGCTTTGTCTGGTGCCGATAAATTGGCATTTACCTTGGGCTATAACCGCAATAATACGGCCGTAACGCGGGTGGCTGACAATCCGGCAGTGCTGACGCAAAACAATTTGATTCTGGTCGACCGGCAGAGCATCTTGCGGGCCACCGTTTCTGCACCGAAAGACAAGCTCAGCTTGGCGGCCGATTACAGCGTCGCACAGTGGCTCGCGCATGCGCAAGCCAGCCGTTATGGCAGTTTCGCGTCGCCACAAAATAATGCGGCCTTGGACCAAACCTACGGTGCCAATGTGGTGCTTGATGCGGCGCTCAGTTACCGGCTTGGTCATTGGACCTTGACCGGCGGGATAGATAATTTGACCAATCAATATCCGGATCAAGTGACTTCGGCCGGCAATCTCAACAGTGGCGGCACCTTGGCTTACAGTACCTTCTCGCCTTACGGCTTCAATGGTCGCTATTACTACGCCAAGGCGGCTTACGCCTGGTGAGTGTGACTGGAGCGCGGCGCTACCCCTGCGCGGCGCATTTCCCTGGGTTCAGGCGCTCAGTGGGTAACGCCGTATCAGCGCAAAATCGGCACCCGGCTGGTGTTCCGCAAACAGGGCGATATCCTTGATCTGCAGCGGCTCGGCGATAGCGAAGTGCTGCTCGGCTGCCTGATGGATGGCGGCTGCAGCATCGGTATTGTCGAGCGCATCGGTGAGCGTCATGTGAAAGCGGTATTCTTCTTCGGTATAGGGATAGCCCCAGTGCTGCAGCAGGCGTAATTGCCGGGCACTCAGTTGTTGTTGCTGACGCCGCGCCAGCTCTTCTGGCTTGAGTGGCGCGCGCAGATGATCGAAATCGCGCACGCACTGCATCGCCAAGTGATGCAATTCACCGCCGTCTGCGCTCGGGCGCAATGCCAGAAATGGCCCCAGCCACTCAACTTGCGGTGGCGCGACGGTGATGCTTTTTTGCTGATGGCAAAACGCTTGCAAACTGCGGTCGAGATGCGCTAAGTCGTAACCTTCGGCGAGTCGGAACGGCGCTTTCAAAGTCGCATGAAAACCATAGCGACGCGCATCGCGACTGAGATGATGAAACACCTTAGGATTGACATCGGCGATGCGCAATTGCGCCATGTCGCCCGCCGTTGAGGGATCGCGCCCGAGCCAGTGGCAACCGGCTTGCCACCAAGCGCTGGCGGGATCGGGCGAGAAATACAGGGCGTAACGCATCATGGTGGGAGCAGTATCGGTAGCGCGCGGACTCAGTTACCGACCTGGTCGCTCGGGAAACGCAGTGAATCGCGCAGCAAAAAGCCCATGGGCATATTCAAATTCGATCCTTTTGGCGGAATCGGGCGTATGAACCAGCGGTCGTAAATTTTATAGATTTCACCGTCGTGAATAATGCGCAGCATTTCCGTATCGACAATTTTTTTGAATGCTGTGTCGTCTTTACGCAACATGATCGAATACGGCTCCACCGATAAGGGTTCGCCGATAATCGCAAACGCACTCGGGTCTTTGGCATCGGCACGTAAGCTGTAGAGCAGCACATCATCCATAGGGAAGGCATCGGCTTTGCCGTTTTCAATCATTTTGAATGACTCTTGATCGGTATCGCCCTCGACTAATTTGATGCCCAGGGAATTGATGTCGTTGCGATCGCTGAGCAATTTGACCGTGGTCGTGCTCTTGGTCGTCACGATGGTGCGATTGCGGAATTGGTTCCAGTTTTTGATCTGGCTGTTACTGCGCACCACGGCGCGTACGCTGGAAAAGAAATGTGGAATGGTGAAATCGAAACGTTTGCGGCGGTCGGCATTATTGGTCGTGCTGCCGCATTCGAGATCGATTTTGTCTTCTTGTAAGGCGCTGAAGCGGGTGGTCGAATCGACTGGGAAAAACTGCAGCTTCAGATTCGGTAATTTCAACTCTTTTTTTACCGCATCGGCGATTTTCAAGCACAAATCAACCGAATAGCCGACCACTTGCTTATTGCTGTCTGTGAAGGAGAAGGGCGGGCTTTCTCGCACGCCTATGATCAAGGTCTGGGTTTTGCGAATTTTCGCCACACTGTCAGTGGCAGACCAAGAGAGCAGTGGCAGCAGGCTGAAAAACAGACACAAAATGACACGATGCATAGTGGTTTTCCTATCGAGAAAGCGAGTGGTTGATTGTGGGCCGAGCAGCGTACAGCAGACGAAAAACCGGGGACGAACAGCAAAGACAATCAAGCTACTCAAATTTACCAGCCTCGTGCCGGAACAAAGAATCGAAATTATTTATATTTCCCCCATATTGTATGGCCGCTGTGGCCCTGATAGGTGGTGCAAATCACCAGGAAAGTGAATATGTTTTATTTATTAACAATAAGCCATGTGCCACTGAGTGCGCGTAAAATACAGCCGCAAGCATGCTATTGTCAGGCAGCTTGTTTCCATAGGGTAATTTGTTCATGAATTTACACTCGTTCCCAGAGCGGCTGATACGCAACGCACGCATCGTCACGATCGATCAAGTTGTCAGCGGTAGCGTAGCTTTAAAGCATGGTTATTTCAGCGAAGTCAGTGGCGGTGACCTGACTATGCCGGCCGATGATTGGCAGGGCGACTATCTGTTGCCGGGTATGGTGGAATTACATACCGATAATCTGGAAAAACATTTGATGCCGCGGCCTAAGGTCAATTGGCCGATCTTACCGTCCATCATCGCGCATGATGCCCAGATCGCCGCTGCCGGCATCACCACCGTGCTCGATGCGATTGCCGTCGGCGACTTAGACCCCGAGAGCGTGCGCAGTCAAAGCTTGCAACCGTGCATATCCGGCATAGAACAAGCGCGCGCGGCCGGCTTGTTGCGGGTCGATCATTTCTTACACTTACGTATGGAATTGGCCGAACAGGATTTATTGGCCTTATTTAAGCCCTTATTACACCACCCGCAACTCAAGCTCGTCTCGCTGATGGATCATACGCCCGGTCAGCGCCAATGGACCGATCTCGATCACTACCGCACCTATGTTACCGGTAAGCGCGGCTGGAGCCAGCAAAAAGTCGATCAAATGCTGTCGATTTTATTCGCCCGACAACAGCGTTATGTCGCCGATAACCGCGATGAATTGGTTCATCTGTGTCTGACGCAAAATCCGAGTTTGGTATTGGCCTCGCATGACGATACCACTGGCCAGCATGTGCTCGAAGGGGTGCGCGACGGCGTGCGCATTTCTGAGTTTCCTACCAGTTTGGCCGCAGCCGAATGTGCGCGTGAACATGGCTTGGCCGTGGTCATGGGGGCGCCGAATTGTGTGCGTGGCGGTTCCCACTCGGGCAATGTGTCGGCGGCTGAATTGGCGCGCCATGATTTGCTCGATATTTTGTCCTCTGACTATGTCCCGGCGAGTTTATTGCAGGCGGCCTTTTTATTGCAAGAGCATGGCTACTCCTTGCCGAAAGCGATCGCGACGGTCAGCAGTAATCCGGCCCGCTTGCTCGGTTTGCATGACCGTGGTCAGATCGCTCCCGGCTTGCGTGCTGATTTTTTACGGGTGCGTGTGTGTGAGGGTGTGCCGGTAGTACTGGGCAGCTGGGTGCAAGGCCGGCAAATCTGGTAATTGCGTTTGTCCCATTTGTTTTGCATGCGTGCCAATTAACAACATGCTCGCGCCGCTGTTTTGTTTTGCTATGCCCTTGCCGTACGTGCTCGTCAATGTTCAGGTTGACAATGTTCCTGCTAGTCTCTAATGTTGCTCTGCAGACAAATGGCTGAATAGTCATGGGGAAACCCGGCTGTACTTTTACCGACATCCTTTCGGAGACAAGCATGCTACATCGTATGGTACTGATCAGTACCCTCTTTTCCCTTTCCCAAGCAGTCTACGCCGAACCACCACCGATACGCATAGGTGTGATCGGGCCATTCAGCGCCAAATCTTCGTCTGACATGGGTGAGAGCCTGCGCGGTGGCGCGCGCGTGTTTCTGAGCGACTTGAACCAAATGGGTGGGGTGTTAGGGCGCAAAATCGAATTGATCGAGCGCGATGACGAAGCCAAGCCGGAACTCGGAGTGGCCTTAGCTAAGAAAATGATTGCTGAAGATAAGGTCGTGGCGGTGGTGGGCTTTGCCAATACCGGCGTGGCTCTGCAAGCGGCTAAAGTGTTTCAGGAGGCAAAAATTCCGCTGATCGTCACGGTCGCCACCGGTGCCAAATTGAGCGAGCAATTCATGCCGCCAGCCATCCACGACAGTTATATTTTTCGGCTCGCCGCCAGCGATAAGCTGCAACCGGTGGCGATACTCAGTGATGTGATCGACAAACGCAAGCTCACGCAAATCGCTATTTTGCATGACGACAGCCCTTACGGGCAGTTTGGTAAGGACAGTCTGTTAGCGGAAATGAAAACGCGAAAACTGGCACCGGTCGCCGTCGAAAGTGTCAAGATCGGTGAAACCGATATGCAAAAACAAGTCGCCAGCGCCAAGGCAGCCGGGGCACAGATCATTATTTTATATTGTCTGCCCAATGAAGCGATCGCGATCGCCAACAGCGTCAGCCGAGCGCATCTGAATATTCCGCTGGCCGGTTCTTGGGTCTTGTCGCAACACACGTTTGCCGAACAAGCCGGCGGCAATGCCGAAGGCGTGCGTATGCCGATTACCTTCATCGAAAACGAATCGACCCGCAGCAATGGCTTTGTCTTGTCTTATTTACGCATCAATAAGGTCAAACATATTCCTTCCGCAGTCTCGGCGGCGCAGACCTATGATGCCCTGCGTATCTTGAGTCTGGCCATCATGCAGGCCAACAGCACGGTGCCCTCAGAGATCAAGGCCGCCTTGGAAAACATGAAGTACGAAGCGACTTCGACTATTGTTACGCGCTATAAAAAGCCGTTCTCCAGTAGCGATCACGAAGCCATCACCCAGAACATGTTGTTCATGGGCGAAGTACGGCATGGAAAAGTCTCGTATGCCTACAAAGAAGACGCCAGCAGCAGTTTGATTTCGCGTACGCGCTGAAATCGGCGGCCTTGATCATTTCTCGGTATGCCTGACCACCGTGACGGTGCAACCGGCTTCTGCCACCACCTGCGCCGAGACACTGCCGAGGTAACGGCGTAGTGCCGAATTGCCGCGCGAACCGATGATGATGTGGTCGACATCATTATTGTGCGCGTATTCGATGATGGCCGTGGCCGGATCGGGCGCTTCGAGCACGTGGAAAGTAATTTTATCGGCAATCAGATCGAGCGGGCGCGCCCAATGCTTAAGTTCAACCAATTGTTTGACATGCATGTTTTCGCCTTGTTGTATCAGGCTTTCATCCATGCCCAAACGACTGGTTTTCCGCACCGTCACACAGGCCAAGCGCGCACCGGGTTCGGTTTGCAGCATGCGCCGGGCGATTTGCCGTAAATTTTCCGCCAGCGTCGCCGAGCCATGGGCCAAGTCGAGCGCGGCGACGATGATCGGTGCTTTCGATAATTGTTCCGAAACGCTGTCGGGTACAGCGGCCGGGATATCGCTGATGCGGAAGCGGCGTTTGAAAACCGTCAAAAAACCATCTTGCTGGTGTTTTTCGGCGCGTGCTGTCAGCGTCAGTTGATCTGGGTATTGCAACATGAGGGCCAACTGCGCGGCCGTATCGAAACGCTGCGCCGGATCGACTTCGAGGCAGCGTAAAATAATTTCCTGCAGCCAGCCCGGGATGTTGGCACGGTGCTGGCGCGGTGGAATGGGATCGCGGTAGAGGCGCTTTTTCAAACCACTCACTGAAGTCGGGTGGCCGAACGGGCGCTCGCCGGTGGCTAAATGATAGAGCAACACGCCGAGCGAAAACAAATCGCTGCGCGGTTCATGACGTATCCCCAGCACTTGTTCGGGCGCGATATACGGGCCGGTTCCCAACGGCAGACGAAATTCTTCATCGAGCAAATCGGGCAGGCGATCGTGGCGCGACAAACCGTAATCGATCAGTATGGCCTGGCCATCGCGCAGCATGATATTGCTGGGCTTAATATCGAGATGAATCACATGCTGGCGGTGCAGATCTTGTAAGGCATTGGCGATCTTGATACCGATATTGACCACTTCGGCCAAGGGCAGCGGCGCTTCATCAAAGCGGCTACGCAGTGAATCGCCGGCGATCTGTTCCATCACGATATACGGTTGGGTATCGAAGTCGCCGGCACCGAAATAACGCGGCACATGGCTGCCTTTCAGCTTGGGCATGATCATCTGCTCGACCTCGAAGGCGACAATGGCAGTCGGGTCTTCGCGGCCGAACAGCAGCGGCACTTTCATGATCAAGGGTGGCACGCTCAGTTCAGTACCGGGTTTGCCGAGATGGCGTGCGCGCAGATCAGTGACGCGCCACAGCGCCGCCATGCCGCCGGTGTGTAATTTCTCTTCGAGCCGATAACCATCGAACTCCATGCCGACTTGTAGCCGTGGTGGGCGCATCTCAATGCCCCGTCAGGAGGCGTGTTGCCAGCGCGGCCGGCAAACCGGCGGCGATGATTTTGCGCGCCGCCGTATCATGGTCGTATGGCACCCGGTAGTAAGTGAGTTCCAGACTGTCGGTATCGAAACTGGCATAACAGGCGGCCGGATTGCCATCGCGCGGCTGACCGAGCGAACCCGGAATCACCAGCCAACGACGCTGTTTGCTCAGTGGGATGCTGTTTTCCGGAGTTGGTAAAAATTCGCCGGTCTTGCCGGTTAAGCTGAGGTGATACAGCGTCGGCAGATGCACATGACCGCAGAAGGTAACGCGGGCCTTACAGGCGTGCATGCTGCGCATGGCTTCCATGATGCCATCGATGTACTCCCATTTTTCCGGGGCCCAGGCATTCGCATGTACCAGTAAAAGATCGGGCAATTCTACTCGGTAGGGCAGTTGCCGCAGAAAGCTCAGTTGTTCCGGGCTCAGCTGCGAGCGCGTCCATTCCACCGCTTGGCGCGCCATGTGGTGCATGCCACTGTGATCGTCCTGCAGTACCGCGGCATCGTGATTACCCATCACTGCCCAGCCGCCGGCGGCGACGCGTTCCCTGACAGCGTCCAGCACCCAGGCCGGATCGGCACCATAGCCGACCAGATCACCAAGAAAAGCATAACGCGTGACTTTTTGTTGCTCGGCATGGGCCAGGCAAGCACTGAGCGCTTCTCGGTTGGCATGGAGGTCGGTCATAAGCGCGATGAGCATGGTGTGATTTCTATTGAACTGAGACTGAAATACTACGGGACCAGCCGGGTGGCAGGCATAGCTTGATACTGATGATAGCCGCGCGCGCGCAGTGCACAGGCCGGACATGTGCCGCAGCCATGGCCCCAGTCATGCAACTGACCGCGTTGACCGAGATAGCAGGTGTGGGTATCGGTACGGATCAGATCGACCAAGGCTTTACCACCGAGTGATTCGGCCAGTTGCCAAGTCTGTGACTTGTCTATCCACATCAACGGGGTTTCCAGTTTCATCCGCGTGTTCATGCCCAGATTGAGCGCGACTTGCAAGGCTTTCATGGTGTCATCGCGACAGTCCGGATAGCCGGAAAAATCGGTTTCGCACATGCCGCCGACGAGTACATTGAGGCCGCGACGTACCGCCAAGGTCGCCGCTACCGTCATGAACATCAGATTCCGTCCCGGTACGAAGGTGTTGGGTAAGCCGTTTTCTTGCATTTCAATGGCAATGTCTTCGGTCATCGCCGTTTGCGATAATTGTCCGATCAAAGACAGATCGAGCAGATGATCGGGGCCGAGGCGCTCGGCCCAGTCGGTCGAGAAGGCGCGCATTTGCTCCAGCAAGTGTGGGCGCACGCTCAGTTCTATGGCATGGCGCTGGCCGTAATCGAAGCCCAGGGTTTCGACGTGGGCATAGCGCGCCAAGGCCCAAGCCAAGCAGGTAGTGGAATCTTGGCCGCCGCTGAACAGCACCAGCGCGCGGTCATTGGGAAAAAAAGGGTTCATGTCACAATGTAAAAATAGATGTTTGATTGTAAAAGATGGCAACTTTGCATACAGTGCAAGCCGTTGTTGGTGGTAAGGTTCGTCTAAGATGAATGTTAACGCAAGCCCATGAGTTTTACTAAAAAATTTCTTTCCTCGTCGATACTCTCAGTAGTCGACCAAGGCATGTTAAGTGCCCTCAACTTTGCCATCGGGGCCATGCTGATCCGTTTCGTCAGCAAAGACGTCTATGGTTTATATGGCCAATTGTACGCCGGTGGCTTGCTGGCCGGTTTACTGGTCGATTCCTGGATCGCCGGGCCGCTGACCACCGTCGCCAGTGCGGTGCATGAGCATGCGCGGCGAGTACTGCTGCGACGTTACTGGTACCGACAAATTTTCTGGACCCTGGCGATGGGAGGGCTGGCCTTGCTGGTGGTGGCCTTGCTGCCGCCGGTTACCCATGGTCATGGGCAAGCGTGGTCGCTGGGCTTGGCTTTTGCTCTGTATGTGATCGGTAACGGCTTGCGCGAATACGGTCGCACGGTCGGCTTTATCCAGTCGGATATCCACAGCGTGCTGCGCCAAGACAGCGTGTATGTTGCGGCAGTCATCCTCGGCGGGGTAGTGCTCTTGAGCCGTCAGCAGGTCGATCTGTACAGCGTGTTTCTGCTGCTGGCCGGCGCCTCTTTGCTCTGTGCTTGGTTTGGCCGCGCGCGCCTGTTGGAGCGTACGGCCGCCGATGCCAGCAATATTGCTGCCGCTGACTTGCTAGTCATCGATAGCCATCAGAGTACGATCCGCGGCCATGGCCGCTGGGCCGTGCTCGGCGTGACGGTCGGGTGGTTGTCAAATTACAGCTATGTCTATTTGTCGGGTGCGTGGTTGGGTTTGGCGGCGATCGCCGATCTCAATGCCTCGCGTCTCTTGCTCATGCCGATTCCCTTGGCGGTCGCGGCCTGGTCACGGGTGGCGCGGCCGGAAGCGAGCCGCTTGATGGCCGAGCATAATTGGAGTGCCTTAAAAAAGCTGACCTTGTTTTCCGTGGTCGGCATCGAATTTGTGGTGCTCAGCTACGTCGGCGTATTGTTGTTGACGCTGCCGTGGCTGGAAGCGCATGTGATCGGCAGTAAATACAGCGGCCTTGATCCGCTCATCATGTTGTGGGGGGCGTATTTTGCCGTCAATGCGGTGCGCTGGATCGGCACTTCCTGGCTCATGAGTGGCGGCGCGTTCCGTTCCATGTTTTTGCTCGGTACCATTACGCTCGGCTTGGTGGTGGCGCTGACCTCCTACACCATCCCACATTGGGGACCGGCGGGCGCGGTGTTTGCCTTGATCGCCGTGGAATTGTTTGAAACCGTGGTGGTATGGAAATTTATTTATCCACGTTTACAACTGCCGCAATAAAGCGTTGGCTTAATTGATCGCAAATCAAGTGCAATACCTGTCGCTGTGCCCATAGCGGCGTAAAGGTATGATCGGCACCCTTGAGTATCTCGATATGGATGCCATCGCCGTCGCCGAGTAAGCTGCCATGGCGGCCGAAGTTTTCCGTCATCAGATCGACGCTGCTGTCGCCGGCATCCATGATCATCAAGATCATGCTACCGCGCGCTTCGAGTGCACGTAACTGGTGCGCCGTCCGGCCGAGAAAACGCGGATTGTGGAGGAACTTCGTCAACAGCAACTGGGCTTTGGTATGCAGGCGGCGCACTACGCGCAGGCTCAGTTTGACGACGATCTGACGCCATTGCACTTGCCCGCACAGCAGCCGCTTCCAAGTTTGCGGATCGCGCAGGGCAGCGGCATAAAAATGTGTCGATTTGATGCGCTCGCTGCGGCCCACCGTACGCTGGTAGACCAATTGATTCATCAGTATCAATCCGCGCACGCGTTCATCGCTCAAGCCGGCACGACAGGCGAAATAAGCCCCGGAACATAAGCCGCCCAACACGAAGCTGTTACTGCGAAAAGCCGAGCGCATGAATTCCATGGCATGGCGCATGTCCTCGTCGCCGCTGTCGGCATAGACTTGATTTTCCAGCCCTTCCGGGGTGGCGCGACTGTAGCCGATACCGGCCTTATCGAAGCGTAATACGATGAAGCCGCGCACGGCTAATTGCCGCGCCAATTGCACGTACAAGCGGTGATTGCCGACGCGGTGGTTGGCACCGATATTGGTCAGTATGATGGCTGGAAGCGTGCCTGGCAGTGCAGTACTGGCGTGCCCAGCAGCCCGCGAGACCACTCCGACCAGACCGGCAAACTCAACCAGATCTTCGCCTACCGCGGCACCGCTGGCATCGATGACGGCGCTGCGTCGCAAAGCATGGGGGAGCGTTGCCGCCGTGTGTTGCAGGGTAAATCTGGCGCTTAACCAGTCGCGCAGGTTTTGCCATAATTGAACTGGTACAGCACTTTCGTGGGCGTCGGCCGGCATCATCGCGGCATAGCCGGGACTCTGCTCGAGCGTCAGGTCTACGCCCTGTTCTTGCCAATGGCGTGCCAGTTTCTGCTCGCTACCGGCGAGGTCGTCGCGTCCCAGTATCAGGGTCGGCATACTTGGTGCATCCATCGTCAGCAGCGAGTACGTGCTCAAACGCTGGCGGCTGGCGGCGCACAATAGATAACCGCCGAATTCGTCGGTGCTTTCAGCTTCGTGTTCACGGTCGTGCTGCGCGCTACTGGTGGATTTCAGTATCTGTAACTCGCGACAGTAAGCGCGGCCGCTCACCACCGGCGCTTGCAGTAACAGCGCTGCTGCGCCGATTTCACTGGCCACGCTGGCGGCCAACAGTGCGCCTAGCCGCAGACCGAACAAGGCGATTTGTTCCACTCCCGCCAGGGTGCGCAAGTGCTGTGCGGCGCTGCTTATGTCTGCTTGCCACTGCGCGCTGCGCTCGCCGCTCAGGTCGGCCGAGTCGCCACTGTTGTGATAATCGAAGAACAGTACATCGAAGCCGGCTTGGGCCAATTGTTCGGTCAAGTGTTTGTAGGCGCGATACGCCACCAAGTATTCATGCCCGAACGGCGGACACAGCACCACCCCGCAGGCACGCGTGCCACCGGCGCTGCGGCGCTGGGCCGGATGAAACCAAGCCAATAGTGCCGCCGCCGGGTCGCCGAACCAGCAGGCTTGCGCCCGCGACAGCAGATCTTGGCTAGGATAGAGCTGCGACCGCTTAGCTGAGCTGCTCATAGCGCTTCTGGCAGCATGAAGCTGCCGTCCAGATTCAGCGCGCTGATCGTGAGCTGCGGCGCAGCGCCGGCGCTCGGGCTTGGTCTCGCCGCGGCGCGCAGTCGCAGCGTCTTGTGCTGGCCCGGGGCGAGATGAAAGTAATTGTCATCGGCTAAGTAGCCGGGTGTAGACAGACTCAGCGTTCGTACCGCCAAGTTACTGCGTAAATCGACCCGCAGTGTGCCATCCTCGGCGCGTTGCCAACTGCCGCGCAGACCGAGTTCAGTCTGCGACAGCGCTACCGGCAGCGGTCCGGCTTGGAAATGACAGGCGCTGACCAGCGTGTGCGTGGCATCGGATAACTGCAGGTAGGCGAGCTCATGAGCCGGTGCGCCGAAACGATAGGCGCAGGCGCTGTCGGTGAAATACGGCAGCAACGCGTCGGCGCGGAATTGGCAACTGCTGTGTGCACCCAAGCTGATGTGGCGGCTGCCGCGGGTGATGCATTGTGCGTTCTTTCCGAACAGGCTTAATTCCAGTAAGCCCAGAAAGGCGCTGGCGCCGTCATTGACCACATGTAAGGCCAGTCCATTCAAACCTTCATCGGTAAAAAATGCGCACAGTGGTGCCATCGCCCGTTTCAGATAATAATACGCTGCCTTGGGATGACCGTCGACATCGAGTACGCCCCAGCCGGCACCGGCGCGCAGATCGCGCCAAAACCAGACCAAGGCACCGTGACAGAGTGAGCCGTGGCGGCGCCATTCTTGCAAGGTCGTGGCCATCATGCTGCCGCTGGCGCTGCGTCCCAGCGCCAGATAGCGCTTGGTATCGGCGGCGCGTAAGGCGCGCGCATCGACGCGGTACAATTGTTCCACGTAATGGTCGCGCACATCGTCAAAATCCCAGTCGCAGCCATGATCGCGCGGCACCCCGGCATGCCAGTCCGGACCGGCATCGGGCTGCAGCGCATAGCGCTGCAGTAGGTCGGTTTCGGGGATATTCGCAAAGCCCAGGCATTCGCTGGTAAAGCGCGGTGCACTGCGGCGCGCATCGTCGGGCCCACGCAGATAAGCGCCGACACCGAAATAATGACTGACACCGGCATCGATTTGGAACGGCAGCACGCCACCCGACGGGCTCGATGGCCAGTACAGTACGTCGGGCCGCAGTGCTTGGCATAACTGCGGCAAAGTGTCGCCAAAAAAACTGTTACGCCAGATAGCTGCCGGCATGCCGAGCATGGCGGCCTGCTGTTCCACTTCACTGTTGCCGCATAAAATAGCGATGCAAGGGTGCAGTTGTACTTGCTGTAAAAATTGCTGCGCTTCGTGCTGTACCGTCGCCGCAAAATCGGCATCGGCGACCGGGTAATCCATATTGGCAAACATAAAATCCTGCCAGACCAAGATGCCGAGTTCATCGCACAAACGATAGAAGGCCGGATTTTCATACAACATGGTGCCGACCACGCGCAGCATATTCATGCCAGCTTGACGCGCCAACAGCAGCATGCTTGTTTGCTGCTCCGGTGTGGCATGCAGCGAAACGATGTCGGCCGGGGTCCAGCACACGCCACGGCAAAATACCGCTACGCCGTTGACGTGGACATGGAAATCATCCTCAGTTTGTTTGACCTCAATCTGGCGAAAACCGAGCGCATCGAGCGCAAACACATGGTTCTGCCCGGCGCTGTCGATGAGCTCTAATCGTGCCGGATACAGTGGCGCCTCGCCATGCGTATGCGGCCACCAGAGTGCTACCTCGGGCAGTGTCAAACTGCCGCTGGCGCTGTAGCTGCCAGGCTCGTCGCTTCGTAGCCTTAATTCGCTGACGGCAGTGCCGACATGCAGCCGCACTTGTTGCGGTGCTACTGTGCCGCTGAACCTGACTGCCGCTTGCACACAGACCTTGGTTCCATCGATCCGGCTGTGTAGCGTCCGACTTTCCAGCGTGTAGGGTTGTGCCAATTCCCACGCCAAGCCGCGATAAGGTCCGACTGCTGCCCCACGCGCCGACCAGCCCGGCATGCGGCCGAGTAAGCTGGTGCGCAGCCAGCGCAGTTGTTGTTGCGCGACCAAGCGAGTTTTCCAGCGTGGTCGCGGCCGCCGTTGTGCCAGCAGCGTGTTAAGCGCCAGGAAACGCAGACTCAGTATGCCCTGCGTGGGCAGCGTGCTGTCGGCCAGTGCATGGCGCGTCGCTATGAACATGTTTTCACTGCGCAGCAGCAGGGTATCATTCCAAAATACTTCGGCCACGCCAGCCAAGCCGGCGCACAGCAGGTGGCTGGCGTCAGCCGGTAAGCTTTGCCGGCTGTGAAACCAGATGTCGAGCGCATCGAAGTCGATGGTATCAGGTGCTTCGTTGCCGGCCGCGCGCAACACCGAAGCGGCGGTGGCCGGCAGGGTTGCGGGTAGCGCGGGTAAGGCAGCGGCCATCAGTGCCGATGGCAGGCTGAAGGAGTCTGCTGCCACCATGCTCATGTGCCAGCCGGTATGCAGCCAGTGCGGCGGGCGGTTCGCTGCGCTCAGCATGCCGTCTCTGCCAAGGCGCGCTCGAGCGCCGTCATGGTGTGCTGCCACTGCTGGGTCAATTGCGCCGTCAACGGTAACAGATCAACCGCGCGTTTGCTCACCACGGCGCGAGCGGTTTTCATCAGCAGTATGCGGCAGGTTTCCGACATCGCCGCACAGCCCTGTGCCGCGTTGTTGAAGTCACCGATCCCGTTTCGCTGCAGCCAATCCAAATATTGCCCACCGAGGCTATAGCCGGCACCGAGCTGACGTAAATTCGCAAAGGCATAGGCATGAAACGCCGCCAAACCTTCGTGCTGCAGTTGTTCCAAGCGCGTGATCAAGGCGGTTTCAAATTGCGGCATCGGGTTGTGCTGCGGCCGCCGTGCGGCATGCTGATGCAGCAGTTGCGCAGACACTGCGGCCAGGCTGCTTTCATCGCGCTGCAACAGTCGGTCGAATTTGACGAATTCAGCGAAGAATGGCATGTAGCTTGGGTCTGCGGCGACATCGAGGCGAAACATGCGGGTGAAATCTTCCCCCGCCAAACGATGATAAGCGCGGTTGTGAAAATACCCGAGCTGCCGTGTTATAGCATCGATTTTCACCATCGCGATGGTGGTCTTGACATGGTTTTGTTGGTAATCAGTGCCGCTGGTATCGGGTAAATGAAAGGCATCGACTTCGCACAAGACTACGCGCCCACGCGCCAGTTGTAGTGTGGCGTTTTCCAGCAAACTGCGCCAGACATGGAGTTCCTGTACATCGACGCCGTACAGGGTAAATAAGTCTGCATGCGCCGGTTTAAAAAAGGTCCAGTGATCGCCTTCGAAATCATTCGCAAACACCACCGGCAGGCAGGCCAGAGGATTGAGTCCGCGGCTATGCAGCAGCTCTATCCAGACATCGATGTAGCAATTCGTTTCTGGCCACACCGCATCGGCCGCATGCAAAGCATGCGACACCCAAGCGGCGTCGGCTGGCATGCTCGCGCTCATCATAAACCCAAGCGCGTGCGGCACTCAGCCGGCCACTCTGCCGGCACCATGCCATGGGTGCGGAACAAAGCCATGACGATGCGTTCGAGGCCGAAACCGAGGCAGGCAGTATGGGCTACGGCACCATCGTCAGTGTGGATGTCGAAGATCTTACCGAAATGGTCTTGGTGATAATTGAACGAGCATAGCGCGGTTGGTCGTGCGGCGGAAATGACCGGCACTACCACCTCGAATTTCAATTCTTGTTCGCGCTGATTGGCCGCTAACATGCGTCCACCACGGCCGAAAAACGGATCCGATGCGACTTCCGAGTGAGCTGGTAAACCGAGTTCCTGCAACATCGTCAAGCCGCGTTGCAACCACAGGTCACGCCACGCCAGTACCAAATCAGGCGCGCCGACGCGGACGAACTCACGCACGCGAAACGATTGCATGCGCGTCGGTTCATCTGAAGGTTCATTGCGAAACACCCAGTTCTGCATATCGACCAGCTTGCCACCGGCCGGCAGGGTGCCGCTGAAACTAGGATACACCGGATAGCAGGCCGCCGGCGTCAAACACACCGCAGTCATGGTTTGCAAATGGGTCCACGGACGTCCCTCATGCACGTTTTCCATCAATTCCTGATGTTGTGCCGCATTGCCGCTGAAACTGAAAATCGTCCCGGCCAATTGTGGAAACGAATCGAGATATTCACTGCGCTCGAGTACTTTACGATCCAGGCAGGGAGGGAATGACAAGCGGGTGGCCTGATCAGCCGCCGCGCGCTGCGAAACAAACTCATCAAAGCCGCGCAAGACTTGTTCAAATACCGGCCCGCGCCCGAAAATACCGGGTACGCCGACCGGAATGATATGACCGGCGCGGATCAAATCGTCGTTCAGCAGTTCAGGAGAGAAATCGATGGACATGGCGGAATATTCCCAGAGTGAGAGGGCGGTACTTAGTCGTCTTTAAGTACTAACAACAGATTGGCATTGGTCGCAAGCATACGGTCGTTACCGACCATCAGCGCCGCCGACAAGCTGTCGCGCAGATGGCGGCTCATCGAATACGGCTGGTCATTACGGTAGGCTTGGATGCCGCAAATTTGCAGCGCTTTCATGACCAACTGCGGCAAGGCTTCGCTGGCGGCGATTTTAAGATTATTTATTTTGACTGAGTACGATAGCGACGACAGCACCCCGTCGGCCGTTTGCTCGGCCTGGCTCAAGAGCTGATATTCGTGCAGACAGGCGGCCACGGCACTGCGTAAACTTTGCTGCATGCTGACCAGTTCGGCCAAGCGCAGCGCAGTTGGCGGCACCGTACCCGGTGCCCGGCGCGCCTGCTGTCGTACAAAGGCGCGCGCCTTGTTGACGGCCGCCGCGGCGCAGCCGGTCCAACAACCGCCCCACAACAGATGCGAGACCGGGACCACGGTTTGCGCCGCCATGCTGGCGAAGTCGGTGTCGATGATTTGTGCCGCGTGGCCGTGGGCTGCCAAATCAAATGGCGGGCTGCAGGTGCCGCGCATGCCCATGGTGTCCCACACACCGGTGGCGGTGAGCGTGTAATCGGTTTTCTGCAGCAGCACCAGGACCTGATCATTGCCGGCCGCTTGCGGGTTGCGGCGTGCCGTGACCAGCAAGGCATCGGCCTGGGCACCGTAAGAAACCGTGCTGGCGTGTTTGCTCAGTTTAAAGTACTCACCCTCGTGCGCATCGTCAGATTCCAGCGCACACAGACTGTGCCGCATTTCGCCGCCAACCCCGATCTCAGACGTCACCGAAGCGATCAGATATTGATGCCGTACCAATTGCTTCAGATAATCGCGATACCATTCTTGATCGAGCGCGTGCTCTACCAAGGTGATCACTTGAATCTGATGCATTGCAAAAATCATCGCCGTGGCGGCGCAATGGCGTGCCAGTGCATCGCAGATTTCTACCAATTCCGCCAAGCTGGCACCGGCACCACCGTATTCGGTCGGTATATAGGCGCTCAGCAGTTGTTCCTGTTTCAAGGCCATCACGGCTGCCAACGGAAAACGCGCATCGTGGTCAACCGCGTCGGCATCTGGCGCGGCAACTTCTTTGGCGACGCGGTGCGCGGCCAGCAACAGGGCAGAGGTGGCGGCCATCTCAGGCGGTCAATTCTTGCAGCGCTGCGGCGATGGCATTGATACTCTCGAACACGCTGCGCTTGAGCATACGGTCCGGGAATTCGACATTGAAGGCATCTTCCAAGGCTAGCATGACATTGACGCTGGCATGCGAGGTCATACCGGCTTGATACAAGTCGGCTGCGTCATCGAGCTGGTCAGCGGCGACGGCGAATTTTCCGTGTTCAGCGAGCACTTGACGAATTTGTTGTTTGATCATACGAAGACTTTCGGTTTTTTATTAATCACAAAAATAGATAAGGGCTTATCTGCGGCGGCAATGGAGCAGGACGGTGGCACTGGCATACTCGTGTTCATGGCTGAGGCTGACTTGCGCCTCATGCAACTGCATCTGCTGCGCCAAGCTGCGCGCCGCGCCAGTCAGACACAGGACAGGGCTGCCATTATTTTTCTTATGTACGGCAATCGCATGCCACGGCAGCGCATAGTTCGCCGCCACGGCGAGCGCTTTCATGGTGGCTTCTTTCGCGGCGAAGCGGGCGGCCAGACTGGCGCTGCGATGGCTGCCGTCTGCCGTCAGACAGTCGTGCAGTTCGCGTGCAGTGAACAAGCGTTGCAAATAGCGGAGTCCGAAGCGGGCCATCGATTGCTCGATTTCCGGTATCCAAACCAGGTCGGTGCCGAGTCGCGTGGCCGCGCTGCGCGCCGGTCGGCGCGCACGCACAGTGAAATTCGAGAAAGAGGATGGGCCATGCATGACTGTCTGCAGTAAAGAGTGCGAAGTCTTAAGAATAGCCGAATGCCAACTGTTTCAGCAGGGGAAAATGCAGATTATTGCGTGTATTTATAAAAACATTGTTAAAAAATTTCCGCTTGGAAATTTATCGTATCGACATCAGAATTTTTTTACGCTTTCTAGCAATTGATCAACATATTCTCCTTCGGCATCGCTGAATTTCACCCGTACCGGATACCATTCCAAGTCCGGAGCCAGCCAAATATCGAGGGTTTGATCTTTCGAATCGGGCGGCGGTGCTTTACTGATATGCAGGGTAGTGAATTCACCGAGTGCTGTGTGCAGCGGTTCGGCTGCCAGTACCTTGAAGGTCCATGGTTCGGCGTCGCGGCGGCCGGCCACAAACATCGACCATTCACTGCCCGGCTTGACCGCGGCACCGGCCGCGCGCGCCAATGCTACCAACTGCCAAACTGCGCTGGTGCGGTCTTGTTCGCCGCCATTGAGTGGGTAAGTCTGCGCTGAGGTACTGAAACGTAATAATTTCTTGCTACGCTCAAAACTGGTTACGGTAGCGTCTTTACCGAAGCGTTTCTCGGTAAAACTATCGGGCGCAAGGCCATGGGCATCGATGCTGCCGACGCTGTCGGCATTGAGAATTTTACCGAACAGCATGGCACGGGTCTCGGTCAGGATGGCATATTTTTTTTCTGTCAGTTGCCACTTGACGCTGGCCGTACCACTCAAGGCGATACCGCTTTGCTTGGCCTTGATGGTGTACAGCAGTTCACCGGCCGGTGGCAACTGAAACGGCGTGATGGCGGCGGCAGTCGGTGTGCTGCTCAGTGCCAGCAGTAGGGCTGGAATAAGAAAATCAAGGCGCATGGTCGGCTTCCAAATCGTTGGTAAAAGTAATGCTGCTCATGGTTTGAGTGGTGACCGCACCATCTGGTTCAGTATTACGTATTTGAACAGGATACCAGTGATAATCGGGTGCTAACCAAATTTCCAAACTGGAATTATAGGCACCGGCGCGCGCCGGGCGCAGCAAATGCCAGGCCGTAATACTGCCGACCCCGGTTGCGATGGTTTCCAGCGTACCGACTTGGAATAGAAAGCGGTGCGCCGCACTCTCTTCGGCCACTTGGACTTCAATCTGTTGACCGGTATGAAATTCTGCCGCCGCCGCCATACCGGCCAGTTGCATGAAGATGGAAGCGCGATCTTGCGCACCGCTGAGTAAGGCGACGCTCGCGGCTTGAGCAGAAAAATTGATACGCCCCTGTGCATAATCGAAGCGCGTACTGGTTTCGTCATGGCCGCGGCGAGTTTCGCGCATGGTCTGCGGCTGTATTCCTTGGCTATCGATGCGTCCCTCGCTCTGTAAGCGGTACAGGCGCAAGCTCGTCAGCAGCAGATCGAGCGAGGCATCGATCTGCATACGGTAGGCGTGCTCGTTACGTTGCCACACAAAGTCAGCGATGCCATAGACCGGATTGCGCTGCGTCTGCCGCACGACTTTCATGCGCATGCTACCGGAGGGCGGCAAGTGCAGCGGCAGCGGCGCTGGCGCAGGCACCAGCGGCTCTGCTGGCGGTGCTGGTGCTGTTGGCGTCGGCGCGGCGACGCGGCTGGGCGCTGCCGCCGTGGCATCCGTCTGCAGCGGCGCGCTATCGCTTGTGCTGATGGCATCGGCCTGACTGGGCGTGAGCGGCGGCGGCTGGTGTGGCAGCGCTGCTGGCGCTGGGCGCTGCGCTGGTGTTGGCCGTACCGGCGGCGGCGGCGCTGGCGCTTGCAAAAATACGGTTTGCAGCGCGCTTGGCAGTTGCAGCGGCGGCGGCACAAAGCGGGCGTGTTCGAAGACTAGCCATATCAGGCCATGTAAACACAGCACCAGAGTGAGAAACAGCAGTGGCCGGCGCGGCAAGCGCGCGTAAAATGCTGTTTTGGAGGAAGAAAAATGCATGAACTGTTCTTTTTACGTACCGTGTGCGCACTATCGCTGATGATGGCCATGCTCGTCAATACGCCGGCCTTGGCCGACACGGGCAGCTTAGCACCGATACGCATCGCCATGATCGAAGGCGTCAGTGGGCCTTTCGCGAACGCCGGCCTGGCCGTCGAGCATAATTTGCAGTTTGCGCTAGATCAGATCAATGCGCGCGGTGGGGTAGGTCTGCCCGACGGTCGCCATGCGCTGCGCTTGACGGTGTTTGATAACAAACAAGGCATAGAAGAATCGCTGATCGCATTCAAACATGCGAGTGACCAGGGTTTTTCCTTCATCGTGCAAGGCAATAGCTCGGCCGTGGCGCAGGCCTTGTTATCGGCCGTGAACAAGCATAATCAGCGCATGCCGACACAGCGGCTGTTGTTTCTGAATTATGCGGCGGTTGATCCGGCGCTGACGAATGAACAATGCAGTGTCTGGCATTTTCGTTTCGATGCCCATGCCGATATGCGCATGCATGTGCTGACCGAAGTGATTAAAGAGGATGCGCGCGCCAAAAAAGTCTATTTGATCGGACAGGATTACAGCTTCGGACGCCAAGTCAACCAGTCGGCCCGTGCCATGCTCGCGCAAAAACGCCCCGATATCGCCATCGTCGGCGACGAGCTGCATGCGCTCGGCAAGATCAAAGATTTTGCCCCGTATGCGGCAAAAATCAAAGCTTCGGGCGCTGACAGTGTGATTACCGGTAATTGGGGCAATGATCTGACCTTACTGATCAAAGCGGTCAAAGAGGCTGGCATGGACCTCAAATTTTATACTTTTTACGCCAATGCACTCGGTGCCCCGGCCGCCATCGGTAGCGCTGGGGTAGGGCGCGTGTATGCGGTGGCAGAATGGCATCCGAATGCAGGGGGCCGTGCCAGCGATGCCTATTACCAAAGCTTTCGGCAGTCTTATCCGGCCGCCCAAGACGATTATTTACATCTGCGCATGCATGTGATGATCGCCATGTTGGCGGCAGCGATAGAGCGAGCCGGCAGCAGCGAGGCCGCTGCCGTTGCCGCCGCGCTGGCCGGGGCAAGCTTTGACAATGGCTTTTATACGGCCAGCATGCGTGCCGCCGATCATCAGTTACTGCCGGCACTATATGTTACCGTGATGGGCAGACAAGGCGACGCCGGCGTGCGTTTTGACAATGAAGGCAGCCATTATGGATTTAAAACCGCACGTTACTTCGCCCCCGCATTGACGGCCTTGCCGAGCTCATGCAAGATGGATGGCAGAAAATAAATTTGCCTACGCTCGCAGTTTGCGTCACCAACAGGAGAGTTTGATGAACAACCCCTTTTCCGGTATCGATCCGTCAGCCATGAATTCGATGAGCGATCCGCTCGGCTTTGTGAAAAAACTCTGGGGCAATATGCCCATCCCCGGCATGGTGGCACCGCCGATGTCGGTCGATGAGCTCGATAAAAAAATTCAAGACTTGAAAACTGTCGAATCTTGGCTCACCGTGAACATGAACATGTTGCGCGGCACCATACAAGCACTCGAAGTACAGCGCGCCACGCTATCGACGCTGCAGTCCCTCGGTGAAAGTTTCGCCCAGCATGTGCAAAAGGCCAGCGCTCCAGCCTCAAGTACTCCTGGCCCAAGTGCCGCGGCCGCTTGGCCCATGTCGACCCCGGTAGCAAGCCCGGCGCCACATCCCGACGAACAAGCCGATACCGAACACTATCCGGCCGCTGCACCAACTGCACCAGTCGAAGCGCACGCGCCAACTGTCACCACGCCGGCGCTGGCCACGCCCACCGCATGGTGGGGTTTGTTGCAAGACCAATTCAAGCAAGCCCTGACTCAGGCGCTCGTTTCTGATGCTAGTAGCGCAAGCGGCAGCGCCAGCACACACAGCAAGCCCGATAGTGCCGCCGCCGCACCGTCGGCACCGATGGCACCACAGACCAAGCCACGCCGTGCCAGCGCCGCCAAGCCAAGCAGTAAAACAGCGCCGCAGAGCGCTGCCAAAGTCAGTCCGAAAGCGAAACCGACTCCAAAAGCCACACCGAAAGCCGCAGCCAAGCGCACATAACTAAGCGCAGTGCTGGCCGCTCAGCCGACTGCATTTTCTTCCGCCAGTTGTCGGCGGCACAGCGCAAGAAAGCGCTGTAATCCGCCGGAGAGAATTTTTTCTTGATGGTAGATTAAGTAAAAACGTCGGTTCAACTGCGCCCATGGCAGCCGAATTTCGGCCAGCTCGTCGCGCGCCAAGCGTTCTTTCAGGGTGCGCCGTGACAGGCAGGCGATACCCAAGCCGGTGGCGACGGCCGCGATGATGGCTTCGGCGCTGCCGAGTTCGAGTACGCTGTTGAGATTGCCAAGATGCGGTGCCAACGCCGTTTCGGTGATTTCACGCGAACCCGAACCCGGTTCGCGCAAGATCCAGGCGGCCGCGCGCAAGTCTTCCGGCCTTGCTTCTTGATTCGCCAGCGCATGGTCGGCGCGACAAAATACCAGCATCTGATCGGCCAACCACGGCTCGGCGATCACGCGGCTGTCGTGGCAGGGCGCTTCGATCAGGCCGAAATCGGCGCGAAACCCGAGTACCGCTGCCACCGCATCGTGCGAATTGGCGATGGCGATCTCCAGGCGGCTATGCGGTTCGGCGCGCAAGAAAGCGGCCGCCAGTCCGGGCAGCACATCGTTGCCTATGGTCATGCTGGCGGCGAGCCGCAGCCGCACCGGTATGCCAGTGCGAAAACTGTGCTCGATATCGCTGGCACCATCTAACAAAGCCTCGGCCTTCGGCAGCAGATAGCGGCCATTCTCATTCAACTGCAGGCGCTTACCGACGCGGTTGAACAAGGGTTCGCCAAGTTGGCTTTCCAGTTCGGCCAGCGCGCTGCTGGCCGCCGATTGCGACATCGCCAACTGCAAGGCCGCCGCACTGCCGCTGCCGGCACGGGCGCTGGCAACGAAGACTTCGAGTTGGCGCAAGCTGATGCGCATGCTGATTCCTATATTGATAAAATCGATAACGATAATGAAGATAAACCGTTTTACCTGTTAAAGCAAGCTGACTAGACTGGCTGCTTACACGTTTTTCGGATAAGCATATGTCTTTTTCAAATAAACGAACTATTCTGCCTGGCCTCCTGTTCAGCGCCCTCATTGCTGCACTGGCAATGACGATCAGCCATGGCGGACACGCGCCGGTATCGGCACTGACACTGGCTTTGCTGTTCGGCTTACTCGCCGGTAACTTGTTGTCCCCGGCGTGGTCTGAGCGCCTGGCCGGTGGCATAGGTTTCAGTAAAAAAAATCTGTTGCAGTGGGGAATAGTTTTGTATGGCTTGCGCATCACATTTCAGCAAATCTCGGCAGTTGGCTGGCAGGGTTTGCTGATCAATCTCTTGGTACTCAGTTCCACCTTCTTGTTGGCTTACTGGTTAGGCACGCGGGTCTTGCGACTCGATGCCCACACTGCCATGCTGATCGGTGCCGGCAGCGCGATCTGCGGTTCCTCCGCCATCCTCGCCACGGAATCTGTGCTCAAGGCCGATGCTGCCAAGGTCGCCGTGGCAGTTTCCACCGTGGTCATCTTCGGCACCTGCGCCATGCTGCTCTACCCGCTGCTGTTCGAAATCAATCAGCATTGGCTGTGGTTTGCCGACGCCCACAGTTTCGGTATATTTACCGGCTCGACCATGCATGATGTCGGCCAAGTGGTGGCTGCTGGTTTGCAGATGGATGGGGCTGCGGCTGACGCGGCGGTGATCACCAAAATGCTGCGCGTGATGCTGCTGGCACCGTTTCTGCTGATCCTCTCACTCTGGACCAGCCGTCGGCACATTCAAGCCACGGCCTCAGCTACCGCCGGGACCATGACGATTCCTTGGTTTGCCTTGCTATTTATCGGCGTGGCCACGCTCAACTCGCTCACACAACTGCCGCCCGTTTGGAGCGCCACTGCGCTCCAGCTCGACAATCTCTTATTAGCCATGGCCACGGCCGCCCTCGGCTTGGCCACGCGACTGACGGCGCTGCGCCAAGCCGGTTTGAAACCCTTGTTGTTGGCGGCTATATTGTTTGCCTATCTGATGCTCGGTGGTGGCTTGATCAATCAGCTCGTCGATCGCCTGCTATGAGTGACGGCGGCGCACACAAGACCTGCAAGGCTTCCTTGGTCCAAGCGATGCGACCTTCTTCAAATGCGATGCCGGCCTTGAGTATGAGGTAATGCAGGCGCGTTTCCCGCGACAGACAAGGCGCGCTGAAATCGCGTGCCTCAATGTGGCGGTAGTTGGCCAATTCCTGTTCATGCAATTGCAGACGGCGTTCGAATTCTGCTAGCAAACTCGCACTGCCCAGCGCCGCATCGGCACGCAGTCGTACCATTAAATCATCGCGCAGCCGCATCGGTGCACTGCTTTCCAATACCCAGCGCTGCAATTCAGCGCGGCCCGCCGCTAGCACCTCGAAGCGCCGTTTGCCAGCACGGCCGCCTGCCACTTCCTCCGACTGCACCCAGTTTTGTTCTTCCATGCGTGCCAGTTCACGATAAATTTGCTGGTGTGTTGCGTGCCAGAAATATCCTATCGATTTATCGAAACGGCGCGCCAAGTCGTAACCAGAACATGGTTTTTCGACCAGCGAAGTGAGCAGAGCGTGGGGTAAAGACATAGGTGCAGACTAATTTAGAAGAATGATTCGGGGAGAATTACCACATTTTATATGCACCCGTGGTTGCATAACTAAAATGATTTCGTTATTCTCTTATGCAATTGGTTGCATAAACCCCGTTACCCTCATTGCCCTGTTAAGGAATGCCTTATGTCTTTCTATCCGCATCTGACCAAGCCACTCGACCTCGGCTTCACCACCTTACCGAACCGCTTGTTGATGGGCTCCATGCACGTCGGTTTGGAAGAAGTCGATAACGGCTTTGAACGCATGGCCGCCTTCTATGCCGAGCGTGCGCGCGGTGGCGTAGCCCTGATCGTTACCGGCGGCATTGCCCCGAACGAGAGAGCCCGACCTATGCAGGGTGGTGCCATGCTGACTACCGCAGCCGAAGCCGAACACCACAAAATCGTTACCGCAGCAGTGCACCGCGAAGGTGGAAAAATCGCCATGCAAATCCTGCATTTTGGCCGTTATTCATATCAACCGAGTTTAGTCGCACCGAGCGCGCTTAAGGCCCCGATCAACCCGTTCACCCCGCATGCCTTGACGACCGCAGAAGTCGCCGAAACCATCGCTGATTTCGTGCGCTGCGCCGGTTTGGCACAGTCGGCCGGTTACGATGGCGTGGAAGTGATGGGTTCGGAAGGTTATCTGATCAATGAATTCATTGCCCAGCGCACCAATCAACGCGACGACGAATGGGGTGGCGAGTATCAAAACCGTATCCGCTTTCCAGTCGAAATCGTGCGTCGCATTCGCGCCCAAGTCGGCCCCAACTTCATTATCATCTATCGTCTGTCGATGATCGATTTAGTCGAAGGCGGCTCGACGCTCGACGAAGTGATCAGCTTGGCACAAGCCATCGAAGCGGCCGGTGCCACCATTATCAATACCGGCATAGGTTGGCACGAAGCGCGCATTCCAACCATCGCTACCAAGGTACCGCGCGCCGCCTTCGCCTGGGTTACGCAAAAACTCAAGCAGCATGTCAGCATTCCGCTGGTCGCGACCAATCGTATCAATACCCCGGAAATCGCCGAACAACTGTTGGCCGATAATTTCTGCGACATGGTATCGATGGCGCGGCCGCTGTTGGCAGACCCGCTGTTCATGCGCAAGGCCGAACAAGGCCGCGCCGATGAAATCAATACCTGCATAGGCTGTAATCAGGCTTGCTTGGACCATACTTTCGGCGGCAAAGTCACCTCTTGCCTGGTCAATCCGCGCGCTTGTCATGAAACCGAACTCATCGATGCACCGCTGGGCTCAATCAAACGCATTGCCGTCGTTGGTGCCGGACCGGCCGGCCTGGCTTTCGCCACCACCGCCGCCAAGCGCGGCCATAGCGTGAGCTTGTTTGATGCTGGCAGCGAAATCGGTGGTCAGTTCAACATCGCCAAACAAATTCCCGGCAAGGAAGAGTTTTACGAAACCCTGCGCTACTTTGCCAAGCAAATCAGTCTGTCGAACATCACGCTGCGCCTCAATACCATGGTGAGCGCGGCGGATCTGCAAGACTTCGACGAAATCGTGCTGGCGACCGGCATCACCCCGCGCCGTCCTGATATCGACGGCATCGATCACCCGAAAGTGCTCAGTTATCTCGATGTCTTGCGCGATAAAGCCGTGGTCGGAAAAACCGTCGCCATCATCGGTGCCGGTGGCATCGGCTTTGATGTGGCCGAATACCTGAGTCACAGCGGCACCAGCCCTAGTCTTGATCCGGCTAAATTTTTCGCCGAGTGGGGTGTCGATACTAACTATGCGCATGCCGGTGGTATATGCGCCGCCGTGGTGGAAGCCCCGGCGCGGCAGATTTATCTGTTGCAGCGTAAGAGTGCCAAAGTCGGCGACGGCCTCGGTAAAACCACCGGCTGGATCCACCGCACCGGATTGAAAAACCGCGGTGTGCACATGCTGGCCGGCGTCAGCTACCAAAAAATCGACGATGCCGGTTTGCATCTGACGATAGATGGTCAGCAAAAAACCATACCGGTCGACCATGTGATTTTGTGCGCCGGTCAGGAACCGCGCCGCGATTTGCAAGCGGCCTTGGCAGCGGTCGGCAAGAGCGTGCACCTGATCGGTGGTGCCGATGTCGCCAGCGAACTCGATGCCAAACGCGCCATCGATCAGGGTACTCGATTGGCCGCAGTAATTTGATCACTGAAGAAAGCTGATCATGTCCTCACTCCACCCGCAAGTTTCTGTGTCACTGCAACGCTGGCACGACATGATCAGTCAGAACGACCTCTCGGCCTTGGCCGAGATCGTCCACCCCGACGCGGTGTTCCGTTCGCCGATGGCGCACCAGCCCTACACCAGCGCGGCTGCGGTCGTGCTGATCTTAAGCACGGTGTGCCAAGTGTTTGAAGACTTCCATTACGAACGCGAATTTATCGATCCCGACGGCTGCCAGGTCGCCTTGGAATTTTCTGCCAGAGTCGGTCAAAAGCAAATCAAGGGTATAGACTTGATTCGTTTCGACGTAGCTGGAAAGATCACCGACTTTGAAGTCATGGTGCGCCCTCTGAGTGGCCTGCAGGCGCTGGGACAAGCAATGAGTACACGCTTGGCCGCCTATCTGCCAGCCTATACAGCGCGTTAACGATTGGCAAAGCGCTTCAGAAAACGCATCAAGCTACCGAGCAGCGGCAGCTTTTCGTACAATTCTTCGGCGGCATCCCAATAATCTCGGTGCATACAGATGCGGCCGTTGGCGGTAAAGCGGACTTGCGTGGCACCGCGTATGCACTGCTGTTCACGCGCGAAGCGCGGCATGTGAAAGTAAAACTCCCAACACAAAAACGCCTTGTCTTCTTGCAAAATACTGGAAGTTACCAGAAAGCGCGGGTTCTCCACTTGCACAAACATGTGTTGAAAAATATGTGTGATTTTATCCAAACCCACGACTTCATTGAAGGGGTCTTTGAAATACGCATCGGCCGTATAGATGCTCGACAGATCGACGTAAGTGGCCGGGCTTAAGGTTTCGAAAAAATTGATCAGACGTGCCAGATCATCCTGGTGAGTGAAATCCAGATTGTGCATTTATAAGCCTGTCATTTTGTGAACCAGAGAAAAGTAAAGCCGATACGGCAGCAAACGCGCCAGTCGCAGCCAATTGGTAAAGCGTTTTGGAAAATGGATATGGAATTCGCCGCGCTCGATCCCGCGCACCAGCTCAATCGCGGCGGCATCGGAACTCATCAAAGCCGGCATGGCGAAATCATTTTTTGCCGTCAGTGCAGTTTGCACAAAACCGGGATTAATCAAATACACCGCATGATTTTTCGGTCGCAAATCAAGATACAGCGACTCGCACAAATTGATCAAGGCCGCCTTGCTCGGTCCATAGGCCAAAGCTTTCGGTAAACCGCTCAAGCCGGCTATCGAGGCGACGATGCCGATGCCGCCATAGCCTTGCGCCAGAAAATCGGGCAATAAAACATCCAGACATTGATAGACGCCGCGCACATTGATATCAAACAAGCGGTTAGCCGCGGCCAAATCGAATTGGTCGGCGCGCATTTCATCATACGAGCCGGCGACGATCAACACCAGATCGATGCCGCCCCAGGCTGCTTGTAATTCTGCATGAACCGCTTGCAGCGCAACATGGTCGGTCATATCCACGGCTGCCAGGCGCGCTGCTGCATAGCCGTGTGCCGCCTGCTCCAAGCCGGCTTGACTGCGGGCCGACAGTGCCACCGTGGCACCCTTGGAAAGCAAGAGCTGCGCGGTGGCCGCACCGATGCCGCTGGATGCACCGATCACCCAGATACGCTTGCCATGCCAATCGCGGATCGGCGGATTCATGGCTTGGAAAATGATAAAGTCACGCTGCCCAGTTCGACGCCGTATTTACGCATGATGGCGCGATTGAGCATGGTCTTGTCATCCATGAGCACCATGATATCGTCGAAATCGACATGGTAAGTGGTGCCGTCTACATCGAGTGCCAAGACATAATTCCAATGCAAGGTGTTGCCCGAAACAATGCCTTCTGCAGTGCCGATGACATCGGCAGCGCTACCGGTATACCGGCCGGGTGCGGTTTCTTTCAGTGTCCAGATGCGTGTCTGTTTGCTGCCGTCGGCATAGGTGAAATCTTCATGCAGGGTACCCACACCGTCTTTCCACGCGCATTGCATGATCACGGTAAAGCGCTTGACGACATGGCCAGAACGGTCTTGAAACATCCCCCAGGCTTGCAGGCGACCGTTGAAATACGTGCTTAGCGTCAGCTTCGGCGTTTCTTTTACATAGCGCCCAGGCTCGTAACTGGAGGCGCAAGAACTGAGCAATACGGCCAGACCTAAAGCCGCAGGAATTTTTTTCAACAGAGAGAGTTTCATCATGGCCTTTGGCTTGTTGTGACAGTCGGTTTAGAGGTGAGCAATTGCGTCCGCAGGGCTGGTGCGGAAGTGTTTGGCGCTAGCCAGATGGCAAAAAAAGCGTCGGCGAAGGCCGCATCGCGGATTTCGCCCAACCATGTGCCGTCGCGGTAAAAACGCGCTGCCGTGCCAGGAACGAAAATGCCGGTCAAATGCGTGCCGCTTTCTACATCGGGAAACAAGGCGCGCATTTGCTCCAGCCAGCGCTGACGTTGCGTTGCACTGCCACGCCCGAGTCGTTCGATTTGTTCTATGCTGGCCGCAGCGATTTTCTTTCCGTCGAGTGCGCGGGCATAGTGGAGATCGAGTGCCAGCCCATTTTCGTTGCTAGCGTTGGTGTCGCGCTTGTCGGCCTTGTCGTACAGTGTGGCCTCATAAATGAGTAAGCCAAACCAGCGAAAACTACCACTGCCACGCAGCGTCGCATACGGCAACTCCGCCTGTATGTGTGGCGGTAGCGTTTGCGCAGCGACGCTGCCGGCACCGAGCCAGAACAGCAGCGCGATGCCAGCGTAGACAAGAGACCGTTGCATGCCGGCGCGCGCGCTGGTCATTTTTTTTGCAAAGTGAATTGCGCCACATTGATGTCGCCGGTACGGAAACCAGCTTCACAATAGGCCAGATAAAATTCCCAGGTGCGGACGAAATTATCATCGAAACCTTGGGCTCGGACCTCGACCCCACGCTGCATGAAAGTCTGCCGCCACTCGGCCAGCGTGCGGGCGTAGTCGAGGCCGAAAGTAAAGGTATCTTGCACCACAAAGCCATACTGCGCCGCTAAAGCATGAAATTTTTCTATCGATGGCAGCATCCCGCCCGGGAAAATATATTGCTGTATGAAATCGGTACCGACGCGATAGCGCTCGAATAATTCATCGGCAATCACGATACTTTGTATGCACGCACGGCCGCCGCTTTTTAAATTTCTTTGCAGGCATTCGAAATACCCAGGCCAGTATTGTTCGCCGACCGCTTCAAACATTTCTATCGAAGCGATGGCATCGTAACTGCCATGGGTATCGCGATAATCCTGGATATGCAAAGCGCTTTGTTCATGCAAACCAGCCGTTTCCAAGCGCGCGCGCGCGAAATGTAATTGTTCCTCTGAGAGCGTGAGACCGGTCACATGGGCGGCACCGGCGCGCACTGCCATTTCAGCGAAACCACCCCAGCCGCAACCGATTTCGAGTACCTGTGCTTGCGGCGGTAATGCCAATTGCTGCAAAATTCGGCGGTACTTCATCAACTGCCCTTCATGCAGATCAGCGACTTGGTCACCGGCGAACAAGGCACTCGAATACGTCATCGAAGGGTCGAGCCAAAGGCGATAGAAATCATTGCCGATGTCGTAGTGGGCGTGGATATTTTTCTTGCTGCCGCTGCGGGAATTGCGGTTGAGGAAATGCTTTACACGGTACAGCAGATTACCCCACCAGGTACCGTAAATCAGCGCTTCGAGTTCAGCGCGGTTGCGACTGACGAGTTCGATCAGCCCAGCTAAATGGTTGCTGCTCCAGTGCCCGGCAATATAGCTTTCGGCGAAACCAATATCGCCCGATTTCAAGGTGGCGCGGCACAACTGCCAGTTTTGTAAATTCAGCGAGATGTGGCCGAGTCCTTCTGTGTTGCTGCCAAAATCGGCCCGTTGGCCATCTGGAAAAACCACGTGCAACACACCATGCTTTAACTTGGCGAGCAGCGTGAGCATGAAGCGTGCTTCGGTCGGGAAGTGCCGGGTATCGAGAGCGGCGGCGCTATGGCGGGCGGGAGTGAGGGTTTGTGTGTTCATCGGCTTAAGTCTTTGGCAGGTGGAACAGGTTTCGAAAAAAATGGTACGCGCTTGAGCCACAGGCGCAGGGCTTGAACATGGATGCGCACCATTACCCCTATGGTCATCAGTGGGTAGCGCCACAATACTTTGAGTACGGTACGATCATCGAGCATGCTTTCTTTGCCCGACAAAGCGGTCAGCAACAGCGGACCGGCACCATCATCGTAATCGATGCGAGCGAGGTGCGAAACGCCATCGCCTGGCGTGCTCAAAAAACGGAAACGGTAATGACCGCTGACATCGCAAAATGGTGATACATGAAAGATTTTCTGCGCCTGTAATTCTTCGCCATTGGCTAAAGTTTTTCCATGCTCAAGCAAATACAAATGCTTCTCGCCGAAGGTATTGCGTACTTCGCATACCACGGCACGCAAGCTGCCATCAGCACGCTGACAAAACCAGAAGGCAACCGGATTGAATACATAGCCAAGCACACGCGGAAAACATTGCAACCAAATTTCGCCATCGACATCGTGGATGCCATGTTGCTGCAACAAGCCGCGTATCCACGGCAGCGCCGCTTGCTGGCCATCGCCATGGTCGCGCTCATGAAACGCCAGTAAGTTGAAGCGATTGAAGGAAAAAAAACGACTGCCACTGCGTTGATCTGCGCTCAGCGCCACCAAAGGCAGGCGCATGAAAAACACGCGATAGCGAAAGCGATGCGCGCGCGGGCGCAAGCGAAAATGCATCACTTCACCCAAACACAGCAGTGGACGCGGCGACGTGAACATCTCAGGCCGCCCGTTGCGCGTGCGCAGTGGCCGCAGCGGCAAGGATCAGTTCAGCCGCGCGCAAGCCCGACTTCAAACCATCTTCATGGAAGCCATAACCGGTCCAGGCACCGGCAAACCAAATTTGCCGTTGCCCTTGAATTTGCTTGAGCCTTTGTTGTGCCGTAATGGCCCCCGCATCAAACACCGGATGGGCGTAGTCGAAGCTGCTGATGACCGTCGCCGCGTCCGGTTCATCAAGCGGATTCAAGCTCAGTATCAGCGGCGTGGAAAATGGTACCGGTTGCAAAGCATTGATGAGGTAATGCACACACACGCGCGCTTCTGCCCCGCTTTCGCTTTGGTAATTCCACGCCGACCAGGCCTGCTTGTTGGCTGGCAGGCAGCGCGCATCGGTATGCAATACCGCGCGGTTATGCTGATACTTGAGCGCGCTCAAAATCTCGCGTTCCAAGGCGCTGGCGTCGCTCAACATAGCCAGGCTTTGGTCGCTGTGGCTGGCCATGATGGCGTGGTCAAATTCTTCCAAGCCGCGTGCCGAATGCAGCACAACTTTTTTCCGGCTGTTGGTATACACTGCTTTGACCGGGCATTCCAGATAGGTATGCTGTATGTGCGGCAGCATTTTTTCCACATATTGCTTCGCCCCGCCAGCGACGGTATGCCATTGTGGCCGGTCGCTGATTTGCAGCAGACCATGATTGGCACAGAAATTGGCAAAGGAAGCGATAGGAAAACTCAACATGGTCGCGGTCGGACAAGACCAAATACACGCCGCCATCGGCAGCAGATACCAACTGCGGAACTCGGCGCTGTAGCCACCGGCATCGAGAAATTCACCCAAAGAAGTTTGGAATTCTTGCTGCCGCTGTCGCCCTGCCAAGGCACTGACTTGCTTATTGAAGCGCAAAATATCGCGCAGCATGCGCCAAAAACCGGGCCGCAGCAGATTGCGCTTTTGTGCGAACACCGTTGCCAAGCTGGCACCGGCCCATTCGAGCTGGCTGCTCCCATAGGGTAGTTTGACTGAAAACGACATCTCGGTTGCCGCGGTGGGAACCTGCAATTCCTCAAACAGGCGCACCAAATGCGGGTAAGTATGGTGATTGAATACCAGAAACCCGGTATCGACACCATGGCGTTGGCCATCGAGTGCTACCTCGACCGTATGGGTATGACCGCCAAAGTAGTCATTGGCTTCAAACAGGCTCACCTGGTGTCCGGCTTTCGATAATTCGTAAGCGCTGGAGAGGCCGGCAATACCGGAACCGATTACTGCAATTTTCATTATGGGAGCTCGCAAGGTGAGTTCTCTGTCGTTCAAGATCATTTCAGCTGAATAAAGGAAACGGATTTCGTGGCGGTCTGCTAAAATATGACCACTCATTCCATTTTATGACTCATCAGTCACAAAATATACTACAAAGTTCTATTTTGTGCAGGAAAAATTACCATGCAGATAAAAATACCATTCAAAAAGCAGCAGTTTGATGCGCGCGAAGAGGCCATCATTGATGCAGTCAATCGACTGTTATCAGAAAAAGGCTATGATTTGATGACCATGGATGAAGTGGCCGATGCGGTCGGCATCGCCAAAGGCAGTTTGTACAAACATTTTTCTTCGAAAGAAAAATTGGCCGCTGCGGCACTGACACGTCTGCTCAAAGCGACGCTGAGCGAACTCGACAGCCTGCCGGCGAGTCTGCCGGCGATCGCGCAGATCCGGCATATTCTGGCCTGGTCTTTGCGTTTGCGTTTGCAGGGCGGGGTACCGCATTTGCCCTCGACCAGCTTGGCACTGCAACGCAGCCTCATGCTCAATCTCGACTATGTTCTGGTGGCGCTGCGCGTGAACAAGCGTTTTTATGCCTTGGTGGCAGCGGCCCGCGCGCAGGGTGCGCTGACTCCGCTGGTGCCGGACGATGTGCTGGTCTACACGCTGTACTCGCGCGCCTGTGATCCGACCATGGAATTTCTGTTGCGTGACAAACGCTACACCCACGAACAAATTGTCGAAGCCATGGTGCACGCCACCATAGGCGGTTTTCTCTCAACAGAAGCGCGCGCCAGCGACGCGGCGATTCTGTCGGCCGCTTGATTACTCGGCCAAGGCCTTTTCGACATCGGCCACGAATTTCTTATCATCCGGCGTCGTCACGCTGGAATAAGCCGCCACCACATGACCCTTGCGGTCGATCAGATACTTGTAAAAATTCCATTTCGGCGTGGTTCCGGTTGCCTTGATCAATTCTGCATGCAGCGGGTTGACGGCATCGCCGCGTACCGAGGATTTCGCAAACATCGGGAATTTCACGCCATAGGTATTGAAGCAGAAATCGGCGATTTCCTTGCTGCTGCCTGGTTCTTGTTTGCCGAAATCATTCGAGGGAAAGCCCAGCACGACCAAACCTTTGGCGGCATATTTGGCCGACATTTTTTCCAAGCCCTCATATTGGCCGGTGAAACCGCAGTAACTGGCGGTATTGACCACTAAAGCCACTTTGCCTTGATACTGGCACAAATTTTGGGGCGCATCGTCTTGCAAGCGCTTGAAGGTGTGCTGCAAAATAGCTGGGCAACTGGCTTCGGCCAGTGCGGCACTAGACACGCCGGATAATAGCGCTAAAGCAATAATCGAACGAGAGAGAGATGACATGAAAGGCTCCTGGCAGGTGAGATGCCATGTTAGCGCAGTCGGCCAAAGTTTGCTCGCTGCGTCTGGCAAACGCTTAGCGCTGCCTTTGAGTTTTTTTTGATCAAAAATCTGACAGACATGTCATTTCCCCGTGCTCTCGCCTCGTCATTCCTGCGTCGGCAGGAATCGAGTGGCACGTCAGTGCCTTCAGGGCGGGAGGGTCGATCAAGGGCACTTTTTTTCTGTGAAATGAACACGTCCTGCTGCGCCTGAGCAGCACAGATATAAAAGGCGCGTACGCGCCACTGGATTGCCGCTTGCGCGGCAATGACGAATTGGGCGGCTGGGTGGGCGCGTAATCGACTTGGCCTGCTCTCGCCTCGTCTTTCCTGCGTAGGCAGGAATCCAGTGGCACGTTAGTGCCTTCAGGTTGGGAGGGTCGATCAAGGGCACTTTTTTTCTGTGAAATACTAAAATTGTCGAATTTTTTCACCGATCGACGCGCAAAACTATGCGCGCTAAACACAGGCAAACAAGCCCTGTGGTAGTCGGTGCGACTTCTTGGTCATGGTGTATAAAACGGGTCTTTATATGAAAAAAGCATAAAGTTCTCTGAAAAACTTCGTTTTAAAATATAAAGCCACGATTTACTCTGTAAGCCTTGATTCCTTCATTGACAGGCTTACGATGACCACCCAACACCGTCTCTTCCTTGCTGCCCTTACTTTACTCGGTGCGGTCACCGCGCAGGCTGCTGATATTTCTTTGCTCAACGTTTCCTACGATCCGACGCGCGAACTCTACCTCGACGTCAATCAAGCTTTCGCCAAACAATGGCAAGCGAAAACCGGCGACAAAGTCAGTATCAAACAGTCGCACGGCGGTTCCGGTAAGCAGGCGCGCTCGGTGATCGATGGTCTCGATGCCGATGTGGTCACCTTGGCCCTGGCTTACGATATCGATGCCGTGGCGGAACGCGGCTTGCTCGATAAAAAATGGCAAACGCGCTTGCCAAATAATGCTTCACCATATACCTCGACCATCGTGTTCTTGGTTCGTAAAGGCAATCCGAAAGGCATCAAAGATTGGGCAGATTTGGTCAAGCCCGGCGTTTCTGTCATCACGTCTAACCCTAAGACTTCGGGTGGCGCACGTTGGTCTTATCTGGCGGCTTGGGGCTATGCCTTGAAAGCACCGGGCGGCACACCAGCTACAGCACGCGATTATGTACAAAAACTGTTTAAAAACGTTCCGGTACTCGATTCCGGTGCCCGTGGTGCCACCGTGACGTTCACTGAGCGCGGTATTGGCGATGTCTTGCTGTCATGGGAAAACGAAGCCCATCTCGGCCTCAAGGAATTCGGTGCGGATAAATTTGAAATCGTCACGCCTTCCATCAGTGTATTGGCCGAACCACCAGTGGCCGTGGTCGATAAAGTGGTCGACAAACATGGTACTCGTAAAGTCGCAGAAGCGTATTTGAACTACCTCTACAGCGACGAAGCCCAAGACATTATCGGTAAAAATTTCTATCGTCCTGCCACCGAACGTGCAGCGAAAAAATTTGCCGGCAACTTCCCGAAAATTCAATTGTTTAATGTTGCCGATACCTTCGGCGGCTGGACCAAAGCACAGAAAGATCATTTTTCTGATGGCGGCGTTTTTGATCAAATTTATTTGACCAAGAAATAAATCACCCGGTTATACGAAGAAAGTCAGCATATGTCCATCTTATTACTCTCAGGAAGTCCGGCTGCGGTATCGCGTTCTCACCGCTTGTTACAGCATATCGGCGACAAGTTGCAATTACTCGGTCAGCAATGCGTGAGCTTGCAAGTGCGAGACTTGCCGGCGCAAGCCTTGTTGCATGCGGATTTCAGCAATCTCGAATTGTTAGCGGCGCAACGCCTGCTGGCGCAAGCTGAGGCGATCGTCATCGCCACGCATATTTATAAAGCGTCCTTCAGCGGCTTGCTCAAAACTTTTCTCGATCTGCTGCCGCAGGATGGTTTGGACGGTAAGCTGATTCTGCCTATCGCTACTGGTGGTAGTCAGTCGCATATGTTGGCGCTCGATTACGGCTTGCGACCGGTGTTGGCTACGCTCGCGGCACGCCAAGTTTTGCCGGCGATTTATGCCACCGATGCGGAAGTGGTGTGGAGCGACGAGCACGGCTTGCAATTGGCACAGACGATTGCCGAACGAGTGCAGAAAGGGGTGGTCCAGTTGTTGCAAAATTTGCCATCCAGCGCCACCAACAGCCACGCCAGTGACTATCCGGCCTTAGTCACTTACGCCTGATGCTTCGAAATAAACCATTATCAAGGATGAACATGTCTGCCCCATCAAATAAACCAGCTCGTCGTACTGTCTTGGCGGCTGGTTTGGCCGGCCTCTTGCTGAGCCTGTCCGTGAGTGCGCCGGTGGCGGCGCAAAACAGCGCCAACAAGGGCGTGCTGCGTATCGGCTTCCAGAAATACGGCACTTTAACCATACTCAAAGCCGCCGGCAGTCTCGATCAACGTCTGGCTGCCTCCGGTGTGACCGTGCAGTGGACCGAGTTTCCAGCCGGTCCACAATTACTCGAAGGTCTCAATGTCGGCAGTGTCGACTTCGGCACCACCGGTGAAGCGCCACCAATTTTTGCCCAAGCCGCCGGTGCTGACTTACTGTATGTCAGCCATGAACCAGCCGCACCCGGTGGTGAAGCGATCGTCGTACCGAAAAATTCTCAGCTCAAATCGCTAGCCGATTTGCGCGGCAAAAAAATTGCCCTCAACAAGGGCTCCAACGTCCATTACCTGTTGGTGAAATTATTAGAAAAAGCTGGCATTCCATATCGCGATGTCGAACTGATCTTTCTGCCGCCGGCCGACGCGCGCGCCGCCTTTGAGCGTGGCAGTGTCGATGCTTGGGTGATCTGGGATCCGTTTTTGGCCGCCGCCGAAAAACAACTGGGCGCGCGCATTCTGGCCGACGGCAAAGGTGTGGTCAGCAACCATCAGTTTTATCTGGCCGCGCGCAGCTATGCGCAAAAACACCCTGATGTGTTGCGTATCGTTGAAGAAGAATTGGCCAAAATTGATCAGTGGGCGATCAAAAATCCCCAGCAAGTATCGACCTTGTTGGCAGGCCAAGTTGGTCTCGACACTAGTATTGTGGCCTTGTCGAATTCCCGCTTCGCCTTCGGCGCCACACCACTGTCGGAAGCGGTGATTAACGAGCAGCAGAAAATCGCCGATACCTTCGCTGAATTGAAATTGATCCCGAAGCCGATCAATATTCGTAGCATCGTTTTGTTGCAAAAATAAGAATTGCCTTACCGGAGCACCTCGCATGAGTCTGAATATCTTTTGGTTTATCCCCACCCACGGTGACAGCCGTTATCTCGGCACCAGCCATGGCGCGCGCGAAATCAACTACGATTATTTACGTCAGATCGCCGTCGCGGCCGACACCCAAGGATTTGATGGCGTGTTACTGCCAACCGGACGTTCCTGCGAAGACGCTTGGGTGGTGGCTTCGAGTTTGATGTCGGCCACCACGCGCCTGAAATTTTTGGTAGCGATCCGTCCCGGACTGTCCAGCCCAGGGCTGGCGGTACGCATGGCAGCCACCTTCGATCGCCTCTCGAAAGGGCGCTTGTTAGTCAACATCGTCACCGGTGGTGATCAGGGTGAACTGGAAGCCGATGGGGTCCATGCCGACCATACCGAACGCTATGAAATCACCGATGAATTTCTGCGCATCTGGCGCGCTTCGCTGGCCGGTGAAGGCGGCGCAGCCGGGTTCGATTTCGCAGGCAAGCACTTGCAAGTCAAAGCTGCCAAAACCCTGTATCCACCCGTGCAGAAACCTTACCCGCCGCTGTATTTCGGTGGCTCTTCCGAGCCGGCGCATGAATTGGCGGCCGAACAAGTCGATGTCTACCTGACTTGGGGCGAACCACCGGCAGCGGTCGCAGCCAAGATCGCCGATATGCGTGCCCGTGCAGCCCGTCATGGCCGCACGCTACGCTTTGGCATACGCTTACATGTGATCGTACGTGAAACCAATGCCGAAGCCTGGGCTGCGGCGGAAGACTTGATTCGCTTTGTCGATGATGAAGTGATCGCGCGCGCCCAGCAAGCCTTCGCCAAAATGGATTCGGTCGGCCAGCAGCGCATGACTGCGCTGCATGGTGGCAAACGCGACAAACTCGAAGTGTCGCCGAATTTGTGGGCCGGCGTCGGCTTGGTGCGGGGCGGTGCAGGCACGGCCTTGGTCGGCGATCCGGAAACCGTGGCGGCGCGTATCAAAGAATATGCTGCGCTGGGCATCGATCATTTCATTTTTTCCGGTTACCCGCATTTGGAAGAAGCCTATCGCTTTTCCGAATTGGTGTTTCCACTTATCGGCAAAGCGACGCCGCGTGTCACCAGCAGCCGGACCGGGCCGTTCGGCGAAATTGTCGCCAACAGCATCGCACCGGCCGCGGTGTGAGTTTTTTTACCAGGAGCAGCGCATGATTCCCTTTGTTTCCGAACCCGAGCAATTTGCCGCCACCGGAGCGGGCCCTTTGACACAGCCAGCTTGGTGGCTACAGCGTATGCGTCAGTTTTTTGCAGCGCTGCTGCGTGGCCGCGCGGCCGGCTGGGTATTGCCAGTATTGGCGCTTCTGAGTTGGCAAATAGCGGCGCAATCGGGTTGGCTGTCGAGTCGCATCTTGCCGGAACCATGGGCGGTAGCGCAGGCATGTTGGGCCCTGCTTTTATCGGGGGAAATGTATTTACACGTCAAAACCAGCCTGGGCCGCGCGCTGGCCGGCTTGGCGGTCGGCGGTGGCAGCGGCTTGTTGCTCGGTTTGTTGACTGGCAGTTGGCGCAACGCCGAAGTGCTGCTCGATACCAGCTTGCAAATGCTGCGTAATATTCCGGCGCTGGCCTTGCTGCCGTTGGTCATTCTATGGTTCGGCATCGATGAAAGTGCCAAATTGTTTCTGGTATCGGTAGGCTTGTTTTTTCCGGTTTATCTCAATACCTTTCATGGCATTCGCACCGTCGACCGCGATTTGATCGAAATGGCGCGCAGTTACGGTTTATCGGGTTGGCAGTTGTACCGCAGCGTGATTTTGCCCGGTGCTTTACCCTCGATCTTGGTCGGGGTGCGCTTCGCGCTCGGTTTGGTGTGGGTCTTGTTGATCGTGGCCGAAACCATTTCGGCACGCGCCGGTATCGGCTACATGACCATGAATGCACGCGAGTTTTTACAAACCGATATCGTCATGGTTGGCATTTTGCTCTATGCCTTGCTGGGAAAATTAGCCGACCTTGTCGCACGCGCACTCGAACAGCATTTTTTGCGCTGGCATCCGGCGTACCAAAGAAAGGCCAAGCATGACTGATTATACTGGCGCAGTGTCGCCACAAGCGCGCCGCATCGCCGCGCTCAGAGATGAACTCGATGAGGGTGCCGATGCCAGCGTCAGGGCGGCACCTGGCATGCGCATCAATACGCGCGCGCTGCAAAAATCTTATCGCGCCCGCAAAGTCTTGAAAAGCCTCGATCTGCATATCAATCCGGGCGAATTTGTCGCCGTGGTGGGTCGCAGTGGTTGTGGTAAAAGCACCTTGCTGCGCTTGCTGGCCGGTTTGGAAAAAGCCGACAGCGGCCAGTTGAGCCTGACTGCCAGCGGTGCGGCCACCACGCGCGTGATGTTTCAAGATGCGCGTTTGCTGCCATGGAAAACCGTACAAGAAAATGTCTTGCTCGGCCTCGCTGCCGAGCAGCCGGATCGTGCTGCCCAAAGTATTCTCGCCACCGTCGGGCTGGCTGAACATGCCAACGATTGGCCGGCCACGCTCTCGGGTGGTCAGCGGCAACGGGTGGCGCTGGCGCGCGCGCTCATGCACCAACCGTCCCTGCTCTTGCTGGATGAGCCGCTGGGTGCACTCGATGCCTTGACCCGCATTGAAATGCAAGGCTTGATCGAACAACTGTGGCAACAGCATCAATGGACTGCGGTCTTGGTCACGCATGACGTGCAGGAAGCGATCATGCTGGCCGACCGCGTCATCTTGATCGAAGATGGCCGCGTCGCGCTGGATTTACGCATCGACCTGGCACGCCCACGGCGGCGCACCGACGTCGGCTTTGGCGCACTCGAAGAACAGGTCCTGTCACGGGTGCTGCAAACGGGGCAACAAACTGGACAAGCACGCTATGCCTGAGCATTCGACGCTGAACCAATATTTACGGCGCTTGCAAAAATACCGCGACGCCGACGCGCCTGTCTATCGACGAGCAAGGCCGGGCGCGTGGTCGCTTCTTCAATGCCAGCCTGTCGAGCGCTTTTCAAGCGATACGCAGCGCCGCCGGAGACATCGTCGCGCATCAAGCCTATGCGCGCAGTTATGATCCGGGCGACCAAGGCTTGCATGTCTGGAAATTACTCGAATATGTCGCCGACGATGCCGAATCAGTAGAACTCGATCGGCTTTGCCGGGTACTGCACACGGTGAATTTCTACAGCCAAGCCGGCAGCGCCGGGCATGATCTGTACTTAAGCGTGCATAACCGTTTGCTGGCGGCGGTACAAGGCTTTCACTTCGATGTGCCGGCGGCGGTACTGGCAGAGGCTGTGCCGAGCGCAGTTCTATATGCCGATACGATCTAAGGACATAATTAAAAATTCGTTTTTCATATATACGAAAACTGGCATGATCTGGCTTCTGTGGTTACACCAATCAACAAGGCTAGCATGGCATTGAGCTTCTTTTCCTCGCATCGTCCGGGTAGTACCCGGCGCGTGCTGCCCGGATTTCATCTGGCGCTCGGGTTTACGCTGTTTTATCTCGGACTGATCGTGCTCATTCCGCTGTCAGCGGTATTTTTAAAAACCTTCACCATGAGCTGGCCAGCCTTTTGGGATACCGTCAGCTCCGAGCGTGTGGTGGCTTCGTACCGCCTCAGTTTCGGCGCTTCGTTGCTGGCCGCGTTCATCAACGTGATCTTCGGTGGGATTGTGGCTTGGGTTTTGGTGCGCTATGAATTCCCCGGCAAACGTTTCATCGATGCCTTAGTCGACCTACCGTTCGCTTTACCGACGGCGGTGGCCGGCATTACTTTGGCGACACTGTATGCACCCAATGGCTGGTTAGGGAAGTTGCTCGCGCCATTGGGGATCAAGGTCGCGTTCACGCCGCTCGGTGTGGTAGTGGCCTTGATCTTCATCGGCTTACCCTTCGTGGTACGCACCGTGCAACCGGTGCTGGAAGAAGCAGAAAAGGAACTCGAAGAAGCGGCGCTCAGCCTCGGTGCCAGCCATGCGCAAACCTTTTTGCGCGTGACTCTGCCGACCATTGCGCCAGCCTTGCTGACCGGTTTTGCCTTGGCCTTTGCGCGTGCCACTGGCGAATACGGATCGGTCATCTTCATTGCCGGCAATATGCCGATGATTTCAGAAATTACCCCTTTATTCATGATCACCAAACTCGAACAATATGATTACGCCGGTGCTACCGCGATTGCCGTGGTTATGCTGCTGCTGTCGTTTGCGTTGCTATTGTCGATCAACGGCTTGCAAGCTTGGATGCGTAGTCGTCAGAACAGTGGGAGAGCGGAATGAGCGCCACAACGATACCGACCAACGCCCCTCAGCAGGGCTACCAAGCGGCTAACCCGGCCACGCTGGCACCGGCCTGGGTAAGGTTTTGCCTGATCAGCATCGCCTTGGCTTTCTTGACCTTGTTTTTATTGGTCCCGCTGGCAGCGGTGTTCGCCGAAGCCTTGAAAAAAGGTTGGCAAGTCTATCTCGCGGCGATTGTTGAAGACGACGCGCTGTCAGCGATACGCCTGACCCTGATTGCCGCCGGCATCGCGGTACCACTGAATTTGGTGTTTGGGGTAGCCGCAGCTTGGACCATCGCCAAATTTGAATTTCGTGGCAAGAGTGTCTTGCTGACCCTGATTGATTTGCCGTTTTCGGTCTCGCCGGTGATTTCCGGACTCATTTATGTGCTGCTGTTCGGTGCACAAGGTTGGTTCGGCGATTGGTTGCGTGCGCATGACATCAAGATTCTGTTCGCTGTGCCTGGCATCGTGTTGGCCACTATCTTCGTCACCTTCCCGTTTGTAGCGCGCGAACTGATCCCGCTGATGCAATCGCAGGGTAGCGAAGAAGAGGAAGCCGCCTTGGTACTCGGTGCCTCCGGCTGGCAAACCTTCCGCCGCGTCACCCTGCCAAATATCAAATGGGGCTTGTTATACGGCGTGATTTTATGTAATGCCCGGGCGATGGGTGAATTCGGTGCGGTCTCGGTGGTCTCGGGTCATATCCGTGGTGAAACCAATACCATGCCTTTGCAAGTCGAAATTTTGTATAACGAATACAACTTTGTCGCCGCCTTTGCCGTCGCTTCCCTACTGAGTTTGCTGGCGCTGTTGACGCTGGCACTGAAAACCCTGGTCGAATGGCGCAGCCATACCGCCGTGAACAAGAATTAACCGGAGTCGGACATGAGTATCGCAGTTGAACAATTACATAAACGCTTCGGTCAGTTCACCGCCCTTGATCAGGTTTCCTTAGCCTTTAATGATGGTGAGCTGACCGCCTTGCTCGGACCTTCCGGCTGCGGCAAGACTACTTTGTTACGCATCATCGCCGGATTGGAATTTGCCGACAGCGGCCGCGTACTGCTCGATGGCCAAGATGCCTCGGCTCAGCATGTGCGCGAACGTCAGGTTGGCTTCGTGTTTCAGCATTATGCGCTGTTCAAGCACATGACGATTTTTGAAAACATCGCCTTTGGCTTGCGCGTCAAGCCGCGTCATTTGCGTCCTAACGAAAGCCAGATCAAAGAAAAAGTAGGCCAATTGTTGGAGTTGGTACAGCTTGATTGGTTAGCCGATCGTTATCCGCCGCAATTATCTGGTGGTCAACGTCAGCGCATCGCCTTGGCGCGCGCTCTGGCGGTCGAGCCGCGCGTCTTGCTGCTCGATGAACCGTTCGGCGCGCTTGATGCCAAAGTCCGTAAAGAATTGCGCCGCTGGTTGCGTCGTTTGCATGATGAATTACATGTCACCAGCATCTTCGTTACCCATGATCAGGAAGAAGCCTTGGAAGTCGCCGATCGCATCGTTGTCATGAACCACGGGAAAGTCGAGCAGTGCGGTACCCCGGCCGACGTGTATCAACACCCGGCCACGCCATTTGTGTATGAATTTCTCGGTCATGTGAATTTGTTCAAAGGGCGCGTACATGAAGGGGTACTCGATTCCGATGGCGTTGCCTTTGCCACACCGGCCCATGCCGAAACCCGTGATGCCTTCGGTACCGCTTATGTGCGTCCGCATGAATTCGAGATTGAACGCTATACGTCGGGCGGCGGTGGCATGCCGGCGCAATTACGGCGCGTGCACAGCATCGGCCCGTTGGCGCAACTCGAACTGGTGCGCGACGATAATGGCGATGTCATCGATGCCATGATTTCGAGTGAACGCTATGCTCAGCTCCAACTCAAGGTCGGGGAAACCTTGCTGGTCACGCCTAAGCGTTTGCATGTCTTTGTCGACGCCGCAGAATAATCTCGCGTAGCGAACTTATGCACTTACCGAAAGAGCATCATGAATTTTCAGCAATTACGTTCTATCCGCGAAGCTTCGCGCTGCGGCTTTAACCTCACCGAGGTTGCCAATGTTTTATTTACTTCGCAACCGGGCGTGAGCCGCCAGATTCGTGAACTCGAAGAAGAGCTCGGCGTCGATATTTTTGAACGCAATGGCAAACGCCTGACTGGCCTGACTGCGCCGGGAAGAGGCATCTTGCCTATCGTCGAAAGACTATTGCTGGAAGCGGAAAATCTGCAACAAGCCGGCAATGAATATGCCGATCAAAGCAAGGGTACGCTGACCATCGCCACCACCCATACGCAGGCGCGTTATGTGCTGCCCAAAGTAGTGCAACAGTTTCGCCAAGCCTTCCCCGATGTACGCATCGCCTTACAACAGAGTTCGCCTGATCACATCGCCGAATGGGTGATGTCGGGTAAGGCTGACATCGGCATCGCCACCGAAGGTTTGTCACAGTTTAAAGAATTGGTCTCATTCGCTTGCTACCAATGGCAGCATGTCATCGTCGTGCCGGACGGCCATCCTTTGCTCAATAAAGCCGAGTTAAGCTTGGCCGATTTGTCGAATTACCCGCTCATCACCTATGACGTCGGCTTCACCGGTCGCGGCCATATCGATGCCGCCTTCCGCCGGGAAGACTTACGCACCGACATCGTCCTCACCGCCATGGATTCGGATGTGATTCAACAATACGTCAACCTCGGCCTTGGTGTGGGGATTGTTGCATCAATGGCAATCGAGCCATCGCGCATGCAAGGGCTGCGCACGATTGCGGCCGACCACCTGTTTGCCCCGAACGTAACGCGCTTGGCCGTGCGGCGCGGTGCTTACCTGCGCAGTTACACTTATGACTTCATACGCCAATTTGCCCCAGCTTTGAGTCTGCAAGAAATTGATCAAGCTCTCAAAGAAGGCATCACATCGGAGTAAATTTTCGGCCTCGTGTGACCCCCACGGCTCTCTGTTAGAATGGCAGCGTTTCACGTTCGTCATAGCTTTTTTCTCGCAGAGGTCGATCATGCTCTATCCTGAATTATTCAAATCATTGGAACAAGTACGCTGGAATATGGAGACTGATATTCCTTGGGATCAGTACGATGCCAGCCTCCTGACGGCAGAGCAGGCGCAGACCATCAAGATGAATGCGATCACAGAATGGTCGGCCTTGCCGGCGACCGAAATGTTTTTGCGTGACAATCGCGATGACGCTGATTTTTCTGCCTTCATGTCGATTTGGTTTTTTGAAGAGCAAAAACACGCCTTGGTGTTGATGGAGTATCTGCGGCGCTTCCACCCTGAATTAGTGCCGACTCAGGCCGAACTCGACAAAGTACGTTTCGAATTCGACCCGGCACCGCAGCTGGAAACCCTGATGCTGCATTTTTGCGGCGAAATACGCCTCAACCACTGGTATCGTCGCGCTTCCGAATGGCATACCGAACCGGTCATCAAGCATATCTATAAAATCATCAGCCAAGATGAAGCACGCCATGGCGGTGCCTATTTGCGCTATATGAAAAAAGCCTTGCATGAAACCGGTGATGTCGCCCGTTCCGCCTTCGCCAAAATCGGTGTGTTGATGGCCTCGGCCAGACGCACTGAAAAGCCGCTGCACCCGACCAATCTGCATGTCAATCAAGCTTTGTTCCCCAATGATACGGTGCAGAGTCGCTTGCCTGATCCTGATTGGCTGGAACGCTGGCTCGATGTGCAGATCAAATTCGACGGTATTTGGGAAAAGAAAGTGATCGACCGCATTCTGCACAATCTCTCCTTACTGTTTGAACGCAGTTTTGAGACGGTCCAGGATTTGAACCGCTACCGCAAAGAAGTGAATAAAAATCTGGCACCGGTGTTGCTGTAAGCGCGTGGGCAGCGGTGTACAATGCCGTCTTCCTATTTAACTCTCTGCACCGTCGCCCATGTCTGACTTCGAACAAAAAATCTGTCTCCGCAGCGAACTCGCTGCCCGTGTCGCGGCCCTGCCTAAGCCGGTAGTGTTGACCAATGGGGTGTTCGATATTTTGCACCGTGGTCACGTGACGTATTTGGCGCAGGCGCGTGCGCTCGGCGGCTCGCTGGTGGTGGCACTCAATACCGACGCTTCGGTGAAACGGCTGGGCAAGGGCGACGATCGCCCGGTCAATTTGTGCGCCGATCGCCTCGCCGTGATCGCCGCGCTCGGCGCGGTCAGTTTGGTGGTGGAGTTTGATGAAGATACTGCGCTCGAAGTCGTGCAGCAAGCGCGGCCGGACATCTACGTCAAGGGTGGCGACTACACGATGAGCGCGATTCCCGAAGGCCAGGCGGTGTTGGCCTATGGCGGGCGGGTACACGCGATTCCTTTCGAACATCAACGTTCGACTACCAGCCTGCTCAGTAAATTGCGCGCACCGCGCGCCGACAGCGCTTAAAGCCAGCGCTTAAAGCCAGCGCTTAAAGCCAGCCTTACGCGCCGCCGGCGAAGCCATGCTGGCGCCAAGCTTCATATACCACGATGGCGACGGTATTAGATAAATTCAAACTGCGATTATCTGGCCGCATCGGCAAACGGATACGTCGCGCCGGCGCGAAACTCTCGCGCACTTCCACCGCCAAGCCGCGCGTTTCAGCACCGAACACAAAATAATCACCGGCTTCGAAACGGGCTTCGGAAAAAATGCCGGAGCCGTGCGTGGTCAAGGCAAACATCCGGTCTGGTGGGGGCTGTTGTGTGGCGAGAAAATCTGCCCAATTTTTATGCACCTTCATGCTCGCATAATCATGGTAATCGAGACCGGCGCGCTTCATTTTGCTGTCGTCGAGCGGAAAGCCGAGCGGCTCGATCAAATGCAGTTGCACACCGCTGTTGGCGCACAGACGGATGATATTGCCGGTATTGGGCGGGATTTCGGGTTCGACGAGGACGACATGAAACACGGTGTTTCCTTAACAGAGAAGTGGCGCGCGTCGGCAGACTGCCAGAGACGCGCAATGCCAACATTGTAGCAGGCACTTAAACGAGCTTGGGAAGCGCGGATTTAATCGCAGTGGCAGCGGACAAACCGCTTGGATTAAATCTGCGCTTCCCTAGGCTCAATTAAGCGGAACAACTGGCCTGCGTCCTCCGGAGGCCAGCTTTAACAGTCATATCGCTCATTATTACCGTCTCGGCACTGGTCGTATTCAGCGCGCCACTCTGGCTGATGCCAACAGTCGTCGCGGCGATACTTGCCGATGCGGTGACATCGCTCATACAAAAAGTGGCACGGCCATTGCGTCAACAAAGCAAAGCGCTGCTCTACCTTCTGGACTTCACTTCCATTATCCTCAAAGGGCGCGAGTTTGATCGCTGGACGCTCTCCAATAAAACGCGAAATACACAGAGTGTCAAACTCCAGCTCCTGTACGCAGCACAAGCGCAGATACTGTTTTCGAATGGTAACGGTGAGGCTGCCAAGCTTACCGACCCGAAGGACTTCTTTCCAGCTCCTTGAGAATATCCCTTGAGTTGTAGTCACATTGTGACTACAATGGAGTCTCTGAAGCCATCAAGAGGAAGTCACCATGAGCACCGCCGATACCTATGTCCGCGCTCGCATCGATACAAGAACCAAGGAGCGTGCTGCGGACGCACTGGAAGCGATGGGACTATCCATCTCTGACGCTATCCGCCTGCTGATGCTGCGCATTGCAGATGAGCGCCGGATGCCGTTTGATGTGAAAGTACCCAACGCGACAACACGTAAGGCGATTGCTGAGCTGGAAGCCGGGAAGGGTAAGCGGTTTAGCAGCGTTGATGACTTGATGGCAGACTTACATGCGGACGATTGATCGTTCCTCATCCTTCAAGCGGGACTACAAGCGTGAGGCCAAGGGATTGCACCGGGCTACGCTTGATAACGATCTGAAGCCTGTTCTCGTGGCTCTGGCAACTGATCAGCCGCTCGATGTCAAATACCGTGATTATGATTTGAGTGGTGATTGGGCCGGTTATCGGGAATGTCACATCAAGCCGGACCTGTTGCTGATTTACCGAAAGTCGGATGCTGACACGCTTCGACTGGCACGGCTTGGCTCTCACAGCGAGCTTTTCGGTTAAGCCTGTTGCAACTTGTCGGGGTGAAACTTCAAGGTGCGCAAAAATGAGTCTGCCCACCATCAGAGAAAAACCGGCGCATGTGTCGCGGCGATTAGAAAAGATGCTCAAAAAAAACCTGACAACTTAATGGATCGTCGCTCACCGGCCGAAGAGGCTGTCGCAACAGCCTGGCGGACGCTGTTTACACCTGAAACACCGCATACCTCGTCAGTCCCGCATGCTTTTGGCTGGAACCCAGTATCGTTTTTAGCACTGAAAACAGCATGATTTCTGGTATTTTCAGTTAAGCACGAACGCCGCCAGGTTCCCGCGCAAAAGCGCGCTGATCATTACCCACAAGTTAGGTCGATTGCGCATCCACCCAGCCGCCCAATTCGTCATTGCCGCGCAGGCGGCAATCCAGTGGCGCGCACGCGCCTTTTATCTCTGTGCTGCTCAGGCGCAGCAGGACGTGTTGATTTAACAGAAAAAAGTGCCCTTGATCGACCCTCCCACCCTGAAGGCACTAACGTGCCACTGGATTCCTGCCTACGCAGGAATGACGAGGCGAGAGCATGGGGGAATGACATGTCGGCCAGTTGGAGTAATGATACCGACTGAAAACCCTTTTGCGACAGCCTCTTGAGGCCGGGGTAATTGACGAGGTATTTTATTTCGCGCTCAAGCCAGCACGCCATGCTGCTGATCATCGGGTTTCGGCGTGCGCGCAAACACATAATTGCTGACGCTGGCCGCGCCATGTCGTTTCAGCAAGCGTGCGATGGTTTGCAAGGTCGCGCCGCTGGTCATCACATCATCGACCACGGCTAAGTGGGCACCGGCGATATGCGGCAACAGGGCCGGTGTGATCAGGAAGGCGTGGCGCAGATTTTTTTTGCGCTCGCTCAGCGTGAGCCGACTCTGTGGCTCGGTGTCGCGACAGCGCTGCAAGCCATCGATATACAGCGTGCTGTCGAGCGCGCGCGCCAGCGGGCGGGCAATTTCCAGTGCTTGATTGTAGCCGCGTTCGCACAAGCGTCGCCGGTGCAAGGGCACCGGCAGCAGCGCTGCGGGCTGCAGCAGCGGCACACTTGCGCCGTCTTCGCGGTCTGCCTGCCGTATCGCTTGATGCAGCAGGCGCGCCATCAGCGGTGCCAAGGCCAGGCGCTGGCCGAATTTAAGCGCCAACACCAATTGATCTTGCGGTGCCAGGTAATCGGTGACGACGATGCTGCGGTCGAACGCCGGTGGGGCGGCCAGACAGGCACCGCAGCGGCGGCTGGTTTCTTGCGGCAGCAGTGGGAGCGCACATTGGTGGCAACGATTTGTGCTCGTGCGCAGATAGCGCTGCTGGCAAGCTTGGCACAGCAGTGCGCTGTCAGCTGCATCACACAAGCTGCAGCGCGTTGGCAGCAAAAGTGGGACAGCCGTATCAATGAGGGTGACTAACAGTGGGTGCATGAAATAATACCAAGCGAAACACAAGCGTGTAAACTGGGCGCTACTTTGATCAATTATACCTGCCCGGTTTCTATTTTATGTTGAGTGCTCCGATCGACCTCGCCTTGGTGCGCCGTCTATTTTCCGATCCGCAAAAATTGCTGGAAGGCGATTTTTTAAACCGTGAAATCGCCTTGCGCATGCGCGAAAAACTTGAGCTCGTCAAAATCAGTCCGACGGCGCTGCTCGATGCCGGCTGCGGCACTGGTGCCGATTTGGCGGAATTACAGCGCGCTTATCCGCAGGCCCAAGTGATCGGTCTCGACGCCGCCGCTGCCATGCTCAGCCATGGCCGGCTACAACAACAAGCCGCCTTGTCGGCGGTCGGGCGTTTGCTGGCGAAATGGACACCGAGCAGTTTGCGCAGTGAGCGCGCCGCCATGCTGATGGCGGCCGATTTCGCCACCATGCCCATGGCAGCACAATCGCTGGACTTGATCTGGTCGAACCTGGCTTTGCATTGGCACCCGCAACCGAACTTGGTCATGGCCGAGTGGCGCCGCGTGTTGCGCACCGAAGGCTTGCTGATGTTTTCTTGCTTCGGCCCGGATACCTTGGTCGAATTGCGCAGCGCGTTTGCCGCCGTCGATGCGCATGTGCACACGCTGCCATTCGTCGATATGCACGATTATGGTGATATGCTGATCGACGCCGGTTTTTCGACGCCGGTGATGGATATGGAAAAAATCACCCTCACCTATCAAACGCCGCAACGCCTGTTGGCCGATGTGCGTGCGCTTGGCGGCAACCCTTTGCAAACACGTCAGCGTGGTTTAATGAGCAAGCGACAATACCGCGCCTTGCTCGATGTCTTGGAAATGCAACGCTCACCAGCAGGTCTGCTGGAACTCACGTATGAAGTCGTGTATGGTCATGCATTCCGGCCCGTGAGCCGCAAGACAAGTGCCGGTGAGGCTATAGTGCGCTTCGATCTGCCGAAAAAATAAGCTTGATCGCGCTGAAAGAAAATCGCGAAATTTGATTTTCAACGCAAGAAACTTTTGTTTCATTTGCGCCAGATCATTGCGCTGCATCGTGCATTCTGCTTGATATGCGTTCACTTTCCGCCTTATACTCAACGCGTTGTAGAAGTTGCCAGTTCGCACTTTGTCACAATCTTTCGCGTCCTGGTGCACATCTAAGAATTCTAATCGGGGTTTTGGGGAAAACATGAAACATGCACAGCGATTGAAATCGTTCATGCTCGCTGCCGCACTGTCGGCCGCCAGTTTGCCGTCTTGGGCGGTGGTAGACAGTCAGGGTGGGCCGGCGGTATTGGAAATGAATTTGCAAACACCGGTGACGCAAATTGCCGAACAAATTTATTCCATCCACAATCTGATGCTCATCATTTGTTTGGTGATCTTCGTCGCCGTGTTCGGTGTGATGTTTTATTCCATCCTCAAACACCGCAAATCGCTCGGACATAAAGCTGCGACCTTCCATGAAAGCACCACGGTCGAGATCCTCTGGACCATCGTGCCATTCATCATCGTCATCGGCATGGCCTTGCCAGCGACGCGTACCGTGGTCGCGATGAAGGATACCTCTAACGCCGACATCACTATCAAGGCCACTGGCATGCAGTGGAAATGGGGTTACGATTACCTCAAAGGCGAAGGCGAAGGGATTGCCTTCCTGTCCACGCTCTCTACCCCACGTACCCAGGTTGGTGCGCCGGGTGTGGCACCGACTGAGCCGCGCGGCGTCAATTACCTGCTCGAAGTCGACAATGAAGTAGTGGTGCCGGTGAATAAGAAGGTGCGCATTATTACCACGGCCAATGATGTCATCCACTCTTGGACCATTCCAGCCTTCGGCGTGAAACAAGATGCCATTCCCGGTTATGTGCGCGATACCTGGTTCAAAGCAGAGAAAATCGGCGTGTATCGCGGTCAATGCGTTGAGTTGTGCGGTAAAGAGCATGCTTTCATGCCTATCGTCGTCAATGTCGTTTCGCAAGCCGACTACACCAAATGGGTAGACCTCAAACATAAAGAAATGCTCGCTAAGGCCGACGACCCGAACAAGGTATGGACGGTCGACGAACTCAAACAACGCGGCGAAAAAGTGTATTCGGCTAATTGCGTGGTTTGTCATCAGGCCAGTGGTAAGGGTGTGCCGGGTGCCTTCCCTGCGCTGGATGGCTCTGCCGTGGTAGCCGGTGCCAAAGATGCGCAGATTCATTTGCTTCTGAACGGGAAAAACGCCATGCCAGCTTGGAAAGCGACTTTATCGGATACCGAAATTGCGGCAGTGATTACCTATACGCGTAACAACTGGTCGAACAAATCCGCCGAAAACATCGTACAGCCATCCGAAGTTTTGGCTGCACGTAAGTAATAACAGGAAGAACAGGAGAAAAGATGAGTACAACTACCGTCGATCACGCGCACGATCATGGCCACGCTGATGCCCATGACCATGCCCATGACCATCCGCACGGCTGGCGCCGCTGGTTATTCGCTACCAACCACAAAGATATCGGCTCGCTCTACCTGTGGTTCGCGTTCACCATGCTGCTCTCGGGCGGTGTGCTGGCACTGATCATCCGCGCCGAATTGTTTCAACCTGGTTTACAACTGGTACAGCCGGAATTTTTTAATCAACTGACTACCATGCATGGCCTCATCATGGTGTTCGGTGCCATCATGCCGGCCTTTGTCGGCTTCGCTAACTGGATGATTCCGCTGCAAATCGGCGCTTCCGATATGGCGTTTGCGCGGATGAATAACTTTTCATTCTGGCTCATGCCACCGGCCGCGATTCTGCTGGTCAGCTCATTTTGGGTGCCGGGCGGTGCCACTGCGGCCGGTTGGACGCTGTATGCACCATTGAGTACGCAAATGGGCCCAGGCATGGATATGGCGATTTTCGCCATCCATATCATGGGTGCCTCGTCGATCATGGGTTCGATCAATATCATCACCACCATCCTCAATATGCGCGCGCCTGGCATGACCTTGATGAAGATGCCGATGTTCTGTTGGACCTGGCTGATCACGGCCTATCTGCTCATCGCGGTGATGCCAGTGTTGGCCGGGGCGATCACGATGACCTTGACCGATCGTCACTTCGGCACTTCCTTCTTCAATGCCGCCGGTGGCGGTGATCCGGTGATGTACCAGCATATTTTCTGGTTCTTCGGGCATCCGGAAGTCTACATCATGATTTTGCCGGCTTTCGGCATCGTCTCGCAGATCGTGCCTGCCTTCGCGCGCAAGCCTTTGTTCGGTTACGCTTCCATGGTCTATGCTACGGCATCGATCGCGATTCTGTCCTTCATCGTCTGGGCCCATCACATGTTTACTACCGGCATGCCGGTAACGGCTCAGTTGTTCTTCATGTATGCGACTATGCTGATCTCGGTGCCGACCGGTGTGAAGGTATTCAACTGGGTTGCCACCATGTGGAAGGGCTCGATGACGTTTGAGACACCGATGCTGTTTGCCGTCGGTTTCATTTTCGTCTTCACCATGGGTGGTTTCACCGGCTTGATCTTGGCGGTCACGCCGATCGATATTCAATTGCAAGATACTTACTACGTGGTGGCCCATTTCCACTACGTGTTGGTAGCCGGTTCCCTGTTTGCCTTGTTCGCCGGGTACTACTACTGGGGGCCGAAATGGACTGGTTTCATGTACAACGAAGCGCGCGGGAAAATTCATTTCTGGGCTTCGCTGATATTCTTTAACGTCACCTTCTTCCCTATGCACTTCCTTGGGCTGGCCGGGATGCCGCGTCGTTATGCCGATTATCCGGCGCAGTTTACCGACTTTAACCAGATCGCCACCATCGGTGCTTTCGGTTTCGGTCTCACGCAAGTGTATTTCATCTTGGCGGTGGTGATTCCATCTATCCGCGGCGGCACACCGGCGCTGGCCAAGCCATGGGATGGGGCGGAAGGTTTGGAGTGGACTGTGCCGAGTCCGGCGCCGTTCCATACCTTTGAAGTACCACCGATCGTTAAATAAGAAAGAAGCGACGCAGCGTTTTGCGCTGCGTCACCTGCATATGAAAAACGAAAAAAAGCCGAATAATCTCAGAACTGCCTTGCTCCTGTTTTCAGTTGCCATCGTTTTTTTTATCGGTGTCATTCTGAAGCAGTCTGTGTTACGTTGAAATGGATGCGGCATGCAAGAGCGGAAAAAGTCTGGCCTGATCACGCAACTCAATGCCACCATGCTGGTGAAATTGTTGGTGATTGCGGTGATGATGTTTGGCTTCGGCTATTTGTTGGTGCCGATTTATAAGCAAATTTGTGAAATCACCGGCGTCAATATTCTGACACCGAAAGATATCACGGCCAAAGAACTGACGAATTCGCAGATCGACCGCAGCCGCGAAGTGACCATCGAGTTCGATGCCAATACGCAGGGGCCGTGGCGCTTTCGGCCTACCCAGAGCAGTATGAAGGTGCATCCGGGCGAAATGGCGCAAATCGTCTATGAAGTGGTGAACAAGCAGCCGTACAAGATGGATGCGCAAGCGATACCAAGCTATGCGCCGCAACAAGCCAGTGCTTACTTCAAAAAAATGGAATGTTTTTGTTTTAAGCAACAGACCTTGGGGCCGAATGAAGCGCGGCAAATGCCGGTGGTGTTTTACATCGATCCGGCCTTACCTAAAGATGTTAAAACGATTACCTTGTCGTATACTTTTTTTGAAGTCGGCGGCAAACTCGGTGTAGCCGGGGCTACGGATAAATGATGAGTCAATTACCGCCTGAAAAAAAACGCCAAGCCTCTTTGTTGGCGACCATGAAAGCCGTGTTTTGGTCATTTCTGGGGATACGCAAGCGCAGTGACTATGAACAAGATGCTGCGCAACTCAATCCTGTGCACGTCATCATTGCCGCCCTGATAGGCGCGCTGATTTTCATCGTAAGCTTGGTGCTGATCGTGCGTTATGTGGTGGCAAAATAGTAGCAAAGCAGTGCCAAAACAAGTAATGTAATTAGAATAATTTCAGACCATACATTTGGATCAGGAGATCAAAAATGAGTTCTTCAAACGCGAAAGCACCATATTATTTCGTGCCGGGGCCATCCAAATGGCCAGTGCTGGCCGGATTTTCCTTGCTCCTGACGATGATCGGTGCATCGGCTTGGGTCAATAGCTTGGCGTGGGGTTCGTATGTGAACTTCGCCGGTATTTTCCTGACCTTGGTGGTGCTCTACAATTGGTTTGGCGAGGCCATCGCCGAATCGGAGAGCGGCCAATACAGTGAGCGCATCGATATCTCGTTCCGCTGGAGTATGAGCTGGTTCATTTTTTCCGAAGTGATGTTCTTTGCCGCCTTTTTCGGGGCCTTGTTCTATGCCCGCAGCATTTCCATGCCATGGCTAGCCGATCTCGATCACAAAGTTTTGTGGCCTGATTTTGCTGCTCAATGGGGCAATACCGGACCAGCCGGCACCGTCGAGGCTTTCAAAGCCATGACGCCGTTTCCTATCCCGACCATCAATACCGCGCTCTTGCTCACTTCCGGCGTGACCCTGACGCTGTCGCATCATGCGCTGCGTTCCGGTCACCGCAAGCAAACAGCACTGTGGTTGTTTGCCACGATACTGCTCGGTGCCGTGTTCATGGTGTGCCAAGCCTATGAATATATTGAAGCTTACCAAGAATTGAATCTTAAGCTGACTTCCGGTATTTACGGTTCCACCTTCTTCATGCTGACCGGTTTTCACGGCTTCCATGTGACCATGGGTGCGATCATGTTATCCGTGGTACTGTATCGCGTGATGAAGGGTCACTTCACACCGGAACAGCATTTTGCCTTCGAGGGTGCGGCGTGGTACTGGCATTTTGTCGACGTGGTCTGGCTCGGTCTGTATGTGGTGGTTTACTGGTTGTAATGCTTGCGCCAGTAACGAAAAAAAGCCGCACCACAGTGCGGCTTTTTTTATGTTCTTTTGCTTGCTCTCAATGTATCCCGGTCGGTTCGATCAGACCGAAGTAATTGGCCAGCAAGATCAGCAGAAACAAGCTGATGGAAAAGCCGACCCGATAGGCCAGCGCCTTGACGGTACGGTTGCTGCGTCCCTTGTCTTTCATCAGATAGACCAGGGCTGAGCCCATGCTGAAGATGATCAGGAAGAACGCGATGGCGACCAGAATTTTCATGCTTCGACCTTGTTGGTATCTGATTAATCGTTTTTCTATTGTAATCGCTAATGTTGATTCTTTCGCGCTTCAAATTGATCCCTTTGCTAGTCAGCATAGCCTTGGTCGTGCTCGGTATCAGCTTAGCGCAATGGCAAACTCGGCGGGCGCTGGAAAAAGAACAGATTGCCGCCGCCATCGTTGAGCGTAGCCGCTTGCCAGCAGTCGACCTGGCCAGCGTCGAGGTGGCGAGCCTGCCTTTGTGGAGCAAGGTCAGCTTACGTGGCGAATTCGTCAGCAACTGGCCGCTGTATCTCGATAATCGCCCTATGCAAGGCAAGGCCGGCTTGATTGTATTGATGCCATTCAAGCTCGCCGGCAGCCAGCGCAGTATCGTGGTAGCGCGTGGTTGGCAGGCGCGAAATCTTCAGGATAGAATGCAGACTGGTTCCTTATTGACCCCAAGCGGGGTGGTGACGATCACCGGCATCCTGCGTGCGCGCCCAGACCGGGTGCTGCAATTGGGGCAGGCGGCAGCCTTGGTTCCTGGTGCGTTGTTGCAAAACCTCGATATCGCCGATCTGGCCAGTCACAGCGGCTTGGAGTTGGCCGCGCTGATCGTCGAGCAACACTCGAGTTTGCCCGATCAATTACAACGCGATTGGCCCGTGCCGGCTGCTGGTGCGGATAAGCATCGCGCGTATGCATTTCAGTGGTATGCCTTGGCACTTATGGCATGCCTGTTTTTTATCTTCACAGGAATACGTCGTGGAAAAAATCAATCAGCAAGCGCCGTTCCCCCAAACAGCGATGAGTGAGGCAGCAGCGCTCAGTAAGCGCACTACGCGCGGTCGCTGGAAATTATTTTCGGTGTTGGCCGTGTGTGCCGCCCCGATGCTGTTGTCGTATCTGGCGTATTACGTCATTAAACCGCAAGGCCGTACCAATTATGGTGAATTGCTCGATCCGCGCGCCCACCCTATGCCGGTCTTGCAAGCGCACGAGCAGGGCGCACCCGAGCGCGGCGTGGTCGGGCTCGAGGCGTTTCGCGGCAAATGGTTGATGCTGACGGTAGACAGTGGTGCTTGTGCTACCGCTTGCGAAAAGAAACTCTATGATGTGCGCCAACTGCGCTTGGTGCAAGGTAAAGAAATGGACCGCATCGAGCGGATTTGGTTGGTCGATGATGCCCAGACCGTCGCACCGCGCTTGTTGAATGAATTTGCCGGCATGCATGCGTTGACGGTCGACGCCGCGCAGTTGCGCAGTTGGTTGCCGGTGGCCGAGGGAGGGCAACTGAGCGAGCATATTTATTTGGTCGATCCGCTGGGGAATTTGATGATGCGCTATCCGAAAGATGCCGATCCGAACAAGATTAAGAAAGATCTGGCCAAGCTTTTACGCGCTTCGGCGATAGGCTGAGTATGCTGCTGCCTCAACTCGCCCTGACCGGCTGCGCCGTCGCGCTGCTGCCCTTACTCATCGTTTGGCGTTCGAAAGAGCCGAACAAGCAGCGCAAGCTGCTCGCCGTCACGTTGGCCTTGACCTTTGAACTGATCATGTTCGGTGCCTTCACGCGCTTGACCGATTCCGGCCTCGGCTGCCCGGATTGGCCCGGCTGCTATGGCCAAGCCAACCCTTTGCAATCACATGCCGATATCAAAGCAGCCGAACTGGCCATGCCGGATGGACCGGTGACGCTGCAAAAGGCTTGGATAGAAATGCTGCATCGCTATCTGGCCACCAGTGTCGGCATCTTAATCATCGCGCAAGTGGTCTTGGCTTGGCGCAGTCGTCGTCGCACCGGTATTTCACCATGGCTGGCCAGCTCGCTGTTATTGCTAGTCTGTTTGCAAGGTGCTTTCGGGGCTTGGACCGTGACGCTGAAGTTGCAGCCGGTGATCGTTACCACGCATTTACTGCTAGGGATGGCATTGTTGGCTTTGCTGGCCGCTGCGCATGAGCAACAACGACCGGTCCCGGCACGAGATAGCGCGGCGCAGCGTTTGCGCGGGCCGGCCTTGCTGGCTCTGCTGCTGGTGGTAATACAAATCGCTCTGGGCGGCTGGGTGAGCACTAACTATGCGGCTTTGGCTTGTCAAGATTATCCTACTTGTCACGGCGTTTGGGTTCCGCAAATGGATTTTGAGCACGGCTTTCATTTGTGGCGGCAACTCGGTATGACGCGTGATGGTGCTTACTTGCCATTTCCAGCCTTGGTCGCGATCCATTGGGTGCACCGGAATTTTGCCTTGCTGGTCGCTGCCGTGGTTGTCGTCGTCGCATGGCGCGCCCGTGGCACGCTCAGTTGTGCCGGCCTCGGGCGCTATTTATTGCTGGCGATCGCGGCGCAAATGGCCATCGGCATCTCTACCGTGCTGTTTTCTTGGCCTCTGTCTTTGGCCGTACTGCATAACGGTGGTGCCGCCACGCTGGTGCTGCTGCTGACCATGTTAAACTGTCGTCTCAGGTTTGCATGGTGCAACCGTTGATAGATAGAACATGACAACTTTAAGTTTGCCCTCTAACCGAGTGGCACAGTACTGGGCCCTGACCAAACCACGGGTCACGCAGTTGGCGGTATTTTGCGCCGTCATCGGTATGTTTCTGGCGACGCCCGATTTACCCGATTGGCGCGTGCTGGTAGCGGCAACCGCTGGCATCTGGCTGTTGGCTGGTGCCGCCTTCGCTATCAATTGCCTGGTCGAGCGTGAAATCGATGCGCGCATGGCACGCACGGCACGCCGTCCCACGGCGCAAGGTGAGATCAGTGCCACGCAAACCTTGGTGTTTTCCGGTGTCATCGGTGGGGCTGGGATGTGGCTACTGTATACCCTGGTCAATCCGCTGACCATGTGGCTGACCTTTGTCACCTTCGTCGGCTATGCCGTGGTCTATACCATCATCCTCAAACCAGCTACGCCGCAAAACATCGTCATCGGCGGCTTGTCCGGCGCGATGCCGCCGGCCTTGGGGTGGGCGGCCGTCGCCAATGATGTACCGATGCAAGCTTGGTTGTTGGTACTGATTATTTTCGTCTGGACGCCGCCGCATTTTTGGGCCTTGGCGATGTACCGCCGCGATGACTATGTGCGCTCGGGCTTGCCGATGTTACCGGTCACGCATGGCCCGGAACTGACGCGTTTACATATCTGGCTCTACACGATCGCCTTGTTTGCCACTACCATGTTGCCGTATGCGGTGCACATGAGCGGTCTGATTTATCTGGTCAGCGCCGTCGTACTCGGCTTGATTTTTCTGGCCTATGCCTGGCAAATGTATCAACATTACAGCGACGTGCTGGCACGCAAAACCTTTGCGTTTTCTATCATTTATTTATCCTTACTGTTCGCCGCCTTGCTGGTCGACCACTACATCAAACTATGACACTCTGGAAAAAACTCTGCGCCGCTCTGTTGCTGTGCGCCTTGGCCGCTTGCGATAAGCCAGCCGAAAAATTCACCAACACCGATTTGACCGGACTCGATTATGCGCGCGACTTCGCGCTGACCGATCATCACGGCAAGGCGCGCACCTTGGCCGATTTCAAAGGTAAAGTGGTGGTGATGTTTTTCGGTTATACCCAATGCCCCGATGTCTGTCCCACCACGATGGTCGAGATGGCCGATGTGATGAAGCAGCTCGGCCCACAAGCCGAGCAAGTTCAGGTGATTTTCGTCACCATCGATCCGGCGCGGGATACCCAGGCCTTGTTAGCCGAATACGTACCGAACTTTGATGCGCGCTTTCTCGGCATGTACGGTGATGCAGCAGCCACCGCCAAAGTGGCCAAGGACTTCAAAGTGTATTATCAAAAAGTCGATGGCAATACACCGAGCAGTTACACCATGGACCATACGGCCGGCAGTTATGTGTTTGATAAAGAAGGGCATATCCGCCTGTTCTTACGGCATGGGCAGGGTACGGCACCGGTGGTGCATGATTTGAAGTTGTTGCTGAAGTAAGCTACGCGGTGTTGACGGCGTCTGCTGAAAACACCTGACTCTGCGTCGTGCCCCCGCGTGCTCATGCCTCGTTATTCAAGCGCAGGCGGGAAAGACAAAAAAAGCACTCCGAGGAGTGCTTTTTTATATTTCTACCGCCATGCGGCTTCAGGTAAAACTGGCCAGTGCCGTTTTCATTTTCTTCAGTGCCGCACTTTCAATTTGGCGTATGCGTTCGGCTGATACGCCGTATTCACTGGCCAGTTCATGCAGGGTCGAGCCGGAACCGTCATCATTCTTGAGCCAGCGCGATTCGATGATATGGCGTGAACGAGCATCGAGTTTGCTCAAGGCAGTTTCCAAGCCTTCGCTTTGCAGCCGGTCGTACTGGCGCGTTTCGATCACGCGGGTCGGTTCTTCTGACTCGGTTTTCAAGTAAGCGATAGGAGCGAATTTTTCATCGTCGTCATCAGTCGGCGCGTCGAGCGCAATATCGTGACCGGACAAACGCATTTCCATTTCGATGACTTCTTCGCGTTTGACGTCCAGTGTCTTGGCCAAGGCATCGATTTGCTTTGGCGTCATCGCTTCCAAACCGACTTTATGGCTGCGCAAATTGAAAAACAATTTACGTTGTGCCTTAGTTGTGGCGACTTTTACCAAACGCCAGTTTTTGAGTATGTACTCATGCATTTCCGCTTTGATCCAATGCATGGCATACGAGACCAGACGCACGCCTTGGTCGGGATCAAAACGCTTGACGGCTTTCATCAGGCCGATGTTACCTTCTTGTATTAAATCTGCATGTGGCAAGCCATAGCCGAGATAACCGCGCGCGATCGAAACGACCAAGCGCAGGTGGGACATCACCAGTTGTTGTGCCGCAGCTAAATCGTTTTCTGCGCGCAAACGGGTGGCGAAATTGATTTCTTCTTCATGCGTGAGCATGGGCAGGCGGTTGACAGCGGAGATGTAGGCATCAATATTTCCGAGCGTACCACTGAAACCCAAGGCCAGCGCGGTGCTGTCGGTTGCCGGAATAAGTTGTGTCGAAGTCATTGCTATGTTTCCTTCTCATTGCTGCTGGTCAGCATCAAAAATAATACCTTACCAGCGGAGTAAGTTCTTATATTAGCACTCTCTGCCCAAGACTGCCAATCAGCTCAAAATTGTGATGATTAGACTACTATCAGAGTGCTGGGATGTTGGCACCGATCGGTACTGCCGAAAACTGCTGCAGTGTGGCAAATCGGATAGTTGTAGTCCAAAAATCAGGAATTCAACTGTTTGGAGCAGAATAAGCGTAAAAAGTTGCAATATTTTTTAATAACACTGAATTATATTAAGCGGCGCGCGCTAATTGCCGGCGTACTGACAGGTAGGCACCGGCCAAGCCGAGCACCATGCTGCAGGCCAGCAAGCCCAGACTGGGCCACAGTGGCAGCGGTGTCAGGCGAAATTCGGAGGCATACAGTTTGGCAAAGACGGCGATGGCTTGGTTAAGTGGTTGCAAGGAGGCAGCGATGATCGCCAAGGCCAACAAACCGGCTAATAAGCCCAGCAAGGCACCAGTGTAATAGTAAGGACGGTGGATGAAGCTGTTGGTCGCGCCGAGCAGACGGGTAATGGTAATTTCTGCTTGGTGAGAAATCACTTGCAGTCTGGTGGCATTGAACACCACGACCACGACGACCAGCGCGAGCGTGCCAGCCAAAAACATCAGGGCAATTTGTAAAATTTGCACCAAGGCTGCCAAGCGCTTGACCCAGTCGGTATCAATCTGTACTTGATCGACATCGGGCAAGGCTTGCAATTGTCCGACCAAGGCGCTCAGTTGTTCGGCGTGCGCATTCGATAAAGATAAAATATAGGCATCCGGTAAGGGGTTGCCACCCAAGGTAGCCAGCACTTCCGCCAAGCTCGAGGAATCTTGCATGGTCGCTAATGCTTTTTCTTTTGGAACGAAACGCAGTTGGCTCTCGAGGCCATTTTCTTTGAGCAAACGTTTGATCGGTATCGACAAGGCCGTGGAGCTGGCGCGTGGCGTGTCCGGTGTGACAAAGATACTGATTTCCGGTTCTATCGCCAGTTGCGAAGAAATCGGGCGGATGTTGTCGATCAGGGTCAGACCGGCGATCGGCAAGGCCAGCGCAATGGCCACGACCAAAACATTAAAGCAAAAATTGCCTGTGCCGGCGCGCAAATGGGCGAAGGCACTTTTCAAGGCAAACAGATGTTCACGAAACCAGATTGTCATCAGTATTCTCCTGCGCGCAGCGCTGGTAATTCAGGGGACGGTGTGGCCATCAGGCGGCCACCGACTGCCAGTGATCGGTAACTGTGCCGTGGCTCAAATAAATCACGCGGCTGGCTTGTTCTAAAAATTGCTCGTCATGACTGGAAATGAGGCAAGTCACACCGGCGCTTTGGAAGGCTTTGAGTGCTGCGATCACTTGATTGGCATTGTCGCGGTCGAGAAAAGCGGTCGGTTCATCGGCCAAGATGATTTTCGGCCGGTTGACGATGGCGCGGGCAATCGCGGCTCTTTGCTGTTCGCCGCCCGAGAGTGCCAAGGGAAAGGCGGCGGCTTTGTCGATCAGGCCGACTTTTTCGAGCGCGGCACGGGCGCGTGCTTGCGCTTGGCTGGCGGGCGCACCGGTGACGATCAGCGGCAACATGACGTTGGCCAGTACCGAACGGTCATTGAGCAACTTTTGCTCTTGCAAGATCAAGCCTAATTTGCGCCGTAAGTAGGGCAGGCTGCCGCTTTTGAGCTTGCTCATGTCTTGGCCATGAACGATGACGCGGCCGCTGCTGGGCTTTTCTATACCCGCTATCATCTTGAGCAAGGTCGATTTACCGGCACCCGAGGGGCCGGCCAAGAAAACCAACTCACCATCGGGGATGGTCAGTGAGACATCACGCAAAGCATAGGCGTCGCGTGAATATTGTTTGGTGACATTCTCGAATTCAATCATGATCGACTTTTCCGTGGGCTCAGTGCAGCAGGGCGTCGACGAATTCCTGGGCGTTGAATGCCTGCAAATCTTCTATTTGTTCGCCAATGCCGATGAAATACACCGGAATCGGGCGAGTTTTGGCAATCGCTGCCAAGACGCCACCTTTGGCGGTGCCATCGAGCTTGGTGATGACCAAGCCAGTCAATTGCAAGGCGTCATCGAAGGCCTTAACTTGTGCCAAGGCATTTTGCCCGGTATTGCCATCGATAACCAGCAAGACTTCTTGCGGTGCGCCATCCATGGCTTTGGCAATCACGCGTTTTACTTTTTTCAATTCTTCCATCAGATGCAATTGCGTCGGCAAGCGTCCTGCCGTATCGATCATCACCACATCGGTGCAGCGCGCACGCGCTGAAGCGACGGCGTCGAAGGCCACCGCGGCCGGGTCGCCCGATTCTTGCGAAATGACTGTGATGCCATTGCGCTCGCCCCAGATTGCCAATTGTTCGCGTGCCGCTGCACGGAAAGTGTCACCAGCTGCCAGCAGTACCGTTTGGCCATGCTCTTGCATATGCTTGGCCAGTTTACCGATGGTAGTTGTCTTGCCGGCACCATTGACGCCGGCGATCATCATCACCATCGGTTGATGACGGCCGAGTTCCAGCGGCTTTTGCAGCGGTGTGAGTAAATCGAGCAGCAATTGCTTGAGGGCGGCTTTGACTTGCTCGGCTTCGGTCAGTTTGTCTGCCTTGACCTTTTTCTTGAGTGCATCGAGCAGAAACAACGTCGCATCGACGCCGGCATCGGCCGTCAGCAAGGCAGCTTCGAGTTCTTCGTATAAGTCTTCATCGATACGGGCACCGATGAAGAGGGTGGTAAGATTAGTCGAAGTTTTTGCCAGGCCGGCTTTGAGACGACTGAGCCAAGAGCGTTTGCTCTCCGGTTCGGCTACCGTGGCGGCAACGGCGAGCTCCGCTGCGGCAGGCGCAGCAGGCAGCGCGACAGTCGTGGCCGGCACGGTCGGCACCGCTTCGGTCAATGTGGGCGGCGTGGCGATGGCCGGTTCGTCTTTGGGTTTTCTTTTAAAGAAACTGAACATCAGGAATGCTTTTGTCGGAAGATGGCGCGCCGAATTGGCCCACCTGGTATTAGAATGCTGCCATTCTAACAGACCCACGCGCGGTAATTTGATTTACCAGTGTCAAACCTATCATGAAACCGATGACCAAAAAAACGCCCAGCGTGTCCCGCTCCAGCCACCAGGTTCGCATCATCGGCGGCCAGTGGAAGCGCAGTCTGCTGTCGGTAGTGAGCGCCGAAGGCTTGCGCCCGACGCCAGACCGTGTCCGAGAAACAACATTTAACTGGCTCAATCATCTTTTTAACGCTAATTGGATGACGCTGCGTTGCCTCGACCTGTTCGCTGGCAGCGGTGCGCTCGGCTTCGAAGCGGCCAGCCGCGGCGCGGCCGCGGTCACCATGGTGGAAGCGTCGGCACCAGCGTTTCGGCAACTGCTGGCAGTGCAGGAAAAACTCGCTGCCCAGCAGTGCCGCCTGTTGCGTGCCGATGCCAGTAAAGCCATAGCCAGCTTGGCACCCGCCAGCTGCGAGCTGATTTTTCTCGATCCGCCGTTTGAACAGGCGTGGTTGGAAAAAATGCTGCCGGCTTGCCAGCCCTTGTTGGCCACGCCAGGCTATGTTTATGTCGAATCCGAATTTGCTTTAGATCATGCTGATCCAAGCGAAAGCATGAAAAAATTGCTCAGCGGATGGCAAGTAATACGTGCCGACCGCGCCGGCAGCGTGTATTTCCATATCCTGCAACGCAGCATTCTGCAGCCTGATACGCACGAAAATCAGGCATAATGCCAGAACAATTTGGTGCATAACAATATGCAATTAGCGAAAAAGGAGTGAAGATGGTCACAGCCGTTTATCCGGGAACATTTGATCCGCTGACCCGTGGTCATGAGGATTTGGTACGCCGCGCCTCGGGCCTGTTCGATACTTTGGTGGTCGGCGTGGCCGACAGCAAAAACAAACGACCATTTTTCTCACTCGAAGAGCGCCTCAGTATCGCCAATGAAGTTCTGGGACACTATCCTAATGTGCGGGTCGAGAGTTTTTCCGGCTTGCTCAAAGATTTTGTGCGAAAAAACGACGCGCGCGTGATTGTGCGCGGTTTGCGTGCCGTGTCTGATTTTGAATATGAATTCCAGATGGCCGGTATGAACCGTTACCTTTTGCCTGACGTCGAAACCCTGTTTTTGACGCCATCCGACCAGTACCAATTCATTTCCGGTACGATAGTGCGTGAAATCGCCATGTTCGGTGGCGATGTCTCGAAGTTTGTATTTCCTTCGGTCGATCGTTGGCTCAAAGAAAAAGTTGCTGCGCTCGATATCGAGGAAAATAACTGATGCCCATGCCCGGCGGGTTTAAGCCGGGTGGAAAAGAAGTGAGTAAGTATGGCGTTAATGATTACCGACGATTGCATCAATTGCGACGTCTGCGAGCCCGAGTGCCCGAATGATGCGATTTACATGGGCCCTGAAATTTACGAAATCGATGCACATAAATGTACCGAATGCGTAGGCCATTACGATGTGCCACAATGTAAAGAGGTGTGCCCGGTGAATTGCATTCCGTTTAATCCGGAATGGCGCGAAACGCCGGCACAATTGCTGGCCAAGTACACGGATTTGCAGGAGCAACTGAAAAAATAAGTCGCGCCGCGACCCGGCACGGCCATCTTTATTCGCAGCGCACGCGGTCGCGCCCCGAGCGCTTGGCATCATAGAGGGCGCGATCGGCGCGCTTGATCATATCGCGCGCCACGATCAGGGCTTCACCCTCGTTCTGTTGTTCCGATACGGTAGTGACGCCGATCGAAATCGTACAGTTGCAACTGCCCGCTACACTGAGATCGAATGCTTTGCCAGCGATGCTCTTACGTATGCGTTCCGCTACCTGCATCGCATCTTGCACATTCGCATTAATCAACAAGACCACGAATTCTTCGCCACCGAAGCGGCCCAGGGTATCGCTGAGGCGTAATTCTGCCTTGATCCTTTGCGCAACCTCACACAAGACATCATCACCGGCTTGATGGCCATACTCGTCGTTGATTTTTTTGAAAAAATCGATATCGAGATACATGCACGCCAAGCCATAGCACTGGCGCCGGGCGCGACCGATTTCTTCGAGGGTGCGCTGCTCGACGTAACGACGGTTGCTGACCTTGGTCAGCGGATCGGTCAGGCCGATATGTGTCAGGCGCTCGTTATTGATGACATTTTCCAGACAAATCGCGATGATGGAACCGAGCCGTTCGATGAAGTCGGTCGCCATAGTGGCGGCAAACCGCTCAAGCTCAAAGCTGCCAAGGTTGAGATAACCGATCAAGCGTTCCTGCCGCAACAAAGGGATGATGGCAATGCTGGCAGGTTTCTGCCCGCAACTGTGGAACGCTTTGCCATAGCGCTGGCTCTGATAGGCCCCGAGCACCGGTTTGCGTAAGGAGGCCGAGTGGGCTTCGAGTTCGCGTTCATGGCGGATGAACATCAGATGGGGGTAGTCTTGCAAATCCATGCGCAGGTCGCTGAGCATTTGCTGCAACTCTTGGCGCGGGTCAAGCAAAGTCAGGGTGACGACATCGAGTTCGGAAGTCAGCGCTAAAGCACTGAAGAGGAAGTGTATCAATTCTTTGAAATTGCTCGCGCCAATGATTTTCAGGTCGAAATCTTGGTGCCGCGCCATGATGCTCTGGTTACGGTGGGCTTGATCGAGAATATCGCTCAAGCGCGCGCGTAAGAGCTTATTTTCCATGCGCACTTCGGCCAGCTGTTGCAGCGCGTTGGGGGTGGGTGGTTGACGCGCGCTATCCATACCGTTTCATTTTCAAAGAAAATTGCATAAATAGTAAGTTAATCGATCGCGCGTCAAAATGCAATCGGAATTTCGACGGCATCGCCAACCCGCAAGGTGCGGCCGATGCCGGCGCTGGCGATCAAATTCATGCCGAAGGAAATTTCACCGTTGAGTACAGGGTTGGCGCGATAGCTTTGCAAAATGTCGATCGGGTTAGGGCCGACGCTGCCGCTGGCTTGGTCTACTGCCGGCATACTACAACGCGAGCACGGCTTGACCGCTGGCAGGCAAATACCATTGGCAAATTCGAAGGCGGCGGCATAGTCTTCTTCAAATGCGTGCAAGCCATCGATGACGATATTCGGACGAAAACGGTCCATAGGCACGGCGGCACGGCCTTGCGCTATGGCGCGTTGGTTCAGATCAGCCAGCGAGGCGCGCGCTGTCAGCAGCAGCGGAAAACCGTCAGCGAAACGGGTCGGTGCCAGCAGCGCACCGGTCCATTTCTGGCTGGCATAGCGCTGCGCGGCCAAGTCAAATCGGACTAAGCGGCAGCTGACGCCGAGGGCGCGGCTGAACCAAGCATGCGCGGATGGTGCCGCACAGCGGGCCAGCAGCGTGTCATCCCAGATGCTTACCAACACGGTCGCGCCGCTACGGTCCGGCAGCGACAGATGCAGAGTCGGCAGGCCATCGGCAGCGACGCTCAGCATGCCATCGAGCAAGCCGGGGCGCAGGCTTGCCATCCGCGGCCAGTCGCGTTGACTGAGAAATTGACCCTTGTCGTCGACCAACATCCATTCGCGGTCGTATAGCGTGTGATCTTGCTGCCTTAAGCTTAAGCCACTCGCTGCAACTTGCGCTTGGACAACGGCGATGCCGGCACAGGATTTGATAGGGTAAAACCACAGATCGGTGATGACGGGCATAAGATGTCATTGGCATAAGGAGCAAGGCCTCCATTTTAATCGGCTTGCTCGATTTGCCAATGATAAATTCAGCGTCTGACTTTGAATTGACCGACCACGTGATGCAGACGTTCGGTTTGGTCGCGCAAGCTTTCCGAGGCAGCCGCCGCTTGCTCGACTAAGGCGGAGTTCTGCTGCGTCATTTCATCCATATCGGAAATGGCCAGGCTGATTTGATCGATACCGGCACTTTGCTCTCCGCTGGCATTGCTGATGGCCATTACAATGGTGGCGACTTGCTCGATATTGAGCACGATCTCGCGCATTGTAGTCCCGGCAACGTTGACTAACTCGCTGCCTTGATCGACTTTTTCGACCGACTGATTGATCAGTAATTTGATTTCCGTCGCCGATGCCGCGGCCCGCTGCGCCAGACTGCGTACTTCTGCAGCTACCACAGCAAAGCCACGACCTTGCTCGCCGGCGCGGGCGGCTTCAACCGCGGCGTTCAAGGCAAGGATATTGGTTTGAAAAGCAATGCCATCGATCACGCCGGTAATGTCGGCGATGCGGCGTGAGCTGTCTTTGATTTCTTGCATGGTTGAAATCACATCATTGACCACCGTGCCACCGGACGCCGCCACACTGCTCGCTTGCGTGGTTAATTGGCTGGCCTGGCGGGCATTGTCGGCATTGTTCTTCACGGTAGCGGTCAATTCTTCCATCGAACTCGAGGTTTCTTCCAGTGAACTCGCTTGCGACTCGGTGCGTGCAGACAAATCGGCATTGCCGGAGGCGATTTCTTGCGATGCTTGTTGTATCGCAAAGCTGCCGGCACTGACTTCGACGATCACTTTGGTCAAGCCGGTGCCTATGCTGTTGATGGCGTTAAGCAATTGTCCTATCTCGTCGTGACGTGCGTTGCTGACTTGTTCGGTCAAGTCGCCGGTGGCCATTTTGTTGGCCATACGCGTCGCTTCGGCCAGTGGTACCGAGACGTAGCGTTTGACAATATAAAACAACACGAAGGCCACGACGACGATCAGCACCAGCGCCAAGAAGGCGTATTTGATCAATTGGGCCACGCTGTCTTCGACGATCTCGGCGGTATACGCCGAGCCGACGATGAGCCAATTCATGGTCGGAACAGGCTGGAATACGGCGACGCGCTGTTTGCCCTGCAAGGCCGCGGCACCGAATGATGGCGCGGCATAGTAGCTGACGCCAGTGTTTTTCTCCAGCATGTCTTTGATGAATTCGCTGCCATCGCTGGCTTTCTCAGTCAGATAGTTCTTGCCTTCATTGTTGGCATCGATCATCACGTCGCCATAAGTCTTGCCGGCTTTGCGGTTGAGCGCAAAATAGCCACCGGTCTTGCCGATTTTCATCGATTTGACTTTTTCCTTGAGGAAACGAAGATTATCGGAAATATCGATACCGACAAACAGTATCCCGATCATCTTTGCTTGCGCGTCCATGATCGGTACGTAGGACGTCATGTAATCTTTACCGAACAGTTTGGCCGGTCCGATAAACGATTCGCCTTTTAACAGTAAGGCGTAGGCCGGATGGCTGCGGTCGAGTGCCGTGCCGATCGCCCGTTCGCCATTTTCTTTTTTCAGCGACGTGCTCACGCGTATGAAATCTTCGCCTTGTTTGACGAAAATAGTAGCAATGGCACCGGTTTGGGCGGTGAATTGGTCAACCGGGGCAAAATTGAGATTCAGTGTTTCCGCGCCGACCTTGAGGATGGCAACGGTTTTATCTTGCACCTGCACGGTTTCTTGTTCCAGGACGAACGGTTCATGCCACTGGGCGCGAAAGGTAAAGTGGCCCCCTAAGTCCAGACAATTATTCAAAGAGTTTAAGATAGTGCCTGTTTCTGCCACAGCTGCGCGGCGCTGCCCCGTTATTCGCACTACATCACTACCGTGCTTTTCTTTTCTAGCTTTTTTGAATCAGGCAGTTCAGTACCAAATTTGTTTACGATCTTGGCACCGCCGCCCACGCCTGAGCCATACACGGTTTCCGGCGTTTGATAACCCAATGATTGATGTTTACGCTCAGCGTTGTAGAACATAAAATAGTTCGCCAAGCCGATCACCAATTCCGGCATACTTTCATGCTTTTTCAAATACACTTCTTCATATTTCACACTGCGCCATAAGCGCTCAACAAAAATATTATCCAGCGCCCGACCGCGACCGTCCATACTGATTTTGATGCCGTTTCTAAGCAGCAGCCCAGTAAAGGCCTGGCTGGTAAACTGCGCACCCTGATCGGTATTAAAAATCTCCGGCGTTCCATACCATTTTATGGCTTCTTCCAAGCAGTCCACGCAAAACCCCGCATCCATCGTGTTCGACAACCGCCAGGACAGCACCTTCCGGCTGTACCAGTCAACGATCGCCACCAGATACACAAAACCCCGCGGCAGCCTGATGAATGTGATGTCTGTACTCCAGACCATATTTGGTCGAGTGACGTCGATACCTCTCAGTAAGTACGGGTAAATCTTGTTCTGCGGATGCGCTTTACTGGTGTTGGGGCCTGGGGCCATACCTGCCAATCCCAGTTGCTGCATCAGCCTCTGTACGCGCTTTCGGTTCACTGTATGGCCACAGTCTCGCAAGTAATGCGTCATGCGTCGCGTGCCGTAAAATGGATGTCTGGTGTATTCCTCGTCAAGCAATTGCAACAGCAAACTATCAAACGGATTGATCTCTTCCTGCAAGCGCTTTTTCTTGTCGTACACGACCGAGCGCGTGACTGAAACGAGACGGCATTGTGTGGCGATTGAAAGGGCAGAGAGCGGCTCTACCCACTGCAATCGTACCGTTACAGGCTGATCCCTGACTTTTTTTTAAGCCAATCGAGTTCCATATTCAGTTGCCCAATTTTGGCATAGAGACGGTCTGGGTCGTTCTGTGTGCTGGCCGGTTTCGGACCGCGTTTACCTTCAAACAGACTGCCTGCATTTTCCAGTAATTCTTTCTTCCACTGGCTGACCTGCGTCGGATGCACCCCGAACTCTTGGGCGATCTGATTGATCGTCTTTTCGCCTTTGATCGCCTCAACTGCCACCTTGGCTTTTTGTGCGCCGCTAAATATTTTTCTCTTATTTTCACTCATGGTCTGCCTCGTCTCTTTTCGACAGACACTAGTTTAAACTGTTGTCCGGATATGTGGATCCACTATAAGGTTTGTGCGGTGCGCACGGCATCGGCACGCACCGTCTTGTCAAACACATCAAACATATCATTGATGATGGACAAAGAATGCTGAACTTCGACGATGGCGCTCGCTTGCATGAGTGCATAGCTGCTGCGGCCTAGCGCGATAGTAAATACACTGAAAACGAAAAACACACAGGCAAAGATGATCGCGCTTAATTTTTGGCCCAGACTGAGCGTCGATAGTAGGCCGGAGCGATGGATAGTTTTCATATTTTTCCTGTTAGTCAAAGAAAAGCATGCTTACCTAAAACAATGTAAGCACGATGGCATGTCGTATCGACCATCATGCTGGCGAAAATACGGGTGTTAGTTTAAAGAAACATTGATGTGTGTCAACTAGTATACAAGAAGTTTATGATTTCGATCATCTCTTGAAAACTGGAGAATGGATTGGTTGACTAAAAGTAACAAATGGGGCATTGCACCGACCCGTATTGTTTTTGCTGGCTGCAGTGGGTTTCAGCGGTGGCGCAGATCCGCTTGTATGGTGGCTAATACCGGGTTCCACTGTGTTGCTTGAGTTTGGCGTAATAGACGTGCCGACCGATACCAAGGGCTGCTGCTGCCTTCAGCGAGCCAGCGGAAGTCCGGCACGTAGGCCAACAAAATCCACACTGGCAGCCCCATTGCCGCGGCTAAGTGGGCGACGCTGGTATCGACCGAAATGATTAAATCCATCTGCGCACATAAGGCGGCGGTGGCGCTGAAATCATGCAAATGCTGGTGCCACAGCCGGATGGCGCAATCAGATTGCTGTAAAGTTAAGAGGTCGGCAGCGCGTATTTCCGCCTGCAAGCAGTGGTATTCATGATGCGGCGGCAAGTAGCTGAGCATGTCAGCCAAGGCGATGCTGCGCTGGCGATCATTGTGGTGGGTGGTGGACCCGCTCCATACCAAACCTACCCGCAGCGCCTTGTGCGGGCCGAGTCGCTGCTGCCAATCAGTCAAGGTCGGAGGCAAGGCTTGCAGATACGCGGTACTGCTTGGAATATTGTGCAGGCGCGTGCCGAACCGGCCGGGCAGACTCATCAGAGAACAATGATAATCGTACTCTGCCTCTGCCGGTTCGACGATGCGGATGTCGCGGCCCCAGTCTTGCTGTGCCAATAATGACACCAAGGGACGCGCCACTTGCAAAATCAGACGGCAGTCTGGCAGTAAGGGAATATAGCGGCAAAACTGCAGGGCATCGCCCAAGCCTTGCTCGTTGTAGAGCAGCAGCGTTTTTCCGCGTAAGCAAGCACGGCCATCCCATGCTGAACTACTCGGAAGCAAGCGCACCGTTTGTACTTGCAAGCGCCATTCATAAGCTGTCCAGCCCTCGTCCAAGCGCCCCAACGTGAGCAGCATCAGGGCCCGTGCCACTTGCGCATCGACATGCTGTGTATCGAGTGCAATCGTGCGTTCAAACAAGGCCAGCGCGGCCGCGAATTGCCCCTGATCTTTACGCAGCAAGCCCAGATTGAAATTGGCCGGAATAAAATCGGCCTCGATCGCCAGCGCCGCAGCGAAGGCCGCATCGGCCAGGCTCAGGCGACGCTGCGTATGATGAATGACGCCGCAATTATTGTGGGCAGCACGATGCTGCGGAGATAGTTCCAGCGCTTGCTGATAGCAGTGTAATGCCGGCGCGTAGCGCTGCGCCAAACCATGCAGCACGCCGGCCTTGTACCATGCCTCGGCGTGGCGTCGATTGCAGCGCACAGCTAAGGCATAGTAGCGTGCCGCCTGCCGGTATTGTGCGCGTGTTTGCGCCGCCACCCCGCGATGGTAAAAAAAATTGCTGACGGCGCTGCGGATGACATTGAGCATATCGCCTGGCTATCGTTGCTACTTAATAGCTGCGACGCACACGCAAGCCCGCTTCCAGCGTGCGATTGTGCGGCTCTTGATAGAGCAGACGATTGCCATTGCTGTAGACGGCGCTGCCGTTTTGGAGCAAGCCGGCGGTATCGGAGCGCGAAATATCCCAAAATTCTAAAAACGGTCCAAGCGACCAGTTATCTTTTTCGTAGGCCATGCTGATTTTTAAGCCATAGCCGTGCCGCTGTGACAGCGAGACATCGGCCACGCCTTGTCCGGCATCGGATAAGCGTGCGCTTTGCGTGCCACGCAGCAGCACATCGGCTTCGAGTTCGGTGTTCCAGCGCGATTGCGCCGATAATTGCAGACTGTGCGTGAGGCCAAGTGGCAGATAAATATACTGACTCTGGCGCCGGTTGCCGCTTTGTCCCAAGCTGTTGAAGCCGCGTAAATCATTCGATAAATAGCGATAGCCAAGCCCGATAAAGGGTACCAGACTGCTGCCGGAAAACGCATAGCGCCGGCCGAACAAGGCCCGGGTTTCCAGATACCAGTCTGACTTGCTGCTGGCTGTGGCCGCAGCATACGCGGTATCGGCGGCATAATCGACCTTGCCAGTGGCATAGTGAACATCGGCCCGGATAAACTGCTCGCTAGCGATGTCGTGGCTGGCCATCAGAAACAAGGCAAACTTGTCGCCACTGTTTTTCATGACGGCCGGCTCCCGATATTGGTAAGTCGAGAGCGCGGCAGCGATGCTCAGATCGGTGTCGGCCATGGCATTCGACACATAGCACAAGGCTGCGCCGGCGGCACAGTACAGAATTTTTTTATCAATCATCGATCAAGTCCAATCAAGTGGTATGGGGTGCGGATGCGGATGCGGCATAGCGTAAGCAGCGCCAGCTTAAAACAGCACAGTCCCGAGTTCGTAGTAATCAAAGCCCTTATCCACACCACCGAGACAGCGCGAAAAAAAACTTCGGTTTTGCGGAAAAAAAGCAGCGAAGTTTTCCAATCACTGATGGCGTGACCGGTATGCGGCATGAGCCAGTATTCGAGCTGCTTGGCCGGGCTCTTGCTGGCATCAACGAAGGCTTGCGTCTGTTGTTGCGGCACGCGCACATCGTATTCACCTTGCGCCAGTAATACCGGACGCTGCAACTGTGCGGCCAAGCCGATCGGTGAGCGTGCCTGCATCGTCGCGCGTGATGCCGCCTGTTCCGGGTCGCCTATATAACGCTGCAGCAGGCTGGTGTCGAAGCGATATGCGGGCGGGACTTCGGTGCTTAAGCGTAGCAAATCGGTCGGTGCATTGACGGCAACGCCACAGGCGAAGCGTTCCGGTGCCGTCAGTAATCCCATCAAGGTGGCATAGCCACCGTAACTACCGCCGATCAAACCGATGTGATCGGCTTGTGCCCAGCTTTGTGTGCTGGCCCAGTTTGCCGCATCGAGTAAATCTTGTTGCATGGTGCCGCCCCATTGGGCATACGCGAGCTCTTGGAAGTGCCGACCGTAGCCGCTGGAACCGCGGAAATTGACTTGTAATACCGCATAGCCGCGGTTCGCCAAAAACTGGGTTTGGGCATCGTAAGTCCAGAGGTCGCGCTCCCACGGCCCACCATGCACCTTGATTAAGACCGGCCACTTTTTCTCGTGGCTGCCAGCAGGTAAGCTCAAATAGGCATGCAACAGCGTACCGTCGCCGGCCTGCAGTAGCAGCGGTTGCGAAGGCACCAGCGCAGACACGAAGGCGGCGGTGGCCGCCGGCCCGATCAAGACCGTGCTTTGTTGATCCAAATCCGACAGATAAAATTCTTTGGCGACATCGGTCTGCAAGCTGTACACCAGTTGGCGTCCATCGCGGTCGCTATTTTCTATGTGCAGTCGCGCCGGGCTGCGCGCCAGTCGCGCGCCGAGCAGGGCTTGTAAGCGTGGTTCGAGCAAGTTGTTATGCGGATAATCTGGCTCACTGCTGACCAACCAAGGCAGGCCGCTGTCGGCGGCCACATAGACTTCGCTCAGATCGACTGTCTCCGCTTGGGCCAGCACGGTCTCGCCGCCCGTTTGGTGATCAAGCTGCAGCAAGCGTGACAGATCGCTGCCTTTATTGCTGAGCAAATAACTGCTGCTCAAGTCATTACTGATACTCACAAGCCTTACTTGGTCGTCGCTGCTCCAGCGGTACACGGTCGTATAACTGTGGTCGCCAGCTTGGCGGATTTGCAGTGCGTAGTGTATGCCTTCGAGCGTGATACGCCCGGCCACATGCCCATCGGCGCTGCTCAGCCATTGCTGGACATTGCCAGGATTTTTTTCCAACAAAATATTTTCTTTGTCGGCAACATTGCGTTGGTACAGATCAAACAAAGCGCTGTCCCGCGGATGACTCTGAAACAGCAGCACGCCCGGCGCGTCTTTGCGTTCGGCTAATAATACGGATTTGACCCCGCCAACAGCGCTGAGAATATGCGGCGCATCGTCTTTGCTGTTGCTGTCGAGATTAAACAAGGTAATGACATTATTTTCCGTTCCCGTTTCGGTCAGGGAATCGCTGATCAAGGCGTGGCCATCGCGCATCCAGTCGAAATATTTGATTCCATACGCCGGCCGGTGGGAAATTTTCTGTGTCGCCAAATCCTTGATGAATAATTCCAGCCTCGTACCGTCGACGGCCAACCACGCCAAACGCGTGCCATCAGGGGAAATTTTATACCCGAAATTACTGCTTCGATTGGCCGCGAAAGCATGGGTAGGAATATCCTGATGCAGTGCTTCGCCGGCCACAGCTGTGCATGGTAGCAGCGCGCAAAACAGCAGGGGGAATCCGCGTGCTTGAAACAGGTTCATGGTGTTGTTCTCCATCAGGCAGACAGAACAATCTGCGTATCGATCAAATCGGCAAAGGTCTCGCTGTGCGTGACCAGCACGATACTGACGCGCGTTTTCTGGCTTGCGAGATAGCTGCGCAAGCCTTGTATCGCCGCTTGATCGAGATTATTTTCCGGTTCATCCAAAATCAACAGCGTGGGCTGCATGACAATGGCACGTAGCAGGGCAATTTTTTGTTTTTCGCCACCAGACAAGTCACGTCCGGTTTCGGCAATTATGCTGTCGAGTCCGTGCTCCCACGATTCGATGAAATCGAGTAATTGCAGCTGCGCCGCTGCCCGCATGATTTGATTGTCAGATAGCGCCCGACCCAAGCTGATATTGGTGCGCAAGGTATCGGAGTAGATGAAAATATTTTGCGGCAGATAACCTGTCTGTGCCGCCCTTTGGCGCGGGCTTAACGTGCTGCTTTCTTGGTCGTCGAACAGAATGCTGCCGCTGCTCGGTTCGAGTAAGCCGAGTAACAGCGACAGCAAGGTCGATTTGCCGGCACCATTGGCACCACGGATAGCCACGCAAGTAGCGGCGGCAATGTCGGCATCAAGCTGCTGCAGCACGCCGGTGTTAGCATAAAAAAAACTCAGCTGACGCAGCGTGATCGTCGGTGCAGGGTAGGGTAGCGTGGCGAGGTCGGCATGGCTGGTGGTCGGCGTTGCAGTCTGCAAACTGTGGGCTGACAACTGGAATAGCCGCTCGATGGCAGTGCGCTCATAGAAATAACCGGAGGCGGCGCTGAATAAGGAATTGATAGGGCCATACATCATCGTCAGCACGACGAAAAAAGAGACGACTTCACCGACTCCCAGGGCACCATAAGAAACCTTCATCCCGCCGACAGTCCAGATCAGTGCGGCGGCAGCGACCGGAATACTGCCGAGTAGTCCGAACATGCCGGCGCTGTATCTGCGCACCTCGAAAGTCGCCTGTTCGCTGTCTTCCAATGCGCGCGACAGGCGCTGACGATGGAAGCCTGCCGTGTCGGTCAGGCGGGCTTCGCGCAGGCTGGCGATCGACTCCAGCAGGCGGGCACTGCCGGCGGCATAGGCGACATGCGAATGCTGTGCCAATGCCGTCAATTGTTTACTGGTCCAGATGAACAGCAGACTCGCCAGCGGTAACAGGCCGACGATCCACAACAGGATGGTGGCATTCAGAGAGATTAATATGCCGCCGAAAATCAATACAAAACACAGGTCTCTGGCGATGCCGGCCAGACCGGTTGGCGATAAATAATTAACGGTGCCGATATCACGACTCAAGCGTGAATACACGTCACTCGGTTGAAAATCGGGCGAGTCGTGGGAATTGGCTGGCGCTGTTTGTTGTAATTGTTCGAAAAAAAACAAACGTATCTGTACGAAGAAACGCTTATTCATCAGCGCGCCATGAACTTGCGCCAAACTTGACAGCACGATGCCGGCCAACGAGCACAGTGTCATCGTGATAATGATTGGCAACAAACCGGAGAATGCGCTGCGCCGCGAAAATCCATCGATCAAACGACTGAGTAAAAAGGGAATCGGCGTTTGCGCCAGTACCGAAAAAATTAAAATAAAGAATTGGCCGCCGATTTGCCAGCGCTGTACCCGCAGCAGTTGCCAGTAACGGCGTGCCGCATGCAGTGATAAGTGAGAAGCAGGGTGCCTGATCAAAATTGTCCTCCGGTCAGAAAGCGCTTGGCTTTCAGATAATGTTGGTTTTCTTCATTGGCGCGCAGTTGTAATTGCTGTACCTGCAGTTTCGTCTCGCTCTCGGCATAGGCAGATTCCGAGCGCCGTCCCAAGCTGTGTTCGAGTTGTTGTACCGTGCGCTTTTGCTGCATCAAACGCAATTTTTCGCGCGCTAATTCGCAATCGTCTTCGGCTTCGCGCAGTGCTTGTTCGAGTTCGTATTGGCCGCGCTGTTGATCTTCGAGCGCCAAGCGATAGGCTTCTTGGGTAGCCACGATTTCTTTGGCCTTGATCTTCACTTGGGCGTAGGAATCGAAGCCGTCGAACAAATTCCAACTGAAGGTGATGCCGAAGTAAGATTTATCGCGCGCCAAGTCATTGACGGTACGTAGAATACTCGAATCTGATTTCGCCAAACCAGCATGGTCAATTCTGGCGTATAAATCTATTTTAGGCAGAAAGCGACTCAGCGATTGCTGTGACAACCACTGCGATTGCTTGATCTTGGATGCCGGCACAGTCACTTCACTGACCACATCGACCGCCTCGAAACCAGTGTTTTGCAAGCTGCGTTGGTAGTCGCTGCGTGCGTCAATCTGAGTTGGTATCGGTTCGATTGCCAGATCGTCACCGATGACCAGGAGTAATTTTCGCAGGGCATTGCTGTGCTTGCGCTCAGCAGCATTTTTTTCCAATTCCTTTTTCTTTTTCTCAAATTCGGCATCGGCTAAGTCCAGGGCGGAGATCCGACCTTGCGAAAAGTCGGCCTGACTACGGCTGAATTGCGCGACATGGCCAGACCATTCCACGCTATGTATCTGCAGTGTCAGTTGTGCTTGCTGCAGCTCGTGGTAAGCAGATAAAACTTTTCTGGCAAATTCCTGGCGCTCTAATTGCAGATGTAAAGCGGCTTCACGTTCCTTCTCGCGTGCCAGTTTTAAGCCGGACAAATCCGCGCCACCGTTAAAAATATTCAGACCCAGCTTGGTTTGCGCATTGGCGTAATTGGCACTGTCGGCACCACCGAGTAACAAGCTGTCGACACTGGGGATGGAACCGAAGGACTTGATACGCTGAGTCGAGGCGATGACATCGAGTTTCGGTAAAAATGCGCTGGTCGCGCGGGTGGTATCCCAGGCCGAGGTTTCCAGGCCGATTTGTGTCTGTTTTAATTTTGCAGCGTTGGCTAAACCGCGCAGCAAGACTGCCTCAAAACTGAGCGCAGATTCGGCCGCGCCTGCCGGCAGCGCTGCGAGCGTCGCGGCGCATAGCCAAGTCGCTACGACTATCCGAGGTTTATTCATAACGTAATGCCTCAACAGGAATTAATTTTGATGCGGTGCGCGCCGGATAATAGCCGGAGGCGATGCCGACCAAGAGCGAACTGCCGACTGCCAACAGCAAGCCCTGTAATGACACCGACATTTTCAGTGCCGTCACCGCGGCCAGCACAAACACCACCGCCAGCCCCAGCAAGACGCCGCCGGCACCGCCGAGTAAGCTGATCAGTATCGATTCGAGCAAAAACTGCGTCTTGATGGCAGACTGGGTGGCACCGAGTGCGCGCCGCAAGCCGATTTCTTTGGTCCGTTCGATCACCGAGGTCGTCATGATATTCATGATGGCCAAGCCGCCGACGAGTAGAGAAACCGTGGCGGCGACAATGCCGATGAGCGTGACACCGCCGAGTATCCGATTGGCGGTCGCAATGTAACTGGCCATACTCTCCGAGTTGTAGCGATAGGCTGCCTTGTGGCGCCAGTCGAGTTGCGCGATGACTTGCGCAATCGCGGCAGCGGAGTGTTCGGTAGAACGTGCCTGGCCTTGCAGAAAGCTGACATAATCGGGGTCGCCGAGGCGTTTTTGTTGAGTCGAATAAGGAATGAGGACGCGCGCACCAGTCTCTTCCTTGCCGGCGCCAATACTGGAAATCAGATCACGGCTTTTGGCCTGCAGGGTGCCGATGACGACATACCAGTCACCGTTAATACTGATATGTTTACCCACCGCATCATCCGCTTGGTCCAGCAAGCGCGCCACGATTTCGCTGCCGACCACGGCGACGTTGGCACGTTGGCGGATATCATCAGGTCCAATGAAGCGCCCCGACTGCAGCGTGTCGCCATTGATTTCCGCATAGTCTTGGTTCACCCCCAACAAAGTGATTTTCAGACTTTGGCCATGTTTCGAGGCGCTCGCCCCGGCTAGCTCACTATTGACCACCGGAGACAATTTTTCGATTGCACTGTCGGCCAAGTTGAGCAGAGCTTTATAGTCGGCGGTGCTGATGCCGGAACCGGAAACATCTTTTTCCAAGCGGCTTGGCGCTTCTTTGGCGCGGAACACCCAGAAAGTGCGCAAGCCGAAGGTTTCGAGTTCGCTGAAAATCATCGTGCGCCCTGAAGTGGCGATACTGCTCACGACCATGATGGCAGCAATGCCGATCGCCACACCGAGCAAGCTCAGACTGGTGCGAAAGCCGTTGTGGCTCAAGGCTTCCAGCGCCTCCGCCAGCATTGCCGACGACAAATTGATCCGTTTCGCACTCATGCTGTGATCCTGCCGTCGGCCAATTCGATGACCCGATCCGCATGCGCTGCCAGCGTCTGATCGTGCGTTACCAGCACGATGGTGCGTCCTTCATGGTTCAAGGCGCGCAGCAAGCGCATGATTTCCCCGCCGGTGGCCGAATCGAGACTGCCGGTAGGTTCATCGGCGATGATCAGGCTGGGGTCGGTCACTAAGGCACGAGCAATCGCCACACGTTGCTGTTGACCGCCCGATAATTGCGATGGCAAATGCTCGGCACGGTCGGATAAGCCTACCTTGGCCAACATGGCCAGCGCCAGACGGCGGCGTTCGGTCGGCTTGATGCCACGGTAGATGAGCGGCTTTTCTATATTTTTAAGCGCCGAACAACGCGGTATTAAATTGAAATTTTGAAAAATGAAGCCTATGTGGCGGTTGCGTAGCGCCGCCAGTTCATTGTCGGCCAAGCCAGAAACGTTGTGGCCATTTAGAAAATAGCGGCCGGCGCTGGGATGATCGAGACAGCCGATAATATTGAGCAAGCTCGATTTTCCTGAACCTGAACGGCCGATCAGGGCGATGAATTCGCCACTGTCAACGCGCAAGGAAACTTGGTCCAGCACTTGCAGCGGCAGACCGCCGACCAGATACGATTTTTCTATCGCTTCGAGCGCTATCATGGGTGCCCGCCATCAGTGCGCGGCTGTTTGACCAAGACATCGGCCGCTGTTACCCCGGACAAAACTTTGTCGTAGTTGGCATCGCCCTGAAGCAGCCGTATGATCTTGCTTTGTACACCCTCTGCCGTGCGTACATACACCATATCGCGGCCATCTTTTTGATATACCAACTCGCGTGGAATTCTGAGTGCGGCGCGTTCTTCATACAAAATGAATTCGACATACAATTGCTGCGCACTGCGCAACTGGCGCAGTGCCTCGCCGGCTTCAATCACAATTTTCACCGTATTCGGGTGTTGCGCACTGCCGGCAAATCTGGCGATCGAGCGGACGCTGCCGTGGCGTACCGTGCCGCCGTCTTCCTGCTCGCTCAAACTCACTGGCGTACCGATCGAGAGGCGCTTGACATCGAGGGCATCGACATAGGCGACGATGGTTTTTTCACCGCCGCCGGCCAGGGTCAGCAATTCTTCCGCCGCCGCGACCGACTGAGCGAGTGCCACGTTAATGCCCGACACGACGCCATTGATGGGGCTGTACAAAATTAATTGCTCACGCCTTTGTTGCAGACGCTCGTTATCCAGATGGGCGCGCTGCAGCTCATTGTCGGCCAATTCCAGCTCGAGTTTTTTTTGTCTCAACTCATTTGCGGCAATCCCGCCGACGCCGAACAAATGTTCGAGCCCGGCGTACTCCTTACTTAAACTGGTTTGCTTCGAACGTAGCGATTGCAGCTCGATATGTTTGCTGCGCAGTTCGATTTCTGTGGCCGGGTCAGCCAGCTTGATCAAGGGCTGGCCACTTTTCACATCCTGTCCTTCTCTCACCATGATGGTGCTGACCTTGCTCGCGGCCTGGGCGCGAATACTGATTTGATGATCATCACTCACCACGCCCTTGGCAATCAAGACATCGCGCAAAGGGCCGATGCTGGCATGGAAGTCTGCTGGCAGCGCGCTCGTCTTCGATGCCGTTTTATTGAGATAGAACAGCGACAGGGTGAGCACTGTCAGGCATAAAACAGCAAGCTTCCAGTTATTTTTCAGCGGCTGCATAGACATATTATTGGCCATTTTGAACTAAATAATTTCGTATAAAGTGAAGCAGAAACACGCACAGCGCATCGTTGAGTAACGCATACGCTGTGCCGAGCAAGAGTGCGAACAGCAGCAGTTCGACGATCTGGAATATCTGGGCGCGCAGCGTATGTCGGTGCCAATAGGTAAATGCACTGGCGACCAGCACGAGCGCCGGCAGCGCTCCCAGTGCGCTGCTCAATGTGCCTTGCAATACCACGCGCCAGATCAGCTCTTCGTGCAGTGCGCTGAGGGCGGCCCGTTTCAGGTATTGCCACTGGCGTGCGCCTCGCCGCAGCGACGCCGTGATACCGCGCCAATAGGCGCGCGGAGCGCTGCAGGTGAGAGCGCTGGCCAGGGCAAAGCTCGCCAGTGCCGCAGCCAGATACAGCGGTGTACGCGACCAGTCACAGATCGGCCGCAGCCGCTGATCGCTGGCCACAGCAAGGCCGAGTATCAGCGCATCGAGCAGCAGACCAACCGGGCCGAACAGCAGCGTCCGCCCGCTCATCAATGCCAGCCAGAGTATCAACATGCCGGTGCCGGCAAGAGGCCGTAATGAATATGTTTGCGCAACAGGCCGGTGGCGTGCTGATGAACGAATTCGGAAAACTCCCGGCTCGTGATGCTGTATACATGCACATCCATGGCGACACCGTTATAGCGGCGGTGTTGTTTTAAAATTCCTTCGGCGCTGCCGCCGAAACCAGTCAGGCGTAGGGCCGCTTGATTGAAATCGAAGATGAAGGAGTAAATTTTATTCAGATTTAACTGACTGAAAAAATAATTATTCATCACCATATTCAAATCACCGGCGACCAGCTTGGATCGGTAACTTTCCTCGCCGACCAGATAACTGTGTTCGGCATGTCGGTTCTTCCAGTCGATCTGACTCAGCAAGGACAAGGCCACCGCTTGCTGGGTGAAACGGTCGAATACCAGATAGACGATTTTATCCGAGCGGTCATTGGCGTTGGCTTGCAACATCGCGCAAGCCTGCTCGTGATAAAACTGCTCCGACATACCAGGCATGCCGCCCATGTTGGTGCAATACAGTTCAGAGGCCAGCCAGCGGCTGAGCACCGGCAAATCAGCGATTTCGGGCTTGCGCACGACGATGAATAATCCTGCTATTTCAAAAATCATGGCACGGGCTCCACACATCCGAATACCAGCAGATCGTGGTAGCGGCCGTTGACAAACAAATGCTCTCTGAGCCTGGCTTCGGCATGTAAACCAAGTTGCAGTAAACTTTGCGCCTCCGCTGTTTCATGTTCGAAAAGAAAAGAATACACGCGTGCTATGCCGCTGCCGGCTTGTATCGCGCGCAGGTGATGTCGGGCCAGCTCAGGCTGGGCCAGGCGGCCGCATAATTGCAATTGCATATTACCTTGCTGGCGGTCGAACTGACCCAGTGACAGCAAGGTCGGACGCTCGCCTGCCTGCTCGAGAAAGTGCAGGGTGTGGCTATCATCGAGTGATTCCTGCATTTCTGAAGCAGAGAAACCATGCAGCGACTTCAACAAAAAATAGCTGTGATAATGGTCCTGCAATGCGCTGCGCAAGGGCACGATATCACTGGCTTCCAAGCGCCTCATGATGCCGCCTTCACCGGCTCTTTGGCATCGGCATGTTGATACATGGTCCAAGCCAAATCGGTCCAGCGCTGAAATTGTTGCGGATCTATTTGCACCCAAGTTTCGAACAAACTGGCGATCTGCTGCATCAGACGTGCCACCACTTGCTGGTTACTTTCGCCACGGTGTGCCGGCTCTGGGAACAAGGGCTGCTCTATGCGTATCACGCGCTCGCCGCTGGCGGTTTCAAAATTAATGACCGGCAAAATGATGGCACGGGTGGTTAAGGCTAAGCGCGCTACGCCGCTTTGCATGAAACAATCCTGCCCAAAGAACGGTACTTTTTCGCGCGAGGGAACGCGTACTTCGACATCACTCATCATGGCGACGATGCCGCCACGACGCAGAGCCAAATAAGCATTTTTGCCGACATCATCATCAAAGCGCAGCACTTTCACTGCGCCGAATTTTTCTTCTATCAAACGATGTAAGGAATCTTCTTGAGAATTGGCGCTAGCCATTTTCACAATATTTATTTCCCGCTCGGCTTGCACTTCCATCGCCAATTTTAAAAAGCCAAAGTAGAAGCTGCCCATGTGTATCGATAACAAAATCACCGGCCGACCGGTTTGCATCACCTGCTGTACTCGCCCGAGATGTTCGATGCGCGTGCGGGCGAGTTCGGCAAGGATGCGCTGTTTTTTCGCTTGCGCGATCCAGGCGTAATCGAGTTGAAAATTAATTTCGCTGCCTATACCGCGGCGATACACACGCTGCGCTTCGGCGGCGCTCAGCTGCAAGGCCGAACGAATTTTTGCCAGCACCCAGGCCTCGTTAGGCTTGAGCTCGCGTACTACTTTGCGAGTAAACAGCGGCGTGAAAACGAATTTAGTGATCGCTCGTCCAAAATACGGAAGCAGATTTTCAATGCGCACGACGATTCCTTTTTTATACCATCAAACTTCGATTTCGTAACCGAGGTCGGCGAATACGCGGACCAAATCACCGACCGTACTCAAGCTGTTGAGGCGCGCCAGATAAGCTTCGTCGATGCTGATATTGAGTTGGTCTTCGATGGCAAACAAAGTCGTGGCAAAACCCAGTGAATCGAGGCCCAGGGTGGCCAGTTGATCCGTGCTGGAGATGGCGCGGCCATCGAATTCAGAGGCATTGTTTTTAATGATGGTAATAAATTCTTCGCGCGTGATTTTCATTCGTAAACTCCAAAAATTAAACTGACATTGTTATTGCCGAAACCAAAGGAATTACTCATCGCATAGCGAATTGGCGCGGCATGACTGGCGGCGCTGGCAATCTTCAAATCGACACTCCGGTCGAAATGGGGAATCGCAGTAACACTGCTGGTTTCCAGCGACTTGACGACATGCAGCGCTTCGATGGCGGCGGCGGCGCCGAGCAAATGGCCAGTCAATTGCTTGGTCGGTGTCATGTGGATGTCGGCTAAGCGCGTGCCGAATACTGCTTGCATGGCCTTGAGTTCGGCATCATCGTTGAGTTTGGTTGCGGTACCGTGCGGATTGATCAAGTCGATCTGGCTGGCACAGATGCCGGCATCGGCCAGTGCCAGTTGCATTGCCTGCGCCGCATCGAGGCCGTTCGGTTGCGGCATCACCGCATGGTAGCCGCCACCGCTGGCACCATAGCCGAGCAATTCTGCGTAAATGTTGGCACCGCGTGCACGCGCCGACGCGGCCTCTTCCAGCACCAAGATGGCGGCACCTTCGGCCATCACGAAGCCATCGCGGTCGGCCGAAAAGGGGCGGCACGCTATCTCGGGTGTGTCGTTACGGGTAGACATGGCGCGCAACTTATCGAAACCGGAAAAAATTGCGGGCGAAATGGTCGCCTCCACGCCGCCGCTGATCACCGCTTGCGCGCGACCGGCTCGTATCATGTCTAACGCGGCACCGAGCGCATGGCCGCTCGACGAGCACGCACTGGAAATAGAAAATTGTTGACCGGAAATACCCCAGCGCATGGCGATCTGATTGACGATGACATTCGGGTCGACCGACGGCACCGTCAGCGGGCTGACGCGTTCCGGGCCTTTTTCCAACAATCGTAACAGCGCCTCTTCGCTGAAGTACAGACCACCCAAACCGGTGCCCAGACAAATCCCGATCGCGGCGGCCGGCAGCTCAGCCTCGATGATGCCGCTGTCGCGAAGGGCTTCTTGCGCGGCACAGAGCGCAAATTGGGCATTGCGCGAAATATTTGCCAGATTCAAACCGCTCAGTGCTGCCAGATCGTGGGAAATCTCCGCACCGATCTTGCTTTTGTAGGCAGTTGTGTCGAAGCGCGTGAGTGCGGCGATTGACGAACGCCCCTCTTGGAGCGCGGCCCAAAATTGTGTGACCGAAACGCTATTGGCAGTCAGGCAGCCCAGGCCTGTGACGACAACTCTTTTTCTCATTTCTCAGGTACCAAAAAATTACATGCGATCGTTACTGATTTCAAAAGACCGCGATCATAGCGTATTCTATTCGCAAAGAACATAGCCGTCGCGATCGGTAAAGTGGCGTAAATGCACACAAGGAGCCGAACGTTATCACAAACTGTCTTATTTAAAAAACAGTAATTTAAATTGTAGCTTTGGCACCACTAATTAGAAACTTATCTCTAATTTGTTAATATAATTGCGCCATCTTTTGGTGGAAATCTGAACCACATGAAGGTCCTGAGTACAGGTAATGTTAATTTTCAGATACTTTTTTTGAGAAAAATATGAAACTCAATTTGCAAAAAACACAACAAGGTCCAGTCCTTGCAAAAGGCTCTGACAGCAATGGTCAAGCCTGCAGTAGCGGGCAAATCGCCGCAGCCGGCGGTTGTGTTGGCGGTAGCGGTACAATCAGCCCACCATCTGGCACAGTAACCTACACCACATCAACTAATTGCTGCTAAGTAATTAGTTGAATGCAAGCCAAGTATTTGGCGTGCATTCTCTTACCCCGTGCGCTAGCTCTTCGCTTGGCCACGGGGTACTCGTTAATACTGACGCAATGTCAGTGTTCAGGCCAAAACTTCCCCTACTTGCAAGGTCCGAATTTGACCACTGCTGAGCTTGAGCTGAGCAAGAGTCAGGCTTTTCTCGCACATTTTCTTTGCTAATTTTATTGTCAAGTAACTTAAATGTAACACCGGGCCATTCAAGCCGTTTTCCGGCCATGTTCTGCTATGGCGAAGGCGAAAGAAGCCAGACCCAAATGGCATGCTCTTGGCCCTCAATACGGCTCAGTGCACAACGAGATTTATTTGATTGTTACCGCGGCTGTTACATTTTGCCGGGCGCAAAAAAAGCCGCGATCGAGGGCGGCGTTGGTTGGTATCTGAGTTGGGGCACTGCCGCGTCAAGAGGCAAGCAATTCAATCGAATGAGCGGTCTATCTTAGAAAACAGGGGAACTGCATTGTTTTGCGTTCCGTCATTGTCAGGACCATTTCATGCTTCCCTAGGGAAGAGGCTGTCGCAAAAGCCTGATGGACGCTTTTTTACACCTGAAACACCGTATACCTCGTCATTCCCGCGTGCTTTTGGCGGGAACCTAGTGTCGTTTTTTACACTGAAAATACCACAACTTCGGGCATTTTCAGTTAACCACGAACGCCCCTGGATTCCTGCCAAAAGCGCGCAGGAACGACGTTACGGGCGGTTGGGGTAATGATGCAGACTGAAAAACCCTTTTGCGACAGCCTCGGGAAGACCGGAGCCAACAAGTCTTGGAAAGCGCGATTTGTTAAAAACGGCTAAAAAAAAGCCGCGAATCATCGCGGCTTTCAAAAAAGTTCAAGCTTCAGACATTGAACAAGAAGTTCAACACATCGCCATCCTTGACGACGTATTCCTTGCCTTCAGCGCGCATCTTGCCGGCTTCTTTGGCACCGGCTTCGCCTTTGAACGCGATGAAATCGTCAAATGCGATGGTTTGCGCGCGAATGAAACCGCGTTCGAAATCGGTGTGAATCACACCGGCCGCTTGTGGGGCCGTATCGCCGACATGGATAGTCCAGGCGCGTACTTCTTTGACGCCGGCGGTGAAATAGGTTTGCAAGCCGAGTAACTTGTAGGCGGCGCGGATCAGACGGTCGAGACCGGGTTCTTGCATGCCCATGTCGGCCAGGAATTCGGTTTTATCGGCATCGTCGAGATCGGCGATTTCCGATTCGATCGAGGCGCAAATGGCGACGATAGGGGCATTCTGTGCCGCGGCGAAGGCAGTCAGTTGATCGAGCAGCGGATTATCGGTGAAGCCGGTATCGGACACATTGGCGACATACATCGCCGGTTTCGCCGTGATCAGGCACAAAGGCTTGAGCAATAACATTTCTTCGGCATCAAGGCCGAGCGCACGCACCGGCTTGGCATCGTTCAGCGCCGGCATGATACGTTCCAACAAGGCCACCAGTTTGGCGGCATCTTTGTCGCCGGAGCGGGCTTTCTTGTTTTCGCGGTGGATCGCTTTTTCCACGCTGCTCATATCAGCCAGTGCCAATTCAGTCTGGATGACTTCGATATCGTCGAGTGGACTGACTTTACCCGACACGTGAATCACATTGTCATCTTCGAAGCAGCGCACCACATTGACGATGGCATCGGTTTCGCGGATATGCGCGAGAAATTGATTGCCCAAGCCTTCGCCTTTGGACGCGCCGGCCACCAGACCAGCGATGTCGACGAATTCAACGATGGCGTTTTGCACGCGTTCCGGCTTGACGATGGCAGATAACTGCTGCAAACGCGGATCAGGTACTTCCACCACACCGACATTCGGCTCAATCGTGCAGAAAGGATAATTTTCTGCCGGGATGCCGGCCTTGGTCAGTGCATTGAAAAGGGTGGATTTGCCGACGTTAGGCAGGCCGACGATGCCGCATTGGAGACTCATGATGATTTGCCGATGATTAGATGGATTAGCCCGCTATTTTACCGGAATTGACCGCCATTCTGATTCTTTGACTGCTGATTCGCTGTAAATAAGCCAGTAACAGGCCGCCAGCCACGGTCAGACCGAGGATCAGACCGATCCAAAAACCTTCCGCACCCATGGCGACGGCTGGTTTCCATGGCAGCCAGTCGGGTGCCAGACCGAGTGCACAGCCGAGTGGCAGTGCCAAACCATAAAACGCCACCAGATGGATAATCATCGGGGTGCGCGTGACTTTATAGCCGCGCACCGCACAGGAAGCGACTACCTGTGCCGCATCGGAGAGCTGAAAAATCGCCGCAAACAAGAGCAAGGTGGCCGCCATCTCTTGCACTGCCGGGTCGCTGGTATACATCGCCGCTATCGGTTCGCGCAACAAGGCGACGAAGCTGGCCGACAGAATGGCAAAGCCGAGCGAAAAACCCACACCTAGCCAGGAAATGAAGCGCGCCTGCCGCACATCACCTTCGCCCAGCGTTTGACCGACGCGGGTAGTGAGGGCAATGCCGACGCTCAGCGGGACCATGAACAGCAGGGAAGAAAAATTGAGGGCGATCTGATTGGCCGACACCGGTACCACACCGAAACGCGCGACTAACAAACCGACTGCCGAAAAGGCCGACACCTCGGCGAAATGCGTGACCCCGATCGGCCAGCCGAGGCGCAGCATGGTTTTGATTTCTTGCCAGTGTGGCAATTCGAGATGGTGGAACGGATAGGTCGCCCGATATACCTCGGCACGGCGTATCCAGAGCAGCATAGCGGCCAGCATCAGCCACAGGCCGGCGCTGGTGGCGACGGCACAGCCGGTGGCGCCGAGTTGTGGAAAACCGAAGTGACCATAAATGAGCAGCCAATTCATCAGCACATTAAAGCCTAAGCCAAACAGCGCGATCAGCATCACCGGCTTGGTTTGGTTCAGACTGGTGGTGTAAGCGTAGAGCGCGCGGTACATGGCAAAGGCCGGTAAGCCGGTGCTGATGACATGGACGTAGCGCGCGGCTTTTTCGTGCACGGCCTGACCGAGATCGAGATGGCCGAACACCAGCGTCAAGGCATTGAGTGCGACCATGCCGACTACGCCGATCAGGAGTCCCATCCACAATGATTGGCGTATCATGCGCGGCACCCGGCCGAGCGCGCCGGCGCCGATTTCATGCGCGACCATGGCGTTAACCACCATCATCACCCCCATCACCGTGACCATGACGATGGTCCAAAGGGAAGCGCCGAGCGAAACGGCAGCCAGTTCTTCGGAATTGAAGTGACCGGACATGGCGACGTCGGCCACACCCATGCCGACGGTAGCGAGTTGGCCAATCAATACCGGCCAGGCAATTTGCCAGATGGCGGCGGCTTCGGAGCGGATACGGGTTTTCATCAAAGTGTTTTTGTCAGGTGGAGCAGTATGTTAGCGTATCGACGCGGGGAACAGGCCGCGCACGCTTGATACACGCTATCTGAGGCCGGTGATATGGGCACATTGCCCGTGATTAAAAATTCAATGCCCGCACTTGTCCCATATCGGGTTGGGTGACAAAGGCGGCAAACTCATCGCGCAGGGCGGCGCTGGCGCTGATGGCTTGTTGCCAAGCGCGGATGCGGCTACGGTGATCGGTGCCGTAATGAAAAAAATCTTGACGATCCGGTAACTTGCCTCGTGGCAAACTTGCGATGAAACTGGCCGATGGTGCCAGCAAGATCACATTATCGAGCCAGTGACGCCGCGCACCGCTGGCAGCGCTGCGCCAAGGCAGATTTTTATCCAGCCAGCCAGGCACGATGCGGGCGCCGAAATGCGGATACAAGACCAACTCAGCCGGCTCGTCCTGGGCCAAGCGTGCATACGGCAGCGCCAGATGGTAATCGATCATGCCACCATCCCAGTACTGACCGGGCGGCGCGCCGGGCAGCGTGGTAACCGGCGCCATCAACAAGGGCAGCGTGCCCGAAGCCAGCAGGGCCGGGGCCAGATTATCCTGATTGAGCGCGCAAAAATGCGTGCGGAAATCATCGAACGGCGTTTCCATCCACGCCATGTCCGCGCGCGTATCGCCGATCACGACCCGTTCTATATGTCGCGCCAGCTGTGGCCGACCGCGCAGATTCGCCAGCGCCGCGCGGGCGAAACCGGCCTTGGTCGGCCAACCCGGTAGCGGGGCGCTCAAGGCACCGGCACCGCGGTTGCACAAAATTTGCAGACGATGCAGCGGTTGCGTGAGGATTTCCGCTTCATGACCAGCCAGAAAAGCCTGCAGCAGCCGGCTGATTTCGGTCGTCACATACTGCGCGCTCGGCCGTTCCGGGTAAGTTTGTTCGCAATACAGTTCGGCCAGGCGGGTAAACGCCGCCACCGGATCGGCTTGGCTGGCCGCCGCCATACGCCAAGCCCCGATCGAGGCCCCGATCAAAGTGCGCGGGCGTGGTGCGCTTGGCAGCCAAGTACCGAACAGCCATTGATCGAGTGCTTGCAGAATCAAGCCCTTGGGGCCGCCGGCCGCGGCCGGAAGCAGCGCCACGTCGCGCGCTTGCAGGCCATGCGTACGCAAATGGGCATAGGCGCTGCGGCCGGCGAAAATGTGGAGCGCCGAACTCATTTGAGTGTATGTAATTCCAACATCGCCGCCGTGAAGTCGCCCGCCGCCAGCAAGGGCAAGATCGCCAAGCTGTGGGCGATGGCGCTGTCGATCTGCGGCTGCTCTTCCTTGCGCGGACGGTGCAGCACGAAGTCAGCCACGCCTTGCTGCAGGTTAAGCGTGCGCGGATGGCCGATGCCTATCCGCAGACGCCAGTAATCTTGGGTGCCGAGCGCTGCGCTGATATCTTTCAAACCATTATGGCCACCCGACGAGCCGCCTTTTTTTAATTTCGCTATGCCCGGCAGCAGATCGAGTTCATCGTGCACCACCAGCACTTCTTCCGGCGCGATTTTATAAAAGCGGCAAATTGCCCCGACCGCCAGGCCCGAGCGGTTCATGAAAGTTTGTGGTTCGATCAAGTACACATCGGCACCGGCGAGCCGAGTTTTCCCCACCAAGGCATGGAAATTTTTATCGCGCTGCAAACTGGCCGGCAATTGGTCGACTAACCAAAAGCCGGCATTGTGGCGCGTTTGTTCATATTCAGGGCCGGGGTTGCCTAGCCCGGCAATCAGACGAATAGCCATAGACAATTAATGTTGTTTTAAAAGCGGTAACAAATATTGGCCGGTCACACTGTCGGCATTATGGGCCACCTGTTCCGGTGTACCGCTGGCGATGATGCGACCGCCGCCGGCACCGCCCTCGGGACCGAGATCGATCAGCCAATCGGCGGTTTTGATGACATCGAGATTATGCTCGATGATCACCAAAGTATTGCCTTGATCGCGCAGACGGTGGATCACCTTCAAGAGCAAGGCGATATCGTGGAAATGCAGACCGGTAGTCGGCTCATCGAGAATGTACAGAGTACGACCGGTGTCACGCTTCGAGAGTTCCAGCGACAACTTGACGCGCTGCGCCTCGCCGCCCGACAGCGTGGTGGCACTCTGCCCCAGGCGGATGTAGCCGAGACCGACATCAAGCAAGGTGTGCAGTTTGCGCGCGATGACCGGCACCGGTTTGAAAAACTCATAGGCATCCTCCACCGTCATGCCCAGCACTTCATTGATATTCTTGCCTTTGTAATGCACTTCCAGGGTTTCGCGGTTGTAGCGCTTACCGTGGCATACATCGCAAGGCACATATACGTCAGGCAAAAAATGCATTTCCACCTTGATCACGCCATCGCCCTGACAGGCTTCGCAACGTCCGCCCTTGACATTGAACGAGAAGCGCCCGGCGCTGTAACCGCGTTCTTTGGCCGTGGTAACGGTGGCGAACAAATCGCGGATAGGCGTGAACAAGCCGGTGTAAGTGGCCGGATTCGAGCGCGGTGTGCGCCCGATCGGTGCCTGATCGACCGAGATCACCTTGTCGAAATGTTCGAGACCACTGACATGATCGAATGGTGCCGGCTCAGTTTGCGAACCATACAGATGGCGCGACGCCACCGGGTACAAGGTATCGTTGACCAGGGTCGATTTGCCGGAACCGGAGACCCCGGTCACACAGGTCAACAAGCCCACCGGTAAATGCATGGTGACATTTTTCAGATTATTGCCGCGGGCGCCGGCGATCACCAATTGCTTATCCGGGTTACTGATGCTGCGTTGTTCAGGCACGGCGATTTTCAAGGCCCCACTCAAATACTGCGCCGTCAGCGAACGGGTATTTTGCATGATGTCATCGAGCGTACCCATGGCGATGATTTCGCCGCCATGGACACCGGCCCCGATGCCCATATCGACGACAAAGTCGGCACAACGAATCGCATCTTCATCATGTTCCACCACCAGCACACTGTTGCCGATATCGCGCAAGTGTTTGAGTGTATCGATGAGGCGGTCATTATCGCGTTGGTGCAGGCCTATCGATGGTTCATCGAGCACATACATCACCCCGGTCAAACCGGAACCGATTTGCGAAGCCAGCCGTATCCGCTGCGCCTCACCGCCCGAGAGTGTGTCGGCACTACGGTCGAGTGACAGATAATCGAGCCCGACATTATTCAAAAAGGTCAGACGCGAAGAGATTTCTTTGACAATGCGGTCAGCGATATCGCGTTTCGCACCGTGCAGCTTGAGCGTGGAAAAGAACGCCAGGGTTTGACGCAGCGGCATGCCGCTGATTTCATAAATCGCTTTTTCCTGGCTGCCGCTGCCGACTTTGACAAAACGCGCTTCGATACGCAAACGCGCGCCGTCGCAGGAAGGGCATTGCTTTTCATTGATGAACTTGGCCAGTTCTTCTTTCACTGCCATCGAATCGGTTTCGCGATACCGGCGCTGCAAATTCGTTACCACACCTTCGAAACTGTGCTCCTTGATGACGGTGCGGCCTTTTTCATTGATATACGTAAACGGAATCTGCTGCTTGCCCGAGCCATACAAAATAATTTGCTGCGCCGCCGGCGACAATTGTTCATACGGCGTATCGATGTCGAATTCATAAAATGCTGCCAAATTCGACAGCATCTGGAAATAAAACTGATTGCGTCGGTCCCAGCCCTTGACCGCACCGCTGGCCAGCGACAAATTCGGGAAGGCGACAATGCGCTTGGGATCGAAGAATTCGATGTGGCCCAGACCATCGCACTCCGGGCAGGCCCCCATCGGGTTATTGAAGGAAAACAGGCGCGGCTCCAACTCTTGCAGCGAATAGCCGCAAGTCGGGCAGGCGAATTTATTCGAAAACAATTGTTCGTGACCACTGTCCATATCCACCGCCAGCGCGCGGCCATTGGCGATGCGCAGGCAGGTTTCAAATGATTCAGCCAGGCGCTGCTTGATCTCTTGCTTGACCTTGATCCGGTCGACCACCACGTCGATGGTATGTTTTTCGGTTTTTTTCAGCTTCGGCAAATCTTCGATATCATGGATTTTCGCCGCATGGGTACCGCTTTGCACGCGAAAGCGCACAAAGCCCTGGGCTTGCATCTGCTCGAACAAATCGCTGTGTTCCCCCTTGCGGTTGGCCACCACCGGTGCCAAGATCATCAACTTGCTATCTTCCGGCATCGCCAGCACGGCATCAACCATTTGCGACACCGATTGCGCCGCCAACGGATTTTCCGGATGATCGGGGCAGTAGGGCGTACCTACGCGGGCATACAACAGGCGCAGATAATCGTGAATTTCCGTCACCGTGCCGACGGTCGAGCGCGGATTGTGCGAAGTCGCCTTCTGCTCAATTGAAATCGCCGGCGACAAGCCCTCGATCAAATCGACATCGGGTTTTTCCATCAACTGCAAAAATTGGCGTGCATACGCCGACAGCGATTCGACATAGCGGCGCTGGCCCTCGGCATACAAGGTATCGAAGGCCAGCGAAGATTTGCCCGAACCGGACAAACCGGTGATGACAACGAGCTTATTGCGTGGCAAATCGAGACTGATATTCTTCAGATTATGCGTGCGTGCGCCGCGAATCCGAATCAAGTCGCGTTTCTGCGCGAGCGTGATATCGTCGTCGAAGTCGATTTCGGCCGGTTTGGCGGCAATCTTGGATGCTTTGGCAGCAGAGGGTCGTTTCGTCATGGTCGGTATTTGAGTTTTGGCGGAGGCAAGCAACCTGCTACTATAACGGGTTTTTGAACCTTACCGCGGGCGATTGCCTGATTTGTCATTATGACTACTGCATCAAAGGGTGTCGACGCCTCTGAAACCAACGGCAGCGCGCACAGTAAAATGAGTCCGGCCGAGTGGCGCGCCAGCGGCACCTTGGCAGCCGTATTTGCGCTGCGCATGTTGGGTTTGTTCCTGATGTCGCCGGTATTTGCTATTTATGCAACAACACTCAATGGTGGCGATAACCCCATCCTGGTCGGTATCGCGCTCGGCATGTTCAGCCTGGTGCAAGCCTTTTTCCAAATTCCACTCGGTATCGCTTCCGACAAATTCGGTCGTAAACCGGTCATCGTCGCCGGTTTGCTGTTGTTTGCCATCGGCGCCGTGGTGTGCGCCTGCTCTGGCAGCCTCAATGGCATTCTGATCGGTCGGGCGATTCAGGGCGTCGGCGCGATCTCGGCCGCGATCACCGCCCTCATTGCCGACGCCACGCGCGAGCAACACCGCACCAAGGCCATGGCCATGGTCGGCGGTTCGATCGGCATCAGCTTTGCGCTGGCTATGGTGATTTCACCGCTGCTCTATACCGCCATCGGCATGCCCGGCATGTTCGAGATGACCGCCGTGCTGGCGCTGGCAGCGATTGCCGTGGTGTTGTGGGTGACGCCCGATGCGCCGGCCATCCACGCCACCCCGGTGCCACTGAGCAGTATTTTGCGTCACCGCGAGCTGATGCGTCTCAATTTTGGCGTGTATGTCTTGCATCTGGCGCAGATGGCCATGTTCGTGGTCTTGCCCGGCACCTTGGTCAAAGTAGCCGGTTTGCCAATAGACCAACATTGGAAAGTGTATTTGCCGGTGATGCTGGGTTCTTTCGTGGCCATGCTGCCAGCCATCATCATCGGTGAAAAATACAATAAAATGAAACCGGTATTCTTGTTTGCCATCAGTTTGTTATTGATCGTGCAAGTAGGATTCTGGCAATTGCTGGCCTACCCATTGGCAATTTATGGCTTGCTGTTCGCCTTCTTCATCGCTTTCAATATCCTTGAAGCGGCACAACCATCTCTGGTGTCGCGCACCGCACCGCCAGCCTCGAAAGGCGCGGCGCTCGGCGTCTACAATACCTTGCAAGCGCTAGGCATGGCCAGTGGTGGCGCGCTCGGCGGCATTCTGACCCGCTATGCCACGGCACCAGCTATCTTCGCCTTGTGCGCCGGCATGACCGTACTATGGTTGGTCAGCGCCTGCTCCATGCCGGAATTGGCGCGTCGCGCCGCTGCTGCACCGCTGGCTTGAGTTCGGCTTGGCAAAACTGCTGTTTCCTCAGCGTTAACAGGGCAGCGTCACCATGTCGGTTCGGTATGAAATCCGCGCTTGCATACGGAATGAGCCTGTATAATCGTGTGAAATACGCCCGTCGCAGTCTGTCGGGCTGTTGCCAGAGCGCTGAATGTTGGCGTTATGTTGGCAAAATGATCATAGAACCACGTACAGGAACGTACAGGACAACAGGAGAAAACCATGGCATCCGTGAATAAAGTCATCATCGTCGGCAATCTTGGCCGCGACCCGGAAACACGCTACATGCCAAGTGGTGACGCGATGACCAGCATCACCGTCGCTACGACGGACAGCTGGAAAGACAAAACCACCGGCGAAAAGAAAGAACAGACAGAATGGCACCGGATCACGTTTTTCGGCAAATTAGCCGAAATCGCCGGCCAGTATCTGAAAAAAGGTTCGCAAGTGTATGTAGAAGGCAGCTTGCGTACCCGTAAGTACACCGACAAAGATGGCGTCGAAAAATACGCAACCGACATCAAAGCCGACAGCATGCAAATGTTGGGTGGTCGTCCTGGCATGGGCGGCGGTGCCGGCATGGACGACAGCGGCTACGGCGGCGGCGCTCCGGCACCGGCAGCTATGCAACAACGCCCGGCCGCTCCGGCTGCGCGTCCGGCCCCGGCAGCACGTCCGGCACCGAATTTTTCGGATATGGATGACGATATTCCGTTTTGAGGTCTCCTTGCTTCAAAGAATTATCTTAAACCCCTGAAGTCAGGGGTTTTTTTACTTTACACCAGGTCAAAACGCGATCAAACCAGAGCAAAATCGGGTGGTTCACAGAAGTGCCGCTGGGTTTTGGTGATCGCTGACAAGGTCTGAGTTTAGACAAGCTAGATTATGCTTAGTCAAGGTTTAGACAAGGTTTAGTCAAGGTTTTTGCCAGTGAGTAGTTGGACAGCCGTGTGCGGATTATCTGCTCCGATGAGGATATGTTTCTTGATCGTGTTGTGATCATGATGAGTCGAAAATTGGATAAATGGAAAGTCAGACAATTACTTTATTCCATATGTAAGGCTCCTGGGCCAATGTTATCCGACGTCGCGGACAGTGCAGCATTACTAACTTGAAACAGAAATCATCAAGGGGCAGGTGTGGACAGGTAAAACTCGCTCGCTCTGTCCTTGTTGTCTGAGTCAACAAACCGCACAAAATTTCCACTCGCTATATGATTAACTTGGAGATGAAATGAATTTCAGCTGGCACGGCGGTTCTATAAGCCGAGAAACCGAAGTCGATCAGTCATATAAGAACACACAAAATGTGCGCCGTTTCTTAACATCTCAATGCGGCCCCAATTTTAAATTCGACAGAGATTTTATTGCGTGGATTCGCAATGGTGTGAACAAGAACATGGGAGAAGTCGTTGATGAATGGCGCCGTAGAAATAATGCATAGCTTTAAACATGCGATTCTGACTATTTGCAGCGGATCATTAACTATCCAAAATTGATGTGCTTGCGCAAAACTTCAGCGCTCACTGGTCTCATGGCTTCGATTTTTTCAAGCGCAATGGGATTGCCAGACAGCGGCGCAGCGGCGAGCAGCAGGTCAAGCATTGCGCTACATTCAGCTGCCCCCAAAGCCAACAATTCGCGGAAGGATGGAAGCCGTGTCAGGCCCCAGAGTATGGATGCAATAATCCATGCCGGACATTGATGAATCCGTACTTTCGCTGCAGGATAAAGGTGGTAACCCAAGCCCTTGATTAAGCGATAGCATTCATGTACACCATGAGCGATAGTCATCGATTCGGCCCAGCTTGCACCACCACCGCGTTGCATGCCAGCGAACGAGCTACTTTCAAACGCAATACATATTGGTGCGTGACAGCGCAGCCAGAGCGGCATATTGGCTTCGAGCGATGCAGGAAGACCGGCAGCGTTAAATACATCGACCCAGATTTGTTTTCCTAATTTTGTTTTTTGACCGCCTGCACCAATGCTGACATTCAGCTTACCATCCCTGTCAAGAAATGACTGTATGAATGGCATCCCGAACGTACACCGGTCAGTACCAAACCTCTCCTCAATCCGTTCAGGAGCGAAGTTATTAAACATAAACAGAAACGATTTCGCCTTACTGTTCAACATGGCCGGCACGACCGCTTCCAGCTGGTGGGCCAGTAAAGTGACGACGATGACATCATAATGAATTTCCTCGTCCAATTGCTCAGAAGCAATCACGTTTGCCCGCTTATCATGAACATCAATAATGCTTTTATCGCGTTGCAGCTGTTGATATCGCGCAGAGCCCGGACGGGCGATCACAGTTACTTCATGGCCACCGGTTTTTGCAAGTTGAAAGGCAAACGCGCTGCCGATATTTCCGGCACCCAGTACGGCGATGCGCATTGATTGTGGAGCAGTCATGAATATTGTCCATATTGATAAGTCTTTATCATAGGACGCTTACCCCAGACAGGGAATAGCAAAGAGTGCAAAATACTTGTTTGATCGTCCAAACTTTGATTGCGCAATCATTGCTCGGAACGCGTACTAATTCTGAATGCGTTTGGCGTATTGACGAGGTGAACTACCATGGATACGCTTGAAGGCGACACTGAACGCACTTTCCGATTGGTAGCCCAGTTGTTCGGCCAGCACGGAAATTGACCTTACACGATGGTGCAAACGCTCGGCGGCGATGTGCATCCGCCATTGCGTCAGATAGTCGATCGCAGACGCGCCAAGCGTCGCGCTGAAACTTGCAGCAAAACTCGACCGCGACATTCCTGCTACTTTGGCCAAGGAATCCAAGCTCCAATTTCGTCCAGGTTCGCCATGGATGGCTTCCAATGCCTTACTTAACTTATCGTCCCGTAACGCATACAGCCAGCCTATCCCATTGACCGAGCTATCCAAGAGATGCAGCCGCAGTGCCTGAATCAAGAGTGACTGCGCCATATGTTCAGCGATAAGAAAACCGCCAAGCTGTGGGGTGCGCAGTTCCGACATCAAGCGCTCCAAGTAGCCGCGCAACAATGCTTTATCCGCTTCGTGATGAAAATGCACGATAGGCGGCAGCATTCCCACTAACATATCCGATTGCCTTCCCTCGAAGACAAAGTAAGCGCCCAGGCCCGTGCACTCTCCACCGCCATTGACGACCATAAAGTTGCCATCGTCAACCGCGGCTATTAATGGGAGCACGCTGATCGATTGCGCATCAAGAGTGCTGAAAAAGCGAAAAGCCTGTCCACGTGGAAGTAGCACGCAATCGCCGGTATTGATGCGCAAATGATGGGAAACACCTTCCACCTCAAGCCAACAAGCGCCATGTAGAAGGGCATAACACTTGATGCCTTCACCTGCCGGAAATTCGATCGACCAGTCGCCCGCAGTATCCAAGCCACGTGTACCGTAGCTCTGGGGCTTTAACAAAGCCAACACACTCGACAATGCATCCATTCATCGCTTTCAATATTTTTACACGATATCACACGAGTATTTCATTTCGACACATGTCGAGCCACGCACAGAAACCAGTTTCAGCGCCCTCTTTGGCATCGATCTGGCCAGGTCGCGAGAGCTTGCACAGTCATGTCAAATGTCTGGCCTGAGCGACCAGCCAGCGGCAAAATTCAAAGAATCAATTTCGGACGATTGCAAGGGAAATACGGGCGATGAGACATAGCTTCTGATTTTTTGCACCGATACAATACTGCTCGTTCCGTGTCTTTAAGATTCTAACAAGAAAATTTTTTTATAACTGATTTCATATCAATCCGAATAACAATCAATTCAAATCCTCAGGGAAAAATTAAAAATGAAACAACTCTGTATCCACTGTTGGGTAGTAATTTTGGCATTAATCACTGGCTGCAGCGTTGCTACACCCTTCAAATGGGTGAACGGTGAGTCAGCAAAAAAAACCTTGGGAGCCATTGGCAATGATCAAGTCCTCGTTGCAATCACTCATGCCAATATTGACTCGGATAAACGAGATGTGTTTGATGCGGGTGCCTACAGGGTGCTCGACAGTTTGCCTGCTCAACCCGGATTGCTGGCTTATTCTGTGCGGCGTCAACTGTTTGGTGACGAAGTATGGACTGCTACGATTTGGTTGGACGAGGGTTCCATGTTGCGGTTTGTTCAATCACCTGCACATGCTCAAGCTGTCAGAGAAAGTCAAAGTGCCGTGCGACATATAGAATATACCCGACTGCTCATTGCGCGCAGTGACTTACCGCCTTCTTGGGATGTACTGCTCAACATATCCGCGACGCAGCATGAAAAAAGCAAATCGGCTTCAAAATAGCCCGCGACACCCGAACGACAAGGAGCTAAGGCGTGCAGCTGTGCGAGGCTTCATGCTAAGAAAAAACAGCTTTACCAAGTAATGAGTGGCAATTCAGCCTGTTTATTGCCGCTTACTGGCTTACGGCATAGAAAATTTTGCTATGCTTGCTGTTCGTCACTGGTCTGGGACCGGTCGCACTTATTTTACGGAGTTGTATTATGGCATCGTTGCAAGATCAATTTTTAAAAGCAGGACTCGTCGATAAAAACAAAGCCAAACTGGTCCATCAGGATAAGCTCAAGCAGAAGAAGGTCGAGCGCAAGACTGGTAACGAAAGCGTGGATGCGTCGCGTTTGGCCGCGCTGGAAGTGCAGCGCAAAAATGCCGAACGGGCACGCGAATTGAATGCGCAACGCGATGCGGCTGCCAAGCAAAAAGCGGTTTTTGCGCAAATTGTGCAGTTGGTACAAAACAATCGCCAAAGCAAGGGCGCAGGCGACATCGCTTATTACTATACGCACGGTATCAAGATCGATAAAATTTATGTGTCAGCAGAGGTGCAGACGCATTTGATTGCTGGCCGGCTGGTGATCGTGTGCCTGGAAGGTAAAACAGAATTGTTGCCGCGGATAATCGCAGATAAAATTGCCGAGCGCGATGCCTCAATGGTGGTGCGGGTGAAGAAGACGACGACCGCAATCGATGCCGATGATCCGTATGCCGCGTTCCAGATCCCGGACGACTTTACTTGGTAGCTGGCGACGCATGAGGCATTGCATCGAAGCGCGCGGCACATCGTGTTTAGCTCGTGATGCGCCGAACTGGGTTTGACATCCTCCTCGCCCTAAGTTGACTAATCGCAAGAACACCTGAATTGGCAAGGCGCACAATGAAGCTCACATGCCATTCTCTGTGCGGAGCTCAACAGGATGAACAATTTTTGCTCAGCTGAATTGATTGCCTTTCCAATTACTCTCGCCTGCCTGATTGTTGGACTTGTGTGTCAATGGGGCGCTTGGCCGCAAGCGGCCGACTTACTCTTTGTTGGCGGAACTGTTCCGGCTTTTATCCAGTTAATACTGAGCATGAGGCTGGCGTTGGTGCAAAAGGAATTTGGCATAGACATACTTGCACTGATCTCAATTGCAGGTTCGGTTGCATTAAATCAATATATGACTGCCTGCGTCATTGCAGTTATGTTGGTGAGCGGTCAGGCACTGGAAGCCTTTGCCCAGCGTAGGGCGGGGCGTGACATGTCGGCCTTGCTCAACAAAGCCCCTAAATTTGCCAATCGTCTAATCGATGGTGTGATGACGAGGATTCCGCTTGAACTGCTGAAAATTGGCGACCGCCTGGTGGTACGCAGCGGCGAAATTGTTCCTATCGACGGTGCCTTGTTATCAGCGACTGCAACGCTGGATGAATCGGCTCTGAGTGGCGAGTCCAACTTAGTTGAACATCGAGCAGGAGCAAGTATCCGAAGTGGGGGCGTCAATGCGGCCACGCCATTTGAAATACTTGCCTCGAGCACAGCCGCAGACAGTACCTATGCCGGCATTGTCCGGCTGGTTGGATTGGCGCAAAAATCAAAGGCACCAGCGTCACGCATGGCTGATCGCTATGCAATGTGGTTCCTGCCATTATCTTTAGGTTTAGCCGCCTTGGCCTGGATCGTCAGCGGCGATCCCTTGCGTGCACTTGCCGTGATCGTTGTCGCTACGCCTTGCCCACTGATACTCGCCGTCCCAGTCGCGATCGTTTCTGGCATGTCTTGGTGTGCCAAGCGTGGGATATTAATCAAAGGTGGTGCCGCAATTGAAAAGCTAGGACAAGCCAATACGATATTCTTTGATAAGACCGGCACTCTGACCGGCGGCAAGGCTGATCTGATTCATACGGAAGCCAATGCGGATGTCAGTCAGACTGAAATACTCAGATTAGCTGCATCTCTGGATCAGATGTCCGGGCATGTCACAGCAACCGCGGTCGTCGCTGCCGCACGTGGTCGGGGTATCGTACTGGCGATACCAAGCGAAATTCATGAGCATGGAGGAGCTGGCCTTACCGGCAACATTGAAGGCAAGACTATCGTATTGGGTAGTTATGCTTTTGTTTCTTCCCTGGCCAGCAATGCGCCATGGGTAAAGCAGTTCTTAGAACGTTGCGCTGGTGCAGCAGGGTCTGCTGTATTTGTCGCACAAGACGGCAAAATAATTGGTGCACTGCTGATGGCAGACCGAATTCGGCTCGAGACGCCGCGCTCGCTGCGCTTGCTACGCAAAGCCGGGATAAGCCGTATCGTCATGTTAACTGGCGACAGGAAAGATGTGGCCGAAGCAATTGGTGCCAGTCTCGATGTCGACCAAGTCTATGCCGAGCAATCACCTGCAGATAAGCAAGCGGCAATTGAAGCCGCCCGAACCACAGGTATCAGTATTATGGTCGGCGATGGCATCAATGATGCTCCAGCGCTGACTGCCGCCGATGTGGGCGTCGCCATGGGATCACGTGGTGCAGCGGCATCGTCAGAAGCCGCCGATGTTGTGCTGCTGGTTGATCGTTTGGACCGCTTGGCCGAAGCCTTGAATGCTGCCCGACAAATCCGCGCAATTGCGATGCAAAGTGTGATCGCCGGAATGGCCATGTCCTTAGTCGCCATGTTGTTTGCTGCGCTCGGTTACTTGCCTCCTCTATATGGAGCGGCATTGCAGGAAGTGATCGATGTGATTGTTATCGTCAATGCCTTACGGGCTTTGCGCATCAGTCCCCTGCGCGCGAGTCAGCACAAACTTTCTGGCGCACAAATTACGCGCCTGAAAATCGAGCATGAAGCCTTGGCACCGATCCTTGATCAGGTCAGAAATCTGGCCGATAAATTGCCATTCTTCGCCGTTGCTGAGGCGCACAGCGCACTGATCAGTATGGACAGCATCTTACAGAAACAGTTACTGCCGCACGAACAAGAGGACGATTTAATTCTCTATCCGACTATTGCAACACTGCTGGGCGGAGATGACCCAATGGCGGCGATGAGCAGGACGCATCAAGAAATATTTGAATTTGGAAGAGCGCTGACGCAAAGCGTGCAGAGCTTGTCGAACAATGATATGACGTCAGAATCATGCAAGGAATTGCAAAGGCTGTTATACGGCTTTGAAGCGATATTGCGTTTGCATTTTGTGCAAGAAGAAGAAATTTATCAAAATTTAAGTTGAGCAATCACACCGACAACAATTTTTGTCAACGCTGAGTCGCTGCTGGAAAAGTCACTCAGTCAAACTTGTTTCACATCAAACGGTCCTTAAGCTTTATCAAAAATCTGACTAGGGTTTGAAACCCCGGCCTTCAGAGGCTGTCGCAAAAGGGTAGTGAGTCGGTATCATTACCCCAACTGGTGGCCACGTCATTCCTGCGCGCTTTTGGCAGGAACCCAGCGGCGTTCGTGGTTAACTGAAAATGCCAGAAATTGTGGCATTTTCAGTGTAAAAAACGACGCTGGGTTCCCGCCAAAAGCATGCGGGAATGACGATGTATGCGGTGTTTCAGGTGTAAAAAACGTCCATCAGGCTTTTGCGACAGCCTCTTTTGGCCGGTGAGCGACGAAGGAGCGACGCGATGGGAGGGGATGCAAACCCCTTCCAGAGTCTTTTCCATCGTCGCTTGCGACGATCCATTAAGTTGTTGGCTGAGATTGTTTGAACACTTGCCCGCCTCTCCCTAGTAATCGCGCTGATTGGATTGCAAACGCAGCGTTGAATGGTCGGGCAGAATCGCTAAAACAGAATGAGCGGGGATGCGCTGATTTTTTTCCGTCCATGATTGATCCCCAAAATTCGCAATCATCTGCGTGCCGTCCGCAAACTGTGTTTGCTGCACATGGCCGTCCGGTGCCAGCCAACGAAACTCAGTTAAGGCTTGTTGGTACAAGCGTTGATGCATGGGGCGAAAGAAGGCATCGAGCCGCAGCAAATAAGGAATGCGCTTGCCGGCGGTAGCCAAGCTGATATTGAGCAGCGGCGGCACATTATAGAGTTGCTGTAACAGTTCGGTGCTGGCACGCGTTTCTTTGAATTTCAGGTTATCCACTGTCCAATGGTTCGTCGTCACCACGCTGTCGTGAAATGCCGCTTGGAACAGTGGTAAGCGTTTCGTCGGATCGAAATATAAGGATTGATAGAGCGGTTTGATTGAACTGGTTTTAAAGAAAAAACTCGGTTCGTGTTGCGGATACCAAGAACCTAAATAATAGGGTGATGACTTATTCTTACGCATATCGGCATCACCCCAGCCAAAGCCGGAATTTTGCATACCATGGGCGAAGCTGAGACCTGAATTGACCACGGCACCACCGACTTCTGAACCGACGATGATGCCCTGAGACTGGGCAATCCAGGCTATTGCAGCCATGCGATTTTTTGCGTCCTGTGCTTGCGAGCTGGGTTTGGCTGGGTCGTAATCGTCAAACAACATCCCCGTGCCATCGACATCGAGAAACCAACTGTTGTAGTGGCTGAGTGCTTGAATTTCCGGCACGCGCTTTTCCATCAAGGGACGTACGCAGCTCGGATTTGTGTACACGCCCAGCCCTCGAAAACCGGTTTCACGCTGACCATTTTTTTTCATAATGCCGCAACGGCTAAATGCATCTTGCCCTAATTGCGCGCTCAACCAGCTTTGACTGTCGTTACCGTCGGGCAGTGCGGTGTCGTAAGAATCATAGGGGCCAATCAAGTAGCCGGCCTCGCGTGCCGCGTGTATGCCTGCCGGACTGGAAAATCCGGCGGTCCATTGCGGCAAGCCTATCCATAGTTTTGACAAACCAGCATCATGTAGTTGCGCTATCATTTTGCTGGAATTGGAGTCCCCCCAACTATCTGGTGGCTTGAGCGCGGCACCGAGGGTTTTCAGTGCCAATTGCTGGCGTTGTTCTATCTGCGCAGCTTCATCGCCCGGCGCGAGTCGTAGCAGCGCTTGATTGATTGCCGCCACTAAGCTCGCTTGCAATGGAGGACGGCTGCCGAGATCAGATGTCTTCAAGGCTTTTTTAGCCTGTTCTTGTATCCAAGAGTCGTCACCGCCTATCCAGTCAGCCGGGATAATTTTTTGCAGCACTGACCAGTTTTTTACGTCTTGCGCAACGATGAGTCGCTCGCCCCACAGATAAATATGGCTGGCACCGATGAGGCGATCGCCATCTTTTGCCAGCGCTAATTTATTTTTCAGCGAGACGAATTCGCCACGTGCTTGTAACCATTGCCGATATTGCTTTGCTGGTGATAGCCAGTCAGGGCCATTGAGTGCAATTTGTACTTCATACGAGCGTTTGGTATCGAGTGTAGTAAAACTGTGATCAGCGGCAAAACCGATTCCCTTTGCGTCCGGGGTAAAGTGCAGAGAATTATTGTATGGATTAGCGAACATGAGCGACAAAACATGTTTACCAAAATCAAAACCGACTACCGGCAAGCTCAAGTCTTCGGTCGTGTTCATACCCTGATAATCGTTCGCCAGTGCCGTGCGCCAGTCTTTGTCATTGGCTGGAACATAGTAGCCTTCATGAATAGGCAGGATCAACGCGCGCGCAGCAGAAGGCACGATTGGCCATTGCATTTTTCCTGGGGTCATACGCGAAAACTGTAGCGTCAGAACGCTGGCCTTGAGTTGCGCCAGCACGGTAGTCTCGGCACCGAATTGCCAGCTGGCGCTGGAACTGTTTTCTTTGATTTGTGTGGTGGATTCGACTTTGCCTGGAGAAGAAATTTGCAGCACTTCGCCGGAAGCTAATGTGGCTGAGGTCGCTAAGCTTGCTGGATCAATCTCAATTTTCCAGTCAGAATTTTATAGGGTGATCGCCTGTGTCAAAGGCATAAAAAGCAGAAACAATAGCGGAACCAGCCGCATTAGATTGATACGCATAGATGATTACCTTGTGAGTGATGACAGCTTGCTAAGCTGCATGGATCAAGCGGAGTTCGTATTTGGTGTTTCCCTATGCTTTTTGCTCGATGCAAAACAGGCGACAACGAGTTTCCCAATTCTTTCTCATTGCGAGAGCAAATTGCAGTGGAACCGAAGATAAGTGGCCATAAAGAGGGCGAGGGTGTCGTATCTGGGTGATCTGACTTATGAGTCAAAGCTATCCCAATAGAATAGGTATACCTCTTTTTGCAAGATAAAGATACTGAATTTGCATAATGAAGAGCCGTGAGATTGACGCGATCACGTCGCTCAACGGCAGTCCATCGTCGTCACAATCGGCACAGAAAATTTCACATCATAAGTGACGCTACAACTGCGGACGTGATCCGGCAGTTTCAGTGCCAAACTGGCACGCGTTTCGTGGTACTGGCAAGTAACCCAATAGCCTTGCTTCGAAGGCGTGAAGTTCCATACATTCACCAGCGCCCCTTTTTGTTTGCTGGTTTTGCTTGGCGCTAAAAAGAATTGCTGCGCCGGTTCGTCTTCTGAAAATCGGACATTGGTAAAACTATGTTGATCATCGCTGTCGTTGCGCAGCCAGCCATCCGGGGCGTCGCGCAATTGCTGTACGACATGGATCTCGGATGGGCAGCGCAGCGTTTCTGCCTGGGCCAAGCTGGATATGGCTAAGCTTGCCAGCAATGTTAAAAGAGGGTGACTGAAACGCATTAGTGTTCTCCTGCATACAATTGGAATGTGCTCATATTATCGTGTGATGTTGATGCCCGCAATGTGCTCGGCGTATTCCTTGCTACGTAATAGGCTGCCATCATCGAGAAATTTTTTTAAGAAATTTCTTACAATATTTTCAGAATTTTCCTATTTGAAAAGTCCCACTCGTTTCATTTATGATCACTTTACCCGTATCAGTTTTTTAAGTTGATCTTGCTCGACGCAAGCTTGGCTACCATCTCATGTTTCGCTTATTTTTTGAAGAGGAAATCACGATGTTCTCGAATGCTTATTTTTCTCAGTCCCGTTACAGCGCTGCTTTCAACGGCACTTTCTCTCCGAACTCGTATTGCTATGCCAATGCGTCTGACAGCAGTTCCGACGAGGAGGCCGAGTGTCGTAGCGGCGAGTTCAAACCGACACCGTTGTTGTCGACTGGAATTTATGTCGAAGGGCAATTTTGTACCACAACCGAGCCGATGGTGGTGCGTCAGACTACCCTGCGTGGCGATTTGTATTTGACAAGCCTGAGCGGAAAAATTGATATCGATACGATGCAGCACCGTGAGGCCGAGCGCCCTTCACTGTATATCGAAAGCCTTTGCGGGGACATTTATTTAGCTCATGTCAAGGTTCCCGGGCGCATCGTGAACTTGTACGGAGATATTGAAGGATATAAACTCGATGTGGAGTCTATTTTTTCCGGCAGCGGACAGCTGGAACTGAATCATGCGAGAGTACAAACGGTTGAGTTGCACAGCAATAATATGCTGTTGCGCCATACCGTTATTTCTAAAAAGCTCATTGCTGCAGCGAATGATGGCGGGCGGATTGTGATTGGTGCCGGTTGCCACATACGGCGCTTGCAGGCGCGCTCACAAAATGCGACACCGAGTTTTTCTGGCGTCGGCAATATTCGCGTCGGCCACCGGTTTTCTGGTTCACTCAATGGGCTTCGCTATGAGAATGGGCATCCCGTCGGTGCCGATTTCCTACCTACGCAAGCGCGGCATATTACGATAGAAATCGGACGGCGCAGTGTGGTCGACTACATTGAATTTGAGGCGCTGTCTTGTCATGTGATGTTAGGTAAGGGGGCGCGATATACCGGTTTCGTGCCGCCGAATATGCATGTGCACGAATACGCGGCCGCGCCGCGCGCGGACTTTCAACGCGACCTGCCGAGGGCCTCAGAACATACGCGCGCTTATCCGCCACCGCCGCGCTTCGCTGGCGCCGCCGATAGCAGGCATGAGCGTGCGCCAGAGTCGGAGTCTGGGCAGCGCAGCCACAGCAGCCAGTTTTGCTCAGATCAGTCGTCTCAGTCGGCACCAACATCCAAGCCCGGCTATGCGACGAGCCGCGCCAGTCCGCCAGATGTCACAGTTCCGCCGGCCGCGCTGCCGGCACCGATCTTGCTCAATAAGGGGCGCTGGAACCGTGAGCAGGTACAGGAAGTGGCCAATACCGTATTGACCAAATTTGGTTTGCAGGGTCAAGCGCTGCGAGAGATGTATGCGGCGCTGCTGAACTGCACCTCTCGCAACCCTCATGCCAGTAACACGGATGCGATCGCACTATCGCAAAAATACGCCCAGGTATTCGTGCCTTGCTCCCATGTGTCGGCCGATTTACAAGTTAATTGTCTGAAATTGAGTAATGAATTGAAGCGGCAGGCAGGACTGTCGTTCCATTGAGAAAAAGCCAAGGGCGGCGCGTTTGTTCTCGGTTGGAATGGACGCTGCTGCCGGCATGACCGTCAACAACGACCAGTTTGACCATCCTCGCTTGGGACGCCGGATGTTACCGGCAGCACCGCCGTCAAGTCCTCAGCTTGTATGGTCAGATCACGGTTTGACAGCACTACGCTTTTTAACTAAAATGCCTACCAATTAGTTTGTTGGTAAATACAGGGCGAGGAATGCAAATACATGCCGATTTAAGCTTGCGCGCGGTCGTGCAGACCGCCGGTTTAGTCTGGACCGAAACGCCGATGCCAGGAGTGCTGCGCAAGCTGATTGAACGCGATGGTGCTGAAGTCGCGCGCGCCACCTCGCTGGTTCAATATGCTGCCGGATCTCGCTTCTTCAGCCATACGCATGATTTGGGCGAAGAATTTTTGGTGCTGGAAGGCGACTTCAATGATGAGCATGGCAGCTATGGAACCGGTACCTATGTGAAAAATCCCCCGGGCTCGGCCCATGCGCCTTACACCGTCAATGGCTGCACCTTGTTTGTCAAGCTGCGTCATATGCAGCCGCACGATAGCATACGCTGCGTGGTCGATACCGAGCAGGCCGACTGGTTGCCGGGCGCGCTGACGGGTGTGGCTGTGGTGCAACTTTCCAAATTCGCCGGTGAACAAGTATTCCTGCTCAGAGTAGCAGCGGGCACGCAATTTTCACATCAGCAGTACCGCGGCGGTGCCGAGCTATGGGTAGTGAGCGGGAGCTGGCAAGATGAGGACGGCAGCTATCCGGTGGGAAGTTGGATACGCATGCCACACTTGAGTACGCATACGCCACGGAGTGAACATGGCTGTTTGATCTTAGTTAAAACTGGCCATTTGCCTGGTCAGCAAAATGAGTCGACATGAAGCATTTTTCAGAAATTTCCGGCACCGCCGAACGTGTCGTTGACGCCGCAGAAGGATTGATTCAAGCACGCGGTTATAACGGTTTTTCCTATGATGATGTAGCGCGTTTGGTCGGCATTAAAAAGCCCAGTATCCATCACCATTTTCCGACCAAGAGCGAGTTAGCCACGGTGGTTGTGCAGCGCTATACGTACCGCTTCAAGGAGTTTTTGCTGCAGATCGAAACGCGGCATGTCAAGGCCGCGGAACGTTTGACGGCCTATGCGGCATTATTTGAAGACACCTATAAGGTCGAGCAGCACCTCTGCGTGTGTGGCATGTTGGGTGCGGAAGCGAGTTCTCTGCCGGCAGATATTACCTACGAAGTACAGCATTTTTTTTCCGTCAATCTCGATTGGCTGGTGCAAGTGATTGATGATGGTCAACGCGCCGGGCAATTGAACCAGTTGCTCAATTCGACAGATGTTGCTGAAACTTTGCTCTCTGCATTGGAAGGAGCGATGGTCGCCGGCCGCGGTATGCGTAACGCGAGCGGCCCGGCCCAGATCGCCCACAATCTGATGCGCCTGCTGTTACCGGCGCAGTCAGCGCGGCGCGTGGCAAAGCAATAAACTATGACGGCATCAGGCCGGCACTGAGCCGGCCGCTGTCAAGTGCTGATCAAGCGCCAAGACAGCTTGTTGTGCCGCATCCAATGCGCCTTCCATAAAGCCACCGTAACGCGCACTGAACTCGGTTCCAGCCAGAAACACCCGGTCCGCCCAGTGCGCTGGCAAAGCCGGCTTGCGGTAAGTCGGGTGATGCCGCACTGCCTGGCTGTCCGCGGCCGTGGCGGTATGCGCATCAGTGGCCCAATCTTTGATCTCTATCCAATCGGGGGTGGCGGCTTCCGGGCCGAACAAGCGCACCAATTGCTGCAATCCGAGGGCGATCAATTGCTCTCGGCCATAATGCTGACGCGTCGCTGCCGGCAGACCGATAAAGCCGAACAAGGCGGCCTGGCTGCCATCTGCATTGCTGGCATCATGAATTTCAGTCATCGGCCCGCGCTGACTGCGCGCCTCGCCGGAGCAGCCGGCTGTGCGCCAAAAAGCATGTGGATAGGTGGCCACTAATTTAGCTTGTCCGGCCATCCAGGTTGGCGTATCGCTCCATTGGGCAGTCAAGGCAGGCGGCAAAGCGGGCAACCATGCCATGCTGTGCGCCAACAAGCGTGGTGGCATAGCGGTGATGACACGATCGGCTACGATCAGCTCACTCTGACCCTGATGCAGCAAGGATAAGTCCAAGCGACCATCGTCGCGCTGCCGAATGTCTTGCACTTGGCTGTCTAGTTGCACTTCAGTGCACTTCAGACGCGCGGACAAGGTCTTGATCAGCATCGTCATGCCGCCCTCCAGTCTTTGATATGCGATATCGTCGTCAGCATTATCCCAACGTTGCAAAGTCTGGCTAGCTGATTCAGAGAGCGTCGCGCCGATAGTGTGCTGATTGAAATACGGCAGTTGCAAGGCCGTGAGCAATTCTTGCATGCGTGGATTTAACTCAGGCCAAAACCATGAGGGGCCGAATTCAAACTCATGGGTCCGGTTTGCTGCTGCGCTGCCCATAATCCGGCCACCGAGACGTGCGCGCGCTTCGAGCAGGCGCGGACTATAGCCGCGCTGTTCTAATAAATATGCCGCATAGAGGCCGCTGAGGCCAGCGCCGATGATGACGATTTGCTGCTTCATGTGGAATGCCTTTTGTGAATTCTGTTACTGCTATGGTGCGTATAACCCAACTAGTTGGTAGGTTAATTTTCGAGTATTTTGGGCTCGGAAAATGGGCATGTCAAGGTGTTTTGCTTGTTTCCGTGCCGCCGACCGCAGGGCAGTTCAGTGGTATTGGGAAAATTATCAGCTTGCAATCTGCACTTTGATCGATTTTCATGACATTTCTCAATTGAGAAAGCTGCGACCAGTCATGTAATGGAGGTTTTCACTTCCTTGATCTCGGCAGTTGCTCACGACAGTGATTCAGCGCTGACCCTGTCTTGGTATTTTCTTAAAAGGAAATCAGTATGTTTCCCCGATTCAGTTTCTTCGATGCTAGCCGCAGCGGAACATGGAGTTTCAGCTCTTCCTCTATGCGTAATGACCGCAGCTCCGAGTCCTCTTCAGAATGGGAAGACGAAGATGTTGCTGGGCCGGGCGCTTGGATCGACGATGCTTATCTCCAGAGCGGCGGAGAGATAGCCGGAACTTTCGATTCCATGGGAAAAGACATGGAGCTCAAAGATGTACTTGTCCGCGCCGACTTGCGCATGAATACCATGAGCGGTGACATCAGCCTGCGGCGTTTGCGTACGTCAGCCGGTACCGAGCCCTCGGTCAAAATCGCCACCATGAGTGGCGACCTTTTGTTGGAAGATGTTGCCGTTTCGGGAGACTTTTCCACGATCAGCGGGAAAGTCGTGGCACGCAATGTGCGCGCTGCCTGTCTGTCAACGCTGAGCGGACGGATGAAGCTTGAGCGGGTGCAGGTGCAAAATGCTTCCTTGGGCAGCACTGCTCTGCGCATCAATCATACCGACGTGTCGCAATCACTGAAGGTGTGTGCCGCCGATGGCGAGCGGATTGAGATCGGTACCGGCTGCCGTATCAAAGAATTACATGTGCAAACCGTTTACTGCCGCGGCTCGGGAAATCGGCAGCGTTACGTGCGTGTCAGTCCCGGCTTTTCAGGAGTGTTCAATGGCCATAACTATCAGAACGGGCAGCCGGTCGGGTCGCAGCCAGAATCGCGTCAGGCTATGCGACATATCACGATAGAACTTGGCGATGGCAGCGTGATTAACGAAATTGTTTGTGATGCACTTAAATGCACGGTCATTCTAGGAAAATTTGCCAGGTATACTGGTCCGATTTCCGCTAACATGGTTTTCGAGGATAGCCCGGCACCAAGTCGATCAGCGGCCGGCAGGGCAGCCCCGCAAGCTGGCAGCCGCGCTCATGCAGTACCGCCACATCGGCAACCAGCGCCACCGCCACCAAGGCAACCAGCTCCACCACCACCGCCACCACCGCCGCCGCCACCGCCACCGCCACAACGTTCGCCATCGCCATCGCCATCGCCGCCGCCATCGCCGCCGCCGATAATTTTGAGCGACAAGCGCTTTGATGCCACGGAGATCGAAGATTTGACAAAAGCTGTGTTGACAAAATTTTCTTTGAGCGAGAGGGATTTAGTGATGCTCTACCAGTGCTTAAAACGCTGTACATCGCGCAATCCAAGGGCCAGTAATCGGGATGCCCTACGTTTATCGGAAAATTACGAAGCGGTGTTCGGAACGTACACGGAGATTTCTCCTAACATGCAAGTTAATTGCCTGAGGTTGAGCAATGCCATGAAAAAACATCGACCGCGCTTATTTCTGTAATTAGATTTTTCTCAATTGTCAGTGCGCCAGTGTCGTATTTAATTAACAAGCTCGGAGCGATTGGCCACGCAGCTTCATCAAAAATCTGACTAGGGTTTGAAACCCCGGCCTTCAGAGGCTGTCGCAAAAGGGTTTTCAGTCGGTATCATTACCCCGACTGGTGGCCGCGTCGTTCCTGCGTGCTTTTGTCAGGAATCCAGCGACGTTCGTGGTTAACTGAAAATGCCAGAAATTGTGGCATTTTCAGTGTAAAAAACGACACTAGGTTCCCGCCAAAAGCACGCGGGAATGACGAGGTATACGGTGTTTCAGGTGTAAAAAAGCGTCCATTAGGCTTTTGCGACGATCCATTAAGTTGTTGTTTATTCGAATCGGAGATCGCTATGTTCATTCACTCGCATATTGGTAACGTCGAGCGTTTTCACGGCACGCCTGCAGCAAACGACACTTCTGTAGCACCTGGCCAGTCTGCAGCCCATACCGGGCAGGACGCGGGTGAGAATCATGCTGGCTGGAGCAATTCCGCTTACTGTCAGAGCGGCGGCCAGATTGCCGGGAAGGTTAATGCCACCAACGAAGATCTGCGCATCGGCGATGTTTGTGTGAATGCTCGTTTGCATCTGACTTTAGTGAGCGGCAACATTGATTTTCGCCAAGTACGTAGCGATGGCAACGCTGATCCGCTCGAAATCGCAACGATGACGGGCAATCTATTATTGGGTGATGTGGCGGTGCCTGGCAATGTTGCCAGCACGCGCGGTCATGTCAGTGCTGCCAATGTCGATGCCGACACGCTCGCCAAAGAGGCACCGCTTCCCAGCCCAAGCATGCCGTCCGCGCCATCGCAGCCGCCGACTCTTTTTGCGCTTGGCAATAAACCTTGGGAGGGGATGCAAACCCCTTCCAGAGTCTTTTCCATCGTCGCTTGCGACGATCCATTAAGTTGTTGAAATCGCAAAAAAACGATAACAAAATTAAATCTGCGCTTCCCTTGCACCATGCGCTGAAGAAATGCATAGTCCGCAACTGTTTCAATCAGCGTAGTAGCGTCACTTTTTCGAACAATTCCAGTGCTGCTATATTAATTAGGTGCAATCATCGAAAGCGCCGCCACGGCGGTATGTTATGCTTTGCCTTCTCGTAAATGCCTGTTCTATTTATTCATGACCAACAAAAGCCCGACTCTCCCCGTTTCCGCCGCTCAGGAACTGCTCAACAGCTTGAAGAAAAGCTTTCCTGTATTTCAGCGTAACGACCCGCTCGCGATAGGTATAGATAAGCAGATCATCGAACGTTTGCCCGAAACCAGCTTGAAAATATTGCGTCTGGCGCTGACGTATCACACCAAATCTTCGCGCTACCTGCAAAAAACGCTGACCTCAGCGACGCGTTTTGATCTCGATGGCAATCCTAAGGAAGAGATCAACGATACGCATCGCGCCCATGCGCAGCAGTTGCTCAACGAGCGTGCCAAGAAGAATGCCGAACGGATCAAGGCGCAGGCTGAATTCGACCGATTGCGTCAGCTTGAAGCGGCGGAGTTGGAAGCGACGAAAAGACGTGCAGAAAAAATGAATCAATTAGCAATGAAATTCGCTAAATAAATATGACTATGCTGGCCTGATTGCCAGCCTGATAGCCTCTGGCTCGCCGACAGTGCGGGCCATTTTTTTAGCTATAATTTATAAAAATATAATAAAAATCAGTTAATGAAGCCGATATGTTAACTTTTTATAACATTTTTATAGCTTTAGATAAATATTTCTGGAGATTTGTAACTATTCATGTCAACGGATTGCCACACTGATTCGTTTCTTACCCTAAAGGAACTTTGCCAGTCGTTTTTATGCCGCGAAGCTCCACCTTTAGGAGTCTGAAAATGATTTATGAAATTTTAGTGCGCCCCGCTGACAAGCAAAAGATGAGCTCGGAACATTTGATTTGGATAGACAGCGATTTACCTTCGCGGTCATTTGAAAAATGGCTGAGTGAGCTTGGTTTGCTCGATCACAGTAAGCTTTCAGCGATCGTTCGCTGGAGCATCGTGCAAACGACACGCCCAGCCCATTTCAAGCTCGCCACTCAGGCTAAAGCATTGAAAAGCCGTATTTCCGAATTAATGAGCGGGGTGCCTGAAGTACGTGCGGTGCCGGATGCCGCCAAGGCACTCAGTGTGTTCCGCTTCAAAGCGCCTAAGCATGAATTCGCTGGCGCTTATTTGTAAAGACTTCATCAAAAATCTGACTAGGGTTTGAAACCCCGGCCTTCAGGCCGGTGAGCGACGAAGGAGCGACGCGATGGGAGGGGATGCAAACCCCTTCCAGAGTCTTTTCCATCGTCGCTTGCGACGATCCATTAAGTTGTTCAGCGTAGCAGCAAAAAAAGCACGCGCACAGCTTGCGCGTGCTTTGGCTCAAACAGTCATGCGGGGATTAAAATTCTTCCCAACTCTGATCGCTTGCTGATTTGCGTGCACTCTGACTGATTTGCCGAGTGGCCGGCCGTGTGGCCGGTCGGCTGGCATGGCTTTTCAAGCTGCCAGCCGGCGCTGCTGAACTTGGGTGGGTAGTTTTGAATTGCGCCACCACGTGCGAGAGTTTGCCGGCTTGGTCGCGCATGCTTTCGGCCGCGGCGGCGGCTTGTTCCACCAGCGCGGCATTCTGCTGCGTCATCTCATCCATTTGCGTGACCGCGAGGTTGACTTGTTCTATTCCGGCACTTTGTTCGCGGCTGGCAGCGCTGATTTCGGCCATGATGGTGGCAACCCTGGCCACGCTGCCGACGATGTCTTGCATGGTCGTACCGGCGACATCGACGAGCTTACTGCCATGCTCCACTTTTCCGACTGAATCGTCGATCAGGGTTTTGATTTCCTTGGCGGCCGAGGCGCTGCGTTGCGCCAAGTTTCTCACTTCCGATGCCACGACCGCGAAACCACGGCCTTGTTCTCCGGCCCGGGCGGCTTCGACTGCGGCGTTGAGCGCCAGAATGTTGGTTTGAAAGGCGATACCGTCAATCACGGAAATGATATCGACGATTTTATTGGAACTGGCCTTGATCGAACCCATGGTTTCCACTACCTGATGGACCACTTCACCGCCTTTGACTGCCACGCTGCTGGCCGAAACCACGTATTGATTGGCTTGCTGGGCATTGTCGGCATTTTGCCGCACGGTGGCGGTCAATTCTTCCATCGATGAGGCGGTTTCTTCCAGCGAGCTGGCTTGCGATTCGGTGCGGGCCGATAAGTCGGCATTGCCGGAGGCAATTTCCCCGGCGGCCACATTGATCGATTCTGTACCACTGCGCACTTCGGCAATGACTTCACTCAAGCCACTGCTGATGCCATTGATGGCCTTCATCAATAAGCCGATTTCATCATCGCGTGTGACTTTGACTTGCCCGGTCAAATCACCGCGGGCCAGTTGTTCCGCTAAGCCTGTGGCTTCATGCAAGGGTTTGGTGATCGAACTGGTGATTAACCACGCGCACAAGGCGGACAGTGCAACGGCGATGGCAGATAAGATCATCAGCAGCAGACGACTTTGCTGCGAAGAATGTTGCATTTCTTGTGAAGCTTGATCGATTTGCGCGCGTTGTAACAGCAGCATTTCTTCAATCTTTTTGACATAGCCGACCGAAGCAGGAATAAATATTTGCTCAAGCGCCTGATTGGCTTCGTCGGTCTTGCCTTCCTTTTTTAACGCAACGACTTTGGCGCGCCCGTTGACATAGCTTTGCCGGACTTCGCCTATCTCTTTAAGTAAGGCTTTTTCTTTATCCGACTGCATGTGCTCTTCTATTTCTTTTTGCAAAATAGCCGAGGTGCGCGTCGATTCGGCTTGATCTGCCGCAAAAAAAGGAGTCAGTGATTCGTCGCTGCTTTTTGCAATCGCGCTGGTTCTGCGTATGCCGGTGTGGATGTTGCGGTACCAATCGCTGACCAAACGTTCGGTCGTCAGCGGTTCTTTCATCAAGGCTTCGGTTTCGGCCGCAACTTGGGACAGTTGGAAGAAAGCAATTGCTGTCGTGAACAGTGCGAGACATAAGACCAAGGCGAAACCCAGTCCTAATCTTTGCCCTACGGATAAACGATTGAAGAATGCTGTCATGGTGGGCTCCGGTGCCTGTCTTTCGCAGGCGTGGTTGGGGTCGTTGATTCAATGGTCTGGCCAGCTTATTGGCGTGCTACATCTTCAGAGCGTCATTATGGTACCAGTTAGCAACAATATGCGCTTTAGTCTACATAATATTTGCCCACGAGATGCATGATTCCTACGTCTCTCCTGGAAAATTAGTCCGCTGCCTGTCTTTGCTTGTTTTACAATGAGCGATTTGGGATCGCCATGGCCCGACTGCCTCGTCTCCTTATTCCCCATGCGCTGCACCATGTGATGCAATCGAGTCATGATGGCTTACGCTTGTTTCGTGATGATGACGACCATATAGTGTTTCTTGCCTCTTTACTGCAGGGCGCACGTCACTTCGGCATCGCGATCCATGCCTATGTGTTGATGCCCGATCACTTTCATCTCTTAGTTACCCCACAAGAAGCAACAAGTTTGTCCAAACTGATGCAGTGGTTGGGGCGCTATTACGTACCGCATTTCAATCGTAAATATTTGCGTAGTGGCAGTTTGTGGCAGGGGCGCTACAAAGCCACCGTGCTGGATCCGAGTTTGTATTTCTTCCCTTGTAGCTTGTATATAGAAAGTAATCCGGTGCGCGCGGGTTTGGTCAGTGATGCCGCCGCGTATCAGTGGTCCAGTTATGCCCACCATATTGGACTTCGCAATGATGCGCTGGTCGCCGATCACCCGCTGTTCTGGGCTATGGGCAATACGCCATTTCAACGCGAAGCCAATTATAAGCACTTGCTCGAGCAAGGCATAACGGAGCAGCAACTCGCACTGCTACGCGAGGCCACGCACAAGGCTTGGTTGCTCGGCTCAGCAAGCTTTGAGGCAGAGATGGCTAAGCTGACGGCGCGGCGTTTGCAGCCGCACAAGCGCGGCCGGCCGCGTAAGCTGGTGTCACCTGCATAATCTACTCTGACCCTAATAAAAAATTAAAATAAAATAGGGTAATTTTAATTAACTCTGACCCTAATTATTTCTGTTGAACTTTATTTTGCAGTGCACTATCCTCTGGGACAGACTTCCACTTTTGCCCTCCGGAGATAGCTATGCAAGCCCAAGGTTTATACGATCCCTCCAACGAACATGATGCCTGTGGCGTCGGTTTCATCGCCCACATCAAGGGTAAGAAGACCCATGCGATCGTCGATCAGGGTTTGCTGATTTTAAAGAATCTCGATCACCGCGGTGCCGTCGGTGCCGATGCCTTGATGGGCGATGGTGCGGGGATCTTGATTCAAGTTCCAGATCAATACTACCGTGAAGAAATGGCGGTACAGGGCATCGTTTTGCCACCGCCGGGTGAATATGGCGTGGGCATGGTGTTTTTGCCTAAGGAACATGGCTCACGACTGGCCTGCGAGCAGGAAATCGAACGCGCCGTGCGTACCGAAGGCCAAGTGGTGTTGGGCTGGCGCGATGTGCCGGTCGACCGCACTATGCCGATGTCGCCGACGGTGCGCGAAAAAGAACCGCTGATACGGCAGATTTTCATCGGCCGTGGTCCGGACATCATGGTGACCGATGCGCTTGAGCGTAAATTGTATGTGATCCGCAAATCGGCTGTGCATGCAATCGAAGCGCTCAAACTGATCCATGGCAAAGAATATTTTGTTGCATCCATGTCCGCTCGCACCATCGTCTACAAAGGTTTGTTGCTGGCCGATCAGGTCGGCGTGTACTACAAGGATTTGCAAGATCCACGCTGCGTTTCCGCGCTGGCATTGGTACATCAACGCTTTTCTACCAACACTTTCCCAGAATGGCCGCTGGCTCACCCATACCGCATGATTGCGCACAATGGCGAGATCAATACCGTCAAAGGCAATTTCAATTGGATGCGCGCGCGCGAAGGCGTGATGAAATCGGCTGTGCTTGGCGACGATTTGCAAAAATTGTATCCTTTGATTTTTGAAGGCCAGTCCGATACCGCCAGTTTTGACAATGCCCTCGAATTGTTGGTGATGGCCGGTTATCCTATCGCTCAAGCGATGATGATGATGATCCCGGAAGCCTGGGAAAATCATGGCATGATGGATGAAAACCGCCGTGCCTTTTATGAATATCATGCTGCCATGATGGAACCGTGGGACGGTCCGGCGGCGATGGCGTTTACCGATGGTCGTCAAATCGGTGGTACGCTTGATCGCAATGGCTTGCGTCCGGCCCGTTATATCGTCACCGACGATGATTTAGTGGTGATGGCATCGGAATCGGGCGTGTTGCCGATTCCTGAATCGAAAATCATCAAAAAATGGCGTCTGCAACCAGGCAAAATGTTCTTGATTGATTTGGAAGCTGGCCGCATCATCGATGACAAAGAAATCAAAGATACCTACGCCAATGCCAAGCCCTACAAGCAGTGGATCAAGTCGGTACGGATCAAGCTCAATGAACTCAAAGGTACGCCCGATGCACAACCGACGGCCGACAGTTTGCTCGACCGTCAGCAAGCCTTCGGCTATACCCAGGAAGATATCAAGTTCCTCATGACGCCTATGGCGGTGGCCGGTGAAGAAGCGCTCGGCTCGATGGGGAATGATTCCTCCTTGGCGGTGATGTCGAACAAACTCAAGCCTTTGTACAACTACTTCAAGCAATTGTTTGCCCAAGTTACCAATCCGCCTATCGATCCGATTCGCGAAGCGATGGTGATGTCGCTGGTGTCGTTCATCGGTCCGAAACCGAATCTGCTCGATACTAATAACATCAACCCACCGATGCGTTTGGAAGTTTCACAACCGATACTTAATTTTGATGATATCGCCAAGCTGCGCAATATCAGCGCCAATACCGGCGGCAAATTCAAGTCGTATGAACTCGATATCTGCTATCCGGTGGCCTGGGGCAAAGATGGTATCGAAGCACGTCTGGCCTCAATTTGTGCCGAGGTCGTCGATGCAGTGAAATCCGGTCATAACATTTTGATCATTACCGATCGCAAGATGAGTGCTGATTTCGTCGCGATCCCGGCCTTGCTGGCTACTTCGACTGTGCATCAGCATTTGGTCAGCAAGGGTCTGCGCACCAACACCGGCTTAGTAGTGGAAACCGGCTCGGCGCGTGAGACGCATCACTTTGCACTGCTGGCCGGTTACGGTGCTGAAGCCGTTCATCCTTATTTGGCCATGCAAACACTGGCGGCGCTGGCACCACAACTGGCGCCTGGTTTGACGGCCGATGTGGCGATTTACAATTACAGTAAGGCAGTCGGCAAGGGCCTCATGAAGGTGATGTCGAAAATGGGCATCTCGACCTATATGTCGTATTGCGGGGCGCAGATTTTCGAAGCCATCGGGCTCAATAAATCTTTGGTCGAGAAGTATTTCAAAGGCACGGCTTCGAATGTTGAAGGCATAGGCGTGTTTGAAGTGGCCGAGGAAGCATTGCGTTTGCATAAGCTCGCTTTCGGCAATGATCCGGTACTGGCCAATGCGCTCGATGCCGGCGGTGAATATGCCTTCCGCGTACGTGGTGAAGACCATATGTGGACGCCCGACGCGATCGCTAAGTTGCAGCATTCGACGCGTGCCAATAACTATAATTCCTACAAAGAATACGCTCAGATCATCAATGATCAATCGAAGCGTCACATGACTTTGCGCGGTTTGTTTGAATTCAAGATCGATCCGGCCAAGGCTATCGCGCTCGATTTGGTTGAGCCGGCCAAGGAAATCGTCAAACGTTTCGCCACCGGCGCGATGTCGCTCGGTTCCATCAGTACCGAGGCGCATGCGACTCTGGCCATTGCGATGAACCGTATCGGCGGCAAATCGAATACCGGCGAAGGCGGCGAAGATCCGGCGCGCTACACCCAAGAACTCAAGGGTATTCCGATCAAGCAGGGTGCTACTTTGGCTTCGGTGATCGGGCGCGAACATATTGAAGTCGACATCCCTTTGCAAGATGGTGATTCGCTGCGCTCGCGTATCAAACAAGTGGCTTCCGGCCGCTTCGGTGTAACGACCGAATATCTGAGTTCGGCCGATCAAATCCAGATCAAGATGGCCCAGGGTGCCAAACCGGGTGAGGGCGGTCAATTGCCAGGCCATAAAGTGTCGGAATACATTGCCAAGTTGCGCTTCTCGGTGCCGGGCGTGGGTTTGATTTCGCCACCGCCGCATCATGATATTTATTCGATCGAAGATTTGGCGCAGTTGATTCACGATTTGAAGAATGTGAACCCGCAAGCATCGATCTCGGTCAAACTGGTTTCCGAAGTCGGGGTTGGTACCATCGCCGCCGGTGTGTCGAAAGCTAAAGCCGATCACGTGGTGATTGCCGGTCATGATGGCGGTACCGGTGCGTCGCCTTTGTCGTCGATCAAGCATGCTGGTACGCCGTGGGAGCTCGGCTTGGCGGAAACCCAGCAAACTCTGGTTCTCAACGGCTTACGTGGGCGAGTACGGGTACAGGCTGATGGTCAGATGAAAACCGGGCGTGACGTGGCGATTGCCGCCATGCTCGGTGCCGATGAAATCGGCTTCGCCACCGCGCCTTTGGTGGTGGAAGGCTGTGTCATGATGCGTAAATGTCACCTCAATACCTGCCCGGTCGGTGTCGCGACGCAAGATCCGGTATTGCGCGCGAAATTTTCCGGTAAGCCTGAGTATGTGGTTAATTACTTCTTCTTCGTCGCGGAAGAACTGCGTCAAATCATGGCCCAGCTTGGAGTGCGCAGCTATGACGAGTTGATTGGTCGGGTAGATTTACTCGATAAGTCGAGCGCCGTGACACATTGGAAAGCCAAGGGCCTTGATTTTTCCAAGATTTTCTTCCGTCCCGAAGTGGCTGCCGATGCGGCGATCCGTCATGTCGATGTGCAGGACCATGGTTTGGATAAAGCGCTCGATAACAAGTTGATTGCCCAAGCTAAATCGGCAATCGAAAGCGGTGAAAAAGTATCGTTTATTTCGCCGATCAAGAATCGTAACCGCACCGTTGGCAGTATGTTGTCGGGCATGGTGGCCAAGAAGTATGGTCATGCCGGTTTGCCGGACGATACCATTCACATCCAGTTGCAAGGTACGGCGGGTCAGTCGGCCGGTGCTTTCTTAGCGCATGGCGTGACGCTGGATTTGGTGGGCGAGGGTAATGATTACGTCGGTAAAGGCTTGTCGGGCGGTCGCATCATTATTCGTCCGAATACGGAATTCCGTGGCCGTGCCGTCGATAACATCATTTGCGGTAATACGGTTTTGTATGGCGCGATTTCCGGTGAAGCATTCATCAATGGCGTGGCCGGCGAACGCTTTGCGGTACGTAACTCGGGCGCGTCGACAGTAGTCGAAGGCACGGGCGATCATGGTTGTGAATACATGACGGGCGGTACGGTCGTGGTGTTGGGCGAAACCGGACGCAATTTTGCCGCCGGCATGTCGGGCGGGATCGCCTATGTGTATGACCCGGAAGGCGAATTCGAAGCGCGCTGCAATCTGAGCATGGTGACGCTGGAAGCGGTGTTGGCCGGCGATGTGCAGGTGGCGACCGTCGATCGTTCGATTTGGCATAGTCGCTTGCGTGGTGGTGAAGGCGAGACCGATGAAGCGATACTGCGTGATCTCATCGAGCGGCATTTCAAACATACCGGCAGCACCCGTTCGCGCAATTTGCTCGATGATTGGGCGCGTAGTCGCGCCAAGTTCATCAAGGTCTTCCCGACTGAGTACAAGCGTGCACTGGCTGAAATGTATGCGGCCAAACAGCTCACTGCCAAGGCCGCGGCCTGAACCGCTGGTGCTGGCAGAACAGAATAAACCGGGCAGACGCCCGCAACGATTTGAGGTGAAAAATGGGTAAAGTAACGGGTTTCATGGAATTTCAGCGTTTGCAAGAAGCAAGCGAAGCGCCGCAATCACGCAAAAAGCATTACAAAGAATTTCTGGTCCATCTCGACGATAGTCAAGCCAAGACACAGGCGGCGCGCTGCATGGATTGTGGGATTCCATTCTGTAATAATGGGTGTCCGGTCAACAACATCATTCCTGATTGGAATGATTTGGTGTACAGCGGGAATGTCGAGTCGGCGCTGGAGACTTTGCATTCAACTAATAATTTCCCGGAATTCACTGGCCGGATTTGTCCGGCACCGTGTGAATCGGCCTGTACCTTGGGAATTAATGATGATGCGGTCGGAATTAAATCGATCGAGCATTACATCATCGACAAGGGTTGGGAAAACGGCTGGGTGAAAGCGCAACCGGCCTTGCAGAAAACCGGTAAAAAAGTCGCCGTGGTTGGTTCCGGTCCGGCTGGATTGGCAACTGCCCAGCAGCTTGCCCGTGCAGGTCATGAGGTGACGGTTTTTGAAAAGAATGATCGGGTCGGCGGTTTGCTGCGTTATGGTATTCCTGACTTTAAGATGGAAAAATCGCATATCGATCGTCGCGTCGATCAAATGCAGGCCGAAGGTGTGATTTTCCGCACCGGCGTCTTGGTCGGTAAAGATTTTCCTGGCACCATCACCAACTGGTCGAAAGAAAGCATTTCGCCCGAGCAGTTGCAAGCAGAGTTTGATGCCGTCGTTATCGCCGGCGGTGCTGAAACACCGCGCGATTTGCCAGTGCCGGGGCGCGAGCTCAAGGGTGTGCATTTCGCGATGGATTTCCTGCCTTTGCAAAATAAGGTCAATGCCGGCGACAAGGTGAAAGATCAGATCATGGCGACGGCCAAAAATGTCATCGTCATCGGCGGCGGCGATACCGGTTCCGATTGTGTCGGCACCTCGAATCGCCATGGTGCCAAATCGGTGGCGCAGTTCGAATTGTTGCCGCAACCGCCGGAACAAGAAAACAAGTCTATGGTGTGGCCATATTGGCCGACCAAGCTGCGCACTTCCTCGTCGCACGAAGAAGGTTGTGAGCGCGATTGGGCGGTCGCGACCAAGCGTCTCGAAGGCAAGGCTGGTAAGGTCGAGAAGCTGATCGCCTGCCGCGTCGAATGGAAAGATGGCAAGATGCAGGAAGTGGCCGACTCTGAATTCGAAATGAAGGCTGATTTGGTCTTGCTGGCGATGGGCTTTGTGTCACCGGTGGCGCAAGTGCTCGAGGCCTTCGGCGTCGAGAAAGATAGCCGTGGCAATGCCAAGGCCAGTACCGATGGCCCTGATTGTTATCAGACCAATGTGGCCAAGGTGTTTGCGGCCGGAGATATGCGGCGCGGCCAGTCCTTGGTGGTGTGGGCGATCCGCGAAGGTCGTCAGTGCGCGCGCGAAGTCGACCTGTTTTTGATGGGTGCATCAGACTTACCACGTTGAGTGGCGTGACGAAGTTCTTAGTAAAGCCAAGAACTTCGTCAGTTTTTTTGAATGCTTGATACAAAAATCATCAATTAATGACCCAGAATTCATTAATTTTTGTGCTCTGCAAAATAAAAAAATGATCTAAATTCTGCATTTTAATAATTTTGACGTTAAATATTTGGAATAAATAGTATTTATAAGAATTATCGGCAAATCCTTGATATTTTAATATTCTTAACGTCAACACTTCTTCTCGCGTTCTGCATTACAATCTAGCTTTTGCAAAACACCATACTTTGACGTGTCAAATCTCGTAGAACTTCGCGATGTTCATTTTGCCTATGGAGAGCGGACTATTTTGTCCGGACTCCGTATGGATTTTCCACGCGGTAAAGTGATTGCTGTGATGGGCGGTTCCGGCTCCGGCAAGACCACCATTTTGCGCCTGATAGGCGGGCAGATCCGCGCCGGTAGCGGCAGTGTGCAAGTCAATGGGCTAGAGGTGGCGCAACTCGATCAAGCTGGTTTGCAGCAGATGCGCCGCAAGATGGGCATGCTGTTTCAGCACGGTGCGCTGTTTACCGATTTGAGTGTATTCGAGAATGTCGCTTTTCCATTGCGCGAGCATACCGACCTCACGCCGAGTTTGATCCGCGACTTGGTGATGCTGAAGTTACAGGCGGTCGGATTGCGCAATGCAGCACAGTTGATGCCGGCCGAAATTTCCGGCGGTATGGCGCGCCGCGTGGCGTTGGCGCGCGCTATCGCGCTCGACCCGCAGTTAATCATGTATGACGAGCCGTTCGCCGGACTCGACCCGATTTCTATGGGCGTGACGGCGAATTTGATTCGCAGTCTCAATGATGCGCTGGGTTCGACCTCAATTTTGGTATCGCATGATGTGCATGAGTCGTTTGCCATCGCCGACCACGTATATTTCCTGTCACAGGGGAAAATCGTGGCCGAGGGCAGTCCGCAGCAGATGTTGGCCTCGGACGATCCGTATGTGCGGCAGTTTGTGCATGCCCAAGCCGATGGACCGGTACCGTTCCATTATCCGGGGCTGGCGCTGGCCGACGATCTCGGTTTGAAAGGACAGCCATGATCATAGAACGCATAGGACGCCGGGTGCGTGAGCTGGCCTCCGATCTTGGCTATGCCAGCCGGAGTTTCGTCACCATCGCCGCGGCAGCACGCGGCTTGTGGCGGCGCCCACGTCTGGTGACCGATCAGATTCACTTCATCGGTAATTATTCTTTGGTGATCATCGCCATTTCCGGGCTGTTCGTCGGCTTCGTGCTCAGCTATCAGGGTTATTACACCTTGAATCGTTACGGTTCGGAAGAGGCGCTCGGTTTGTTGGTCGCTTTGTCGCTCACGCGTGAGCTCGGTCCGGTGGTGACGGCGCTGCTGTTTGCCGGTCGGGCCGGTACCTCGCTGACGGCGGAAATCGGTTTGATGAAGGCCGGCGAGCAGTTGGCGGCCATGGAAATGATGGCAGTTGACCCGATCGCCCGCGTCTTGGCCCCACGTTTCATCGCCGGCATTATCGCCATGCCGATCTTGACGGCCATCTTTAATGCTATGGGCATCATCGGCGGTTATGTGGTTGGCGTGAAGCTGATCGGGGTTGATAATGGCGCGTTCTGGTCGCAAATGCAGGCCGGTGTGGAAGTGTGGCAAGATATCGGCAATGGCGTGATCAAGAGTGTGGTGTTCGGTTTTGCCGTCACATTTGTGGCGCTGTTTCAGGGATATGAAGCGCAGCCTACGCCGGAAGGCGTGGCACGTGCTACCACTCGCACCGTCGTGATTTCGTCTTTGCTGGTGCTGGGGCTCGATTTCTTGCTGACAGCTTGGATGTTTCAGTAAGCCTGGGAGCCTTTGCCGCCGACTCCGTTCTGCCGCTCAGGATTCCAGATGAACACGCAGCGTAGTGACGCGGCAGGTATCAAATAATCATTGCGCTCCCAAGTGGGGGCACAGAGGAAAAACATGCAAAAAAAATCATTGGATTTCTGGGTCGGTTTGTTTGTGATTCTGGGAGCGGCAGCCTTGCTATTCTTGGCATTGCAAGCTGGCAATATGAGCTCCCTATCCTTGCAAAAGACCTATACTGTCGTCAGCCGTTTCGACAATATTGGCGGCCTCAAGCCGCGCGCGGCAGTGAAAAGTGCCGGTGTGGTGGTTGGGCGGGTGTCGGCAATCACGTTTGATGACAAAAGCTTTCAAGCCAGCGTGACGATGCAATTGGAAACGCGTTACCAGTTTCCGAAAGATACCTCGGCAAAAATTCTGACCGCCGGCTTATTGGGCGAGCAATACATCGGTCTGGAAGCAGGTGGCGATACCCAAAATCTGGTCGCAGGTGACAAAATTAAAATGACGCAATCGGCCGTAGTACTGGAAAATCTGATCAGTCAGTTCTTATTTAGCAAAGCAACCGACAGTAGTTCGGATGGGAAAAAATGAAAACAATAACAACACTTTTTACTGGCAGCCGCAGCTTCGTCGCGGTCTTAGCCTTGCTCTCGATGAGCGCTTGTAGCACCGTTTCGGTTGAGAAAATCAAGACCAAGGCTGACAAGGCGCTCGATACCATCGGTACCAAGACCAATATCGGCCAGAATCCGCGCGATCCGTTGGAAGGCTTCAATCGCGCTATGTTTGATTTCAATGATGCGATCGATCAAGCCGTGCTCAAGCCAGTCGCGCAAGTCTACGCAAATGTCACGCCGTCGTTCGTGCAAACCGGCGTCGGCAATTTTTTCGGCAATATCGGTGATATCTACACGGCGCTCAATAATTTATTGCAGGGTAAAGTAGGTGACGGCAGTTCCGATATCATGCGGGTGGCGCTCAATTCTACCTTCGGGTTGGCGGGCTTGCTTGACATCGGTTCGCCGGCTGGTTTGAGTAAGCACAAAGAAGATTTTGGCCAGACACTTGGGGTGTGGGGCGTGCGCTCGGGACCGTATCTGGTCTTGCCGGTGCTCGGACCGACGACGGTGCGTGATGCCGTCGCCACACCGCTTGATTATTATGGCGATGCTTGGTCGTATTATAAGCCTGTGTATATTCGCAATACGGGCAGTTTGGTGCGCTTGGTCGACAAGCGGGCATCCGTTCTTGATGCCGGCTCTTTAATCGAAGAGGCGGCACTCGACCGGTATGTATTTATCCGCGATGCGTATTTGCAGCGCCGAGCCAGTCAAATTAATCCTAACCAAGATTGATCTTGTTTAGCGATTGTCATAACAAACGTAACACAGTGATGCCGCCGTCGCGGCTGTCAACTGGCGGTGTGGTACCGCTTGAAAGGATTTAATATGAAAACACTCATCAGTAAAATTTTTCTCTTCGCCTTTGCCAGTTTGGCATTCATGGGTAGCAGTCTGGCTGCTGAGGAAGCGCCGGATCAGTTGGTCAAGCGTTTGAGCCAAGAAATTCTCGACGTCGCTAAAAGCGATAAAGATATCCAAGCCGGTAATCAGAAACGTGTGTATGACATGGTGGAAGCGAAAATTCTGCCTTACATCGATTTCCAACGCATGACTTCGCTGGCGGCTGGTAAAAACTGGCGCGATGCCACGCCGGAACAGCAAAAACAGTTGAGCAACGAGTTCCGTACTCTGCTGGTCTACACTTATTCTGGCGCGATCTCACAAATCCGCGATCAACGGGTAGAATTCAAGCCTATGCGTGCGGCACCGGAAGACACCGAAGTGGAAGTGCGTTCGCAAGTGATACAGAGCCGCGGCGAGCCGATACAGCTCAATTATCGCTTGGCTAAAACTGCCGGCGCGTGGAAAATTTATGACATCAATGTGCTCGGTGCTTGGTTGGTGGAAACCTACAAGGGTACGTTTACCGAGCAAATCAGTAAAACCGGTATTGATGGTTTGATCAAAACTTTGGCAGAAAAAAATAAAAAGCTGGCAGCAACACCGAATAAAGCCGCCGCCAAATAATCAAAAAAAGGTGATGTTGTGTACAAACTGAGCGGTCAGCTGGCCCAAGAGAATGCTCGTCAGGCAGTCGATGCCGGTATCGCCGCGCTGACTGCCGGCGCGTCCGATTTTGATTTGTCTGGCCTCGAGCGCGTTGATTCTGCCGCGGTCGCGGTCATGATTGCTTGGCAGCGCTATGCCTTGCAAGAGAAAAAGTTATTGAAATTTCATGCAGCCCCACCCGCATTGCAAAGCTTGATTGCTCTGTACGGTTTGAGCGGGCAATTCCAGATGGTGGCTGCAGAACGACATTGACGCTCGTCAATGTGGCGGCGCGGGAAAGTTTCCGCGCCACCGATTCGGTTCCCGGACCGAAAATCCCCTATAATCAAAGGTTTCGTCATTATTGACGAAACGTTCTTCCTCCTCACCCCTATAGAGCACGTAAGTGCGAGCATGCGAGCACACCATATGGCCGCGATACAAATAAATAATATACAAAAACGTTACCAATCGCTGCAAGCCTTGGATGGCGTGTCATTGACGATAGAAGAAGGCGAATTTTTCGGCTTGCTTGGTCCGAATGGGGCCGGCAAGACCACGCTGATTTCTATCCTGGCCGGTCTGAATCGTGCCGATGCCGGCAATATTACGGTGCAGGGGCATGACGTCGTCACCGACTATCGCCAAGCCCGCAGCAAGCTTGGTGTGGTGCCGCAGGAATTGGTATTCGATCCGTTTTTCACGGTACGCGAAACACTGCGCATGCAATCCGGGTATTTCGGCATCAAGAACAATGACAGCTGGATCGATGAGATCATGCACAATCTGGACTTGACCAATAAGGCCGATACCAATATGCGCGCGCTCTCGGGCGGCATGAAGCGGCGCGTCTTGGTGGCGCAGGCACTGGTTCACAAACCGCCGGTGATTGTGCTCGATGAGCCAACCGCCGGGGTCGATGTCGAATTGCGCCAAAGTTTGTGGCAATTCATTGCCCGCCTCAATCGCGAAGGGCATACCGTGGTGTTGACCACGCATTACCTCGAAGAGGCACAGGCACTGTGTAATCGTATCGCCATGCTCAAGGGTGGTAAAGTGGTCGCGCTCGATACCACGGCAGCCTTGATTAACCGTATCTCCGGTTCGCAATTGCGCGTGACGCTGGCTTCCGGCGGCAACATCGCCTTGCCGCCGACTTTACGCGAGCAAATCGTGACGCATGAAACGCCGGCCGAGCAGCGCCAGTTTGTGTTGCGCGTGACTGACTACAATCAAGTCGAAGGTATGTTGGCGGCATTCCGTCAAGCCGGTTGTCAGATTGAAGATTTACAATTACTCCAGGCAGATCTTGAAGATGTCTTTCTGCAAATTATGGAAGGCGCACAATGATGAACATGACTGGTTTCAATACCCTGTTGTATAAAGAGGTCTTGCGGTTTTGGAAAGTGGCGACGCAAACCATCACTGCCCCGATCATGACGGCCTTGTTGTATCTGCTCATTTTCGGTCATGTGCTCGATGCGCATGTGCAAGTCTACCCGGGTGTGCGGTACACCGCTTTTTTGGTGCCGGGCTTGGTGATGATGAGTATTTTGCAAAATGCCTTTGCCAATACCTCGTCCTCACTGATTCAATCGAAGATCACCGGTAACCTGGTGTTCGTGCTCTTGCCGCCGTTGTCACACTGGGAATTGTTCGGTGCCTATGTACTGGCGGCCACCATGCGTGGTTTGGCGGTTGGCGGCGGGGTGTTCATCGTTACGGTATGGTTTACCAATCTGCATTTCGTCGCACCTGGCTGGATCGCCTTGTTCGCTTTACTTGGCGCTGCCATGCTGGGCACGATGGGTTTGATCGCCGGCATCTGGGCCGAAAAGTTCGATCAACTCGCGGCATTTCAGAATTTTTTAATCATGCCGGCGACGTTTTTATCGGGCGTGTTTTATTCGATACATTCGCTGCCGCCATTTTGGCTGACCTTGTCCCGCTTCAACCCATTTTTTTATATGATAGATGGGTTTCGCTACGGCTTTTTCGGTCAGTCCGACGTTGATCCCGTCAATAGCCTGATTGTGGTCGGCTGTTTTTTCCTGATCCTGACGACGATTGCGGTGCAGATGCTCAAGCGCGGTTATAAATTACGTCACTAATTTCAAGTTTTAGAAAGATACGCTGTGTTTCCTACTCCTGAACAAATTCATGCTTACATCGCGGCCGGCTTAGATTGCACGCATCTCGAAGTCGAGGGCGACGGTCAGCATTTCAAGGCCCTCATCGTGTCGTCTGCTTTCGCTGGCAAACGCCTGATTGCCCGGCATCAGATCGTCTATGCCGTGCTGGGTGAGCGCATGCGCGCCGAGATTCATGCCTTGTCGATGAAAACCCTGACTCCTGAAGAGCATGCTGCATAATGGATAAATTACTGATTACAGGCGGCTCGCGCCTCAATGGCGAGATCAGCATTTCCGGGGCCAAGAATGCCGCCTTGCCGATACTCTGCGCCGGCTTGCTGACGGCCGATGAGCTGGTGTTGCACAATGTGCCATCGCTGCAAGATGTCAGCACGATGCTGAAATTATTGCGTCAGATGGGTTTGAAGGCGACGCAAGAAAACGGTGTGATGGTGCTCAATGGTAGCGCGGTCGATCGTTTTGAAGCCCCGTATGACTTGGTCAAAACCATGCGCGCCTCGATTCTGGTGCTCGGTCCTTTGTTGGCGCGCTTCGGCGAAGCCAAGGTGTCGCTGCCGGGCGGCTGCGCCATCGGTTCGCGTCCGGTGGATCAGCATATCAAGGGTTTGCAAGCCATGGGTGCCGAGATCAGCATCGAAGCCGGCTATATTCATGCGCGCGCCAAGCGTCTCAAAGGCACGCGTGTGGTGACCGATATGATCACCGTTACCGGTACTGAAAATTTACTGATGGCCGCCACACTGGCCGATGGCGTGACGATACTGGAAAATGCCGCGCGCGAGCCGGAAGTGACTGATCTGGCCAATCTGCTGGTGGCCATGGGCGCGAAAATCAGCGGCATCGGCACGGATCGTTTGGTGATTGAAGGGGTGGAGCGCTTGCATGGTGCCAGCCACACCGTGATCGCCGATCGCATCGAAAGCGCGACTTTCCTGTGTGCGGTGGCCGCTACCGGTGGCGACATCATTTTGCGCAACACACGCAGCGACATCCTCGATGTCGCTCTCGACAAGTTGCGCGAAGCCGGGGTGATTCTGACCAGCGGTCCGGATTGGATTCGTGCGCAAATGAGCAGCCGGCCGAAAGCGATCGGTTTTCGCACCACTGAATACCCAGGTTTTCCTACCGATATGCAAGCCCAGTTCATGGCCATGAATTGCATCGCCGTGGGCAGCAGTTGTATCACTGAAACGATCTTTGAAAATCGTTACATGCATGTACCGGAAATGCATCGCCTCGGTGCCAAAATTGAAATCGAAGGTCATACCGCCATGGTTACCGGTGTCGATAAATTGATCGGCGCGCCGGTGATGGCGACTGATTTGCGCGCTTCGGCGTCGCTGGTGATTGCCGCTATGGCGGCCGAAGGCGAAACCGTGATCGACCGGATTTATCATCTCGATCGCGGTTACGATCGTATGGAAGTTAAATTGTCCGCCGTCGGCGCACAAATACAGCGGGTGAAAGCATGAGTGCACAATTAACTTTGGCTTTGTCCAAAGGACGTATTTTTGAAGAAACCCTGCCCTTGTTGGAAGCCGCCGGTATTCGCGTGTTGGAAGATCCGGAAAAATCGCGCAAGCTGATTTTGGCGACCAATGACCCGGCGCTGCGCGTGATCATCGTGCGCGCCTCCGATGTGCCAACGTATGTGCAATACGGTGCGGCCGATTTCGGCGTGGCCGGCAAAGATGTTTTGCACGAACATGGCGGCGAAGGTTTGTATCAGCCTATCGATCTGCAGATCGCCAAATGCCGCATGTCGGTAGCGGTGTCGGCCGGTTTTGACTATGCCACGGCGGTCCGTCAGGGGGCGCGCTTGCGCGTGGCGACCAAGTATACCGAAACGGCGCGTGAGCATTTCGCCAGCAAAGGCGTGCACGTCGACTTAATCAAATTGTATGGTTCGATGGAATTGGCGCCGCTGGTCGGCCTGGCCGATGCCATCGTCGATTTGGTCAGCAGCGGCAGCACGCTGCGCGCGAATAATCTGGTCGAAGTCGAACACATCATGGAAATTTCTTCGCGCCTGGTGGTTAACCAGGCTGCCTTGAAAATGAAACGCGAGCGTTTGCAGCCGATTTTGGCTGCCTTCGAAAGCGCTTCACTGGCGGCGGCACAAGCCGGTAACTGAACTTGGTCCGGCCAGGCCGGACAGTATTTTCGAGAGAGAAGCATGGGAAACATGATCAAGCGACTGGACACGAGCGATGTCGATTTTGCCCGGCAACTGACGCAGCTGCTGGCCTTTGAAGCGACCGAAGATGCCGCCATTGAGCAAGCGGTGGCGCAGATACTGGCCAGCGTCAAGGCCGATGGCGACCACGCCGTATTGGCTGCGACGCAGCGCTACGACCGTTTGCAAGCCAGCAGCGTGGCCGCACTCGAAGTACCGCAGGCAGAATTGCAGGCGGCCTTGCAGGGATTGCCGGCCGCGCGCCGCATTGCGCTCGAAGCAGCCGCTGCGCGCGTGCGTGCCTATCATGAAATTCAAAAGACTGAATGCGGCTCGGCCGGCTTCAGTTATACCGAAGCCGATGGCACCGTGCTGGGGCAAAAAGTCACGCCACTCGATCGGGTTGGTATTTACGTCCCCGGTGGCAAGGCTGCTTATCCGTCTTCGGTGTTGATGAATGCGATTCCGGCCAAGGTTGCGGGCGTGTCTGAAATCATCATGGTGGTGCCGACGCCCGATGGCGTGAAAAATCAATTGGTGCTGGCTGCTGCTGCAATTGCCGGCGTCGACCGGGTGTTTACCATCGGTGGTGCGCAAGCGGTTGCTGCGCTGGCCTATGGCACCGCTACCATTCCGGCCGTGGATAAAATCGTTGGTCCAGGCAATGCCTATGTGGCTGCCGCCAAGCGTCGCGTGTTCGGTATCGTCGGCATCGATATGATCGCCGGCCCATCGGAAATTTTGGTGCTGTGCGATGGCAGCACCGATCCTGATTGGGTGGCGATGGATTTGTTTTCGCAAGCCGAACATGACGAACTGGCACAATCGATACTGCTGTGTCCCGATGCTGCTTATCTCGATGCCGTCGAAGCGAGTATCGCCAAGCTGTTGCCAAGCATGCCGCGGCAAGCGGTGATCGCGGTATCGCTGGCCAACCGCGGTGCCTTGATCAAGGTGCGCGATATGCAGCAAGCCTGCGAAATCGCCAACCGCATCGCCGCCGAACATCTGGAAATTTCTGCCCTGCAGCCGCAACAATGGGCCGATCAAATTCGCCATGCCGGTGCCTTGTTTTTGGGACGTTATTCCTCCGAAGCACTGGGGGATTATTGTGCCGGCCCTAACCATGTGTTGCCGACCTCCGGCACGGCGCGCTTCTCTTCACCCTTGGGTGTGTATGATTTTCAGAAGCGCTCGTCTATCATCCATGTCAGCCAACAAGGTGCGCAAAGCTTGGGAAAAATCGCCGTCGAATTAGCCTATGGCGAGGGCTTGCCGGCGCATGCGCGCAGCGCCGAATTGCGTTTGCTTTGATGATGAGAATAGGGCGATGAGCGCGCCGTGGCGCAATCAGATTTTTTGCGAAGATGCCTTGCAAGGTCTGGCGCGCTTGCCTGACGCCAGCGTCGATTTACTGTTGGCTGACCCGCCTTATGGCCTGGGTAAAGATTACGGCAATGATTCCGATAAAATGGAAGCGGCCGAGTATTTGTTGTGGATGACGGCCTGGGTCGATTTGGCCCTGCCTAAATTAAAACCCAACGGCAGCCTGTATGTGTTCTTGAGCTGGCGGTATTCGCCCGAAGTGTTTGTCATGCTCAAGCAAAGGCTGACGATGATGAATGAAATCATTTGGGATAGACGGGTACCGTCGATGGGTGGCAGCGTGCGCAAGTATTCCTCGGTGCACGACAGTATAGGTTTCTTCGTGAAAGCGAAAGATTATTATTTTGATCTCGATGCGATCCGAATTCCCTATGATGCCGTGACTAAAAAAGCGCGCAGCCGGAAAATTTTTGAAGGTGCCAAATGGCTGGAACTGGGATTTAATCCTAAAGATATCTGGAGTGTGTCGCGCTTACATCGCGAGCACGCCGAACGTGAAGCGCACCCGACCCAAAAACCTTTGGAAATCATCGAGCGTATGATCAAAGCTTCCTGCCCACCCGGCGGCGTTGTGCTTGATCCCTTCATGGGCAGCGGTACCACCGCTGTCGCTGCCAAACGTTGTGGGCGTGATTTTGTCGGCTTTGAACTCAATGTCGAGTATTGCGCCATGATACAGAGCCGGCTGGCCTTGCAGGTTTGCCCGAGGTCGATAGCCGCACCGGTGGTGTTGGCCGATTGATCCTGAGCTCGGCCGTTTTTTATACCGTACTGCATGGAGTAAACAGTGAGTATCAAACAGATCATCCGTCCTGAAATCGCCGCTTTGTCGGCCTACCATGTGCCATCTTCCGATGGTTACGTCAAACTCGATGCGATGGAAAATCCATTTCCCTTGCCAGCGGCGCTGCAGGCTGAATTAGCCCAGCATTTGGCGGCACTGCCGCTCAACCGTTATCCGGTGCCCTCGTATGTCGGTCTGAAAGCCTTGATCGCTGAGCAACTGGCGGTACCGGCTGGGCGTGAAATCGTGCTCGGGAATGGTTCCGACGAATTGATCGCCATCTTGTCGCAAGCGTGTGCCCGGCCCGGTGCCAAGGTGCTCGCGCCCGTGCCTGGCTTTGTGATGTATGCGATGTCGGCGCGTTTCGCCGGGCTGGAGTTTGTCGGCGTGCCCTTGAACGCCGATTTCACGCTCGATGCCGCCGCCATGTTGGCTGCCATCGCCGTACATCGTCCGGTCATCACCTATTTGGCGTATCCGAATAACCCGACCGGTACGCTGTTCGATGCCGCCGACATCGTCGCCATTCTCCAAGCCGTCGGCAGCAGTGGCATAGTCGTCGTCGATGAAGCCTACGGGCCGTTCGCCGGAGTCAGTTTCATGGACCGTTTGGCGCAATTCCCGAATCTGGTCGTCATGCGTACCGTTTCCAAACTGGGCTTGGCCGGGATACGACTCGGCTATATGGCTGGCGACAATGAGTTGATGAAAGAATTTGACAAGGTGCGGCCACCGTATAACATTAACGTTCTGACCGAGGCGAGCGCCGTATTCATGTTGCGCCATGTTGAAGTACTCAATGCGCAAGCGGCCGAATTGTGCCGACAGCGTGAAGCGCTGACCGCGACATTACGCGCCCTGCCGGGTGTGGAAGTGTTCCCCTCTGCGGCAAATTTTTTGCTGATTCGTGTTGCGAATGCTGAACAAGTCTTTGCCAAATTGTTGAAACACAAAATTTTAGTCAAAAATGTAGGTAAAATGCATGCTCTGCTAGAAAACTGTCTGCGTATTACGGTCAGTAATCAGGAAGAAAATGCCCTTTTTTCAGCTGCTTTTGCAGCGTCTCTGCCATAAAAATGAACATGCCAACTCAACGCATTGCGGCCGTAACCCGCAACACCAACGAAACCCAGATCCGGGTGGCGATCAATCTTGACGGCACGGGTGTGCAAAAGCTCAATACCGGTGTGCCGTTTCTCGATCACATGCTTGACCAAATTGCCCGTCATGGTCTGATTGATCTTGATATCGAAGCCGTCGGCGACTTGCATATCGATGCCCACCATACGGTGGAAGACGTCGGGATCACACTGGGACAAGCCGTGGCGCAGGCGATGGGTGACAAAAAGGGCATTCGTCGTTATGGTCATGCCTATGTGCCGCTCGATGAAGCACTGTCGCGCGTGGTGATCGATTTTTCCGGTCGCCCTGGCTTGGAGTACCATATCCCGTTTACCCGTTCGATGATCGGTGGCTTTGATGTCGATTTAACGCGTGAATTTTTTCAGGGCTTCGTCAACCATGCCTTAGTCAGTGTGCATATTGATAATCTGCGCGGCGAAAATGCGCATCATCAATGTGAAACGGTGTTCAAGGCTTTCGGTCGTGCCTTGCGTATGGCGGCGGAACACGATGTGCGTGCCGCCGGCACGATTCCATCGACCAAGGGCAGTCTTTAATTGTTGAACCGAGTGTGAAGTCAAGGCGGCGCTGCGGGCGCTGCGAGTGAAACCTTTATGAATAAAATTGTCGTAGTCGATTATGGTATGGGCAATCTGCGTTCGGTCGCCCAAGCGTTGCGCGCGGTGGCACCGGAAGCGCAGGTGCTGATCTCGGGTTTGGTGGCCGATATAGACAGTGCCGACCGCCTGGTCTTGCCGGGGCAGGGCGCGATGCCCGACTGCATGAGCAGTCTGCGTGACTCGGGTTTGCAGCAAGCCGTCATGACGGCGGCGCGCAACAAGCCGATGTTCGGCGTGTGTGTCGGTGAACAAATGTTGTTTGATGTCAGTGAAGAAGGTGATACCCCTGGGCTTGGTCTGTTGCCCGGTAAAGTCACGCGTTTTGCGCTCGAAGGTCGCTTGCAAGACGATGGCTCGCGCTTCAAAGTACCGCAAATGGGTTGGAACCGGGTAGGGCAAGCCCGTGCTCATGCATTGTGGAATAATATTACTGACGAAGAATATTTTTATTTTGTACACAGTTATTATGCCCAGCCGGAAATCAGCGACCATACCGTTGGTCTGACCGATTACGGCCAGCCATTTGCCGCCGCCGTGGCACGCGATAATATCTTCGCCACGCAGTTTCATCCGGAAAAAAGTGCTGCGGCCGGCTTGCAACTGTATAAGAATTTTGTAAACTGGAAGCCTTGAAGCGGTAGTTCTGCGCCTCGGGCGGTGTTATTTTTTATGTAGTACTTTAAAATTTTTTAATCATGTTGCTCATTCCTGCTATCGACCTCAAAGATGGTCACTGCGTACGCCTTAAACAAGGTGATATGGACCAAGCCACCGTATTTTCCGATGACCCGGCCGAAATGGCACGGCATTGGTTGCGCCAGGGCGCGCGGCGCTTGCATTTAGTTGATCTCAACGGCGCTTTCGCCGGCAAACCGAAGAACGAAGCGGCAGTCAAAGCGATCCTCGCGGCGGTGCGCGACTATGCCGAAGAAACCGGCAGCGAAGCGATTCCAGTCCAGCTCGGCGGTGGTATTCGTGATCTTGACACCATCGAACGTTATCTCGACGACGGTTTGTCTTATATCATCATCGGTACTGCGGCGGTCAAAAACCCCGGTTTCTTGGCGGATGCCTGCAGCGCCTTTCCGGGCCAAATCATTGTCGGTATCGATGCCAAAGATGGCAAGGTTGCCACCGATGGTTGGAGTAAGTTATCGGGTCATGAAGTGATTGACCTGGCGAAGAAATTCGAAGGCTACGGCGTCGAAGCGATCATTTACACCGATATCGGCCGTGACGGCATGATGGGTGGCGTGAATATCGAGGCCACCGTCAAGTTGGCGCAAGCGGTCAGCATTCCGGTCATCGCCTCGGGCGGTGTGCACGATTTGGCCGACGTCGAAGCCCTGTGCGCGGTGCAAAGTGAAGGCATTAGCGGCGTCATTTGCGGTCGTTCGATTTACGAAGGCACGCTCGACCTTGGTAGCGCGCAGCTGCGTGCCGATATCCTCAGTGGCGACGACAGCGCCGAAGTAGAGTTCGAATGACACTGGCCAAACGTATTATTCCCTGCCTCGACGTGACCGCTGGTCGGGTCGTCAAAGGGATCAATTTTCAAGAATTGCGCGATGCCGGTGATCCGGTTGAAATCGCCCGCCGTTATGATGCCCAAGGGGCCGACGAGATTACTTTTCTCGATATCACCGCTTCTTCCGACGGACGCGATCTGATCTTGCCTATCATCGAAGCGGTAGCCGATCAGGTCTTCATTCCGCTCACAGTGGGCGGTGGCGTGCGCACGGTCGCTGATGTGCGCCGTCTGCTCAATGCCGGTGCTGATAAGGTCGGCATCAATACCTCGGCCGTCACCAATCCGCAGTTGGTTGCCGATGCCGCGCATAAGTATGGTTCGCAATGCATCGTCGTGGCGATCGATGCCAAACGCGTGGCCCCAGGAAAATGGGAAGTCTACACGCACGGCGGTCGCCATGCGACTGGCTTGGACGCGGTGGAATGGGCGCAGAATATGGCGCGTCTCGGGGCCGGAGAAATTCTGCTCACGAGTATGGATAAAGATGGTACCCGTTCCGGTTTCGATCTCGGCCTCACACGCGCGGTTTCGGATGCGGTGATGATCCCGGTAATCGCTTCTGGTGGTGTCGGCAATTTGCAGGATTTGGCCGACGGCATCAAACTTGGCGGTGCCGATGCCGTGCTGGCAGCGAGTATTTTTCATTATGGCCACCATACAGTGGGTGAAGCAAAGCGCTTCATGGCGGCGCAACAGATTCCTATGAGGTTGGTATGAGCGCGGCAAAGTGGTTGAATAAAGTAAAGTGGGATGACCAAGGTTTGGTGCCGGTGATCGCGCAAGAAGCCAGCAGCAACGATGTGTTGATGTTTGCCTGGATGAATCGCGAGGCCTTGTCGCGCACGGTGGAACTCGGCCAAGCCGTGTACTGGAGCCGTTCGCGCAAAAAAATCTGGCACAAGGGTGAAGAGTCTGGTCATGTGCAGATCGTGAAAGAAATCCGTCTCGATTGCGACGAAGATGTGGTGTTGCTGAAAATTGAGCAAACCGATAGCATTGCTTGTCACACTGGCCGGCACTCGTGTTTCTTCCAACAGTTTGTCGGCGGTTTGAATGACGGCGATTGGGAGGCCGTTGATCCAGTGCTGAAAGATCCGGAAAGTATTTACAAATGACGACATCGACAGACTCTACCCTGCAAGGTTTGGCAAAAATTATCGAAAGCCGTAAACTGGCCAATGGCGGCGACCCTGATAAATCGTATGTGGCGCGCCTGTTTTCCAAGGGCGACGATGCGATACTCAAAAAAATCGGCGAAGAAGCGACCGAGACCGTGATGGCGGCCAAAGATGCGCGCGTTTCGGGTGACGCTACGAAACTGCTCTATGAATGCGCCGACTTGTGGTTTCATTCACTGGTCTTGCTGGCGCAATTTGATTTGCATCCGCAGCAGGTACTCGATGAATTGGCGCGGCGTGAAGGCTTGTCCGGTCTGGCTGAAAAAGCCGCGCGCGGCCCAGACTGACATCAACTTTATTTCTGATTAGCCCGTATTGACAGGATGAGCATGGAAAATTGTATTTTTTGTAAAATCGCTGCGAAGCATATTCCTGCCAGCATCGTGCACGAGGATGCTGATTTGCTGGCTTTCAAGGATATCAACCCGGCCGCCCCGGTGCATTTGCTGATCATCCCGAAGCAGCATATCGACACTTTATCGGCCGCGACCGTCGAACACAGCGCGCTGCTCGGAAAGATGCTGGCCTTGGTGCCGCAACTGGCCGCCGCTCACGGCTGCGCCCCACAGCTACTGGCAGATGGCACGCGCAGCGGTGGCTACAAGACCTTAATCAACACCGGACCCGATGGCGGGCAAGAGGTGTATCATCTGCATATGCACGTGATCGGCGGGGCTTTGCCTTGGCGCGGTCAACGTTAACCGTATTTTCAGAGAGCAGTGCTCTCATCAGGAGTCATCATGGGTTCATTCAGTGGTTTGCATTGGTTGGTCGTATTGGTCATCGTTATTCTGGTGTTCGGAACTAAAAAACTCGGCAATATCGGTGCCGATCTTGGCAAAGCGGTCAAGGGTTTTAAAGATGGTATCAAAGGCGAGGAAGATAAGTCCGCTGTGCCGGCTGCACCGGCTGCTGCCGTCGCTGAGAAAGCGACGATCGATGTCGATGCCAAAGAAAAAAACGGTCATTGATGGCACGCGTGCTCAGATTATCGGCGCAGGCGCTCAATGATTGATCTCGGCATCAGCAAGCTGGCCTTGATCGGCGTGGTCGCGCTGATCGTCATCGGCCCGGAAAAATTGCCGCGCGTGGCGCGCATGGCCGGTACCTTACTAGGCCGGGCACAGCGTTACATCAATGATGTCAAAGCCGAAGTCAGCAAAGAAATCGAACTCGATGAGCTGCGCAAGATGCACAAAGATGTGCAGGATGCGGCGCAGGAAGTCGAACAGTCGGTGCAAACGACTTGGCACGATGCCGCGACGGCGCTGCAAGAGCCGGCTGCGGCCAGCACTGAGCGGCCAGCCGTGTCGAGCACGTTTGCGCAGGCGCAGATGGCTGACAAGGCCAAAGATTTCCGTCGCAAAAAGCTGGCGAAAACCAGTGCGCTGCCGGCTTGGTACAAGCAGCGCCATGGTCAGCGCAGTCACATCGTCTCAGGTTCGGCGCGCATGGCGCGGCATCGCGTGCAGTCGCGCGGGCCGGCCAGTTTCTTTTGATTTCCCTTTTTTGGTGGTAGCGGCATGAGCGACAAGACGGAATCCAGCGCGGAATCCAGCGGTGAGGAAAGCTTCATCTCGCATTTGGTTGAATTACGCGATCGTTTAGTCAAAGCCAGTTATGGCTTGGTCATTGCAACGGTAGCGCTGCTGGCTTGGCCCGGGCCGGCCCGTATCTATGATTTTCTGGCGCAGCCTATGGTTGATTCGCTGCCGGCCGGTGCACAAATGATCGCCACCGGTGTGATCTCGCCATTCATGGTGCCGATGAAAGTGACCATGCTATTGGCTTTCATGCTGGCGCTGCCGTGGGTACTGTACCAAGTGTGGGCCTTCGTGGCACCGGGCTTATACACGCATGAAAAACGCTTGGTTGCGCCGCTGGTGATATCGTCCTCAGCGCTGTTTCTCACCGGTGTGGCATTTTGCTATTTTTTCGTGTTTGGCCGCGTGTTCAAATTCATCAATGCGTTTTCCCCGACCTCGATCCATGTTTCGCCTGATATAGAAAACTATCTCGATTTCATCATGTCGATGTGCCTGGCTTTCGGCGTGACTTTCGAAGTGCCGGTGGTGGTGGTGGTACTGGTACGGATGGGTTTTGTCTCGGTCGAAAAGCTCAAGGCGATACGTTCATATGTGATCGTCGGTGCCTTTGTGATTGCCGCCATCGTCACGCCGCCTGATTTGGTCAGCCAGTTTTCGTTGGCACTGCCGATGTGCCTGCTCTATGAGTTGGGCTTGTTACTGGCACCGTGGTTTACCAAAGCCACGCGCGCACCGACCATCGGCGACGACTGAGGCAGTGCCTCAGTGCCGGCGGTCTGTCAGGCCGCGCGCAGCCACTTCACTAATGGCAGGGCGCTGTGGAAGGCTTGCAGCAGCGTTTGCTGCACGGCCGCGCTGCTCTGCCCTTGGTAAGGGCACTCGGTCCAGACCATGAAATTTTTCAGCTTCAGATACTCGATATGCTTGGCATCGGCGGCAAAGCCTTTGGGTGGGCGCTTGAGCTTGCCTTCTTGCTGTAACTCGCCGAAGACTTGGCGCAGCTTTTTATCTTTCAACAGTTTTTCGAAGCCGCTCTGGTCGGCGAGGATATGCTCGCGGATCGCCTTGAGGCGGTCGGCCGGCGGCATGTATTCGCCGCAGGCAAAGAACAGGCGGCCATGGGCGTCGAGTTGGAAATAATAGGCTGGACCACCACCCTCGCTCGGTTTTTTACGCCCGAACGGCAGGATGGACGAAGAGAAGGTGGTTTTGTAAGGCGATTTGTCGTGGCCGAAGCGGACATCGCGGTTGATGCGAAACATTGCTTTTTTCGGTTCGCAACCGATGATGACCGGGTCGAATTGTTGAATCTCGTGGATCAGTTCGCCTACCATTTCCAAAAATTCGGCACGCAGAATATCGTAGCGCGGTTTGTTCATGACAAACCAGGCACGCTGGTTATTGTCGGCCAATTCAGACAGAAAAGCTTGTAAGTCAATCAGATGCATGGGGTGTCATTCTTCGCGGTGAGTAGGCGGACGTTTGTCGATCAAGACTTCCAGCGTCGCCTGTTGCTGATTCCGTAGTACCGTGAATTTTGCCTTCTTGCCCGGTACCAGCTGGGCCACCAAATTGAGCATGTTGGTGGTGCTGGTCACCGGCTTGCCGTCGATGTTGAGCAGAATGTCGCCTGGCTTTATGCCGGATTTGTCGGCCGGCCCGCCGCGTATCACACCGGCGATGATGGCACCGGACTGTTGCTTAATGCCGAAGCTTTCCGCCAATTCCGGCGTGATGTCTTGTGGCTCGACCCCGATCCAGCCGCGTACCACCTGACCGTGCGCAATGATCGATTCCATTACTTGCTTGACGGTTGACACCGGAGTCGCAAAGCCGATGCCGACCGAGCCGCCGCTTTGTGAATAAATCGCGGTATTGATGCCGAGCAGATTGCCGTTGACATCGACTAAAGCGCCACCGGAATTGCCGGGGTTAATCGCGGCATCGGTTTGTATAAAGTTTTGAAATGCATTTTCGGTCAGATTGTTGCGACCCAAGGCAGAAATAATTCCCATCGTGACGGTTTGACCGACTCCGAAAGGGTTGCCGATGGCCAGCACGACATCGCCGACCTGTATGTCATCGGGATGGCCGAGCGTGACGGCTGGTAATTTCGGCAAATCGATCTTAATCACGGCCAGATCAGTTTCCGGATCGGTACCGATGACGCGTGCCGCGGCGGTGCGGCCGTCGGCTAAGGCGACATCGATTTCATCGGCCGATTCAATCACATGGTTATTGGTCAGAATGTAACCTTGGGGACTGACGATGACACCGGAGCCGAGACTGGATTGGCGCTCGGTAGCGCGATTCTTTTGTTCGCCGAAAAAACGTTGTAGAAATGGGTCGTTGAGCAAAGGGTTGCGGCTGCGTTGGACTTCTTTGGACGTGAAGATATTGACCACGGCCGGCATCGCCGTTTGTGCCGCCAAGCGGTACGAGCTTTGCGCCCCCACGCTGTTGGCCGGGGCTTCGCGCCAACTGGCGCTGTGTGAGAGCGACACATCGTGGGCGCTGCCGTAACGATTACTTAGCCATTCGGGTTTGAGGGTGAGTACAATAAACCAAAGCGCCAGACCAACTGTTACAGTCTGTGCAAACAAGAACCAAAGACGTCGCATAAGGTGAATGATGAGTAGAAATGTTATCGATAGGGAAGCACTTGCAAAATTTCTAAGCACAGAATTACAAGTGACGCGTGTACGTGATTATTGCCCAAATGGCTTGCAGGTGGAAGGGCGCAGCGAAATTCGGCGCATTGTCAGTGGCGTCACCGCCAGCATGGCCTTGCTCGAAGCGGCGCTGCGCTTGCAAGCCGATGCAATCATGGTACACCATGGTTATTTTTGGCGTGGTGAAGATATGCGGGTGATTGGGCAGAAGCAGCGGCGCTTGAAGTTTTTGCTCAGTAATGACATCTCGCTGTACGCCTATCATTTACCACTCGATATGCATGCCAGCCTCGGTAATAATGCGCGTCTTGGTCAAGTCTTGGGTTTGCTGCCAGAGCGACGCTTCGCTGAAGATGACTTGGGTTGGTTGGGCGTGCCGGGGCCAGCTTTGCCGGCGCGCTTAACAGTGGGGCAATTGGCCGAGCACGTCGGCCGGCAGCTCGGCCGTACGCCCTTGCTGATCGGTGATCCCGCTCAATTGGTCAGTCAGGTGGCGTGGTGTACTGGTGCGGCGCAGAATTTGTTCGATGCCGCCATTACTGCCGGTGCCAGCGTGTATTTGAGCGGTGAAATTTCGGAGCCAACCGTACATTTGGCGCGCGAAAGCGGGGTGGCGTATTTAGCTTGTGGACATCATGCTACCGAACGCTATGGAATCGAAGCACTCGGTCAACTGGTGGCCGAGCGCTTTGGAATAGAGCATGAATTTGTCGATATCGACAATCCAGTCTGAAACCGGCTTATTTGTTCAGTGCGTCGCGAATTTCGCGGAGTAAGACGATGTCTTCGGCGATCACTACTGGTGCCGGAACCGGTGCCGGTTGGTTGCTGCGCAACTTGTTGACCAAGCGAACCATTTGGAAAATCACGAAGGCCAGAATGATGAAGTTGACACTGATGGTGATGAAATTACCATATGCCAACACGCCGCCGGCTTTTTTCGCTTCCAGCAATGTCAGATGCGGGTCTTGACCATTGAGTGCCAAATAGTAATTGGAAAAATCGAGCCCGCCAAACAGACGGCCGATCACCGGCATGACGATGTCGCCGACCAGCGAGTCGACGATCTTGCCAAAGGCCCCACCGATGATGACACCGACGGCGAGGTCGACCACGTTGCCTTTGGTCGCAAAGGTTTTGAATTCTTGCATCATGCTCATAGTAAGTCGCTTTCGAAAAGGGTATGCCGTAAAAGAGCCGCTATTGTAAATTGAGAATGACTGGCAATTTGTCAATTATCTTGTCATTTAGGCTCAGGTTTGTGGGTATTAAGCACAATAATAGAGACAGTTCTATGAACTACGTCAAATAGTGACGTATTTCCAAAAATAAAGACCCATTGTTGCTATATCGGGTAGGTTTTGCTTTAAAAGCCTACCCGGCTACTTTATAATTTAATGTTGCTAGAAGTAGTATTGGGTAAAGCTTGGTCGAATTTTGATTTTTGACAGATTGGGGTTGGTATGAGTATTGAGAAGCAGGTCGATTCCGGCCGTCGCGGTTTGCTCGTCGCCACTTGCGCAGCGGGTGGTGTAGCAGGATTGGCAACGGCAGGGGCGCTCGTCAGCACTTTTCAGCCATCTGAGCGTGCCAAAGCAGCAGGGGCACCGGTAGAAGTGGATATTGCAGCCCTCAATCCGGGTGAGATGACGACGGTGGAATGGCGCGGTAAGCCGGTATGGATAATTAAGCGTACGCCGGAAATGATGGCCAGCTTGGCCAAGACCGAAGACAAAGTAGCTGATCCGACTTCGAAAAAACCGTACACCATGGATTTGCCTGAATACTGCGATAAGCAGACCCGTTCGCGCAAAGAACATCCGGAATTGCTCATCACGGTAGGTATTTGTTCGCATCTCGGTTGCTCGCCCAGTGCTAAATTTCAACCCGGCGCACAGGCCTCGCTGCCGGATGATTGGCAAGGCGGCTTTTTGTGCCCCTGCCATGGTTCGACCTTCGATCTGGCAGGCCGCGTCTATAAAAACAAGCCGGCACCGCAAAATCTCGATGTGCCGCGTCACATGTTTATGTCGGATACCAAAATTGTCATCGGTAAAGATGAGAAAGGCGAGGCGTAATCATGGCATTCGTTGAAAAGAAACTTCCGGCCGATGCCCCCGTAGTGGCCAAGGCGCTCAATTGGGTCGACTCGCGCTTCCCGCTGACCAAGCTGTGGAATGACCAATGGGGTCAGTACTACGCACCTAAAAATTTCAACTTCTGGTATATCTTCGGTTCGCTGGCGATGCTGGTGTTGGTGATTCAGATCGTGACCGGTATTTTCCTGGTCATGCATTACAAACCGGATGCGACGCTGGCCTTTGCCTCGGTCGAATACATCATGCGCGATGTGCCTTGGGGTTGGTTAGTGCGCTACATGCACTCGACCGGCGCTTCCGCCTTTTTCATCGTCGTGTACCTGCATATGGCGCGCGCCTTCATGTACGGCTCGTATCGCAAGCCGCGTGAATTGATTTGGCTGTTCGGTTTCGCGATCTTCCTGTGTTTGATGGCCGAAGCGTTTTTCGGTTATTTGCTGCCATGGGGTCAGATGTCATACTGGGGCGCTCAGGTAATCGTCAACTTGTTCGGTGCCATTCCTTTCATCGGCCCTGATTTGTCCTTGTGGATACGCGGTGATTACGTCGTTTCGGACGCCACCTTGAACCGCTTCTTTTCCTTCCATGTCATCGCCATTCCTTTGGTGTTGCTCGGTTTGGTGATGGCGCATTTGATCGCGTTGCATGAAGTCGGTTCGAATAATCCGGATGGCATCGAGATCAAAGATACCTTGGGCCCGGACGGACATCCGCTCGACGGCGTACCTTCGCATCCGTATTACACTTTCCACGACATTTTCGGGGTGACGATATTCCTGACCTTGTTCAGTGCGGCGGTGTTCTTTGCGCCGGAAATGGGCGGGTATTTCCTCGAATACAATAACTTCATCCCGGCCGATTCACTCAAAACGCCGCTGCATATTGCGCCGACTTGGTATTTCACGCCGTTTTACTCGATCTTGCGGGCCACGACTTCGGAATTTTTATTCGTGTTGCAAGCCGGGATCGCTGCGTATGTCGCCTTGATCTACCTGACCACCAAGCTGCCGCAACTGCTGAAAATCGTCATCGCGGTAGCTGGCTTACTGGTTATCGTTGGCATGATACCGGGCGGTTTGGATGCTAAATTCTGGGGTGTGGTCTTGTTCGGTGGTTCGGTGGTGATCTTGGCCTTCCTGCCTTGGCTCGATCTGTCTCCGGTGAGATCGATACGCTACCGCCCTGATTGGCACAAGCCGGTCTACCTGGTATTTGCCATCGTGTTTGTTACCCTCGGTTACCTCGGTGTTGAGCCGCCGTCGCCGACGCGCGAACGGATTTCGCAAGTCTGTGCCGTTATCTACTTCGGCTTTTTCTTGCTCATGCCATGGTGGAGCGCGATGGGAACATTTAAGCCGGTGCCGAAACGTGTTACGTTCACGGCGCATTGAGCCAACCAAGCGAGGAAGAATAAGCATGAAATTACTTAAAAAACTGATCGCTGTCATCGCCTTGTTACCAGCACTGGTGCTGGCTAATGAAGCCGGTTTCCCGCTCGAGCACGCGCCCGATCGTTCGGCCGACATGGCAGCCTTACAGAATGGTGCCAAGTTGTTTGTCAATTACTGTTTGAATTGCCATTCTGCTTCGGCGATGCGCTACAATCGGCTCAAAGACATTGGCCTGACCGATGACCAGATCAAACACAATTTATTGTTTACCGGTGAAAAAGTCGGCGATTTGATGAAAACTACGATGGCAGCGAAAGATGCCAAAGCGTGGTTCGGTGCGGTGCCACCCGATTTATCGGTGATCGCGCGCGCGCGCGCATCGGCGGCTGGTTCCGGGGCCGATTGGTTGTATACTTATCTGCGTAGTTACTACAAAGATGAGTCGCGCCCGACCGGTTGGAATAATATGGTATTCCCGAATGTCGGCATGCCGCATGTATTATGGCAATTGCAAGGGGTTCGCAACGCCAAGTTCGTCGAGGAAAAAGATCCGCATGACGAAAGCAAATCCGTGCATAAGTTTGCTGGTTTTGATACAGTGTCGGCCGGTAGCATGACAGCGGTAGAATATGATAATACAGTGGGCGATTTGGTCGGCTATCTGCAGTGGATGGGGGAACCGGCCCAGGCTACGCGTAAACGTCTCGGCGTGATCGTGGTCTTGTTCATGGCTTTGCTGGCGACATTCGCTTGGCGCCTGAATGCCTCCTACTGGAAGGAAGTGAAGTAATTAAGTAACAGCAATGTTTTCATCTGGTCGGTCGTACTGATCGACACGGTGAAATTTTCTAAGAACGTCCGTTTTTCTCCGTCGTCAACGGACGTGTAATCCCCGGGGTGAGGTGCGCGAAAGTGGCCCCTCGCCCTGATCGTTTTTAAGGAACTATAAAAATGATGGTTCTCTACTCTGGCACAACCTGCCCATTTTCACAGCGTTGCCGCTTGGTTTTGTTTGAAAAAGGCATGGATTTTGAAATCCGCGACGTTGATTTGTTCAACAAGCCGGAAGATATCTCGACCATGAATCCCTACGGTCAGGTGCCTATTCTGGTTGAGCGCGAATTGATTTTGTATGAATCGAATATCATCAATGAATACATCGATGAACGTTTCCCGCACCCGCAACTGATGCCGGCCGATCCTTTGCAGCGCGCGCGCGCGCGTCTGATGTTGTTCAATTTTGAGAAAGAATTGTTCGTCCACGTGCATACGCTGGAAAACGACAAGAACACCAGTTCGGCGAAAGTGCAAGACAAGGCCCGTGCTGAAATTCGTGATCGTTTGACGCAGCTCGCTCCTTTGTTCATCAAGAACAAGTACATGCTCGGCGATGAATTCTCCATGCTTGATGTCGCTGTTGCTCCATTACTCTGGCGTCTCGATCATTACGGTATAGAATTGTCGAAGACTGCTGCGCCGATCATGAAATACGCCGAACGCATTTTCTCGCGTCCGGCCTATATCGAAGCATTGACTCCGTCTGAAAAGGTTATGCGCCGTTAATTCCGGGCGCATGGATTTGATCGGCTTACGTTAAATGCAACAAGGCTGACTCAGGTCAGCCTTGTTGTTTCTAGAATAGCGGCCTATTCTTAATATTCCTTTGTCTGAGTATCTGACTATGCAAGAAACTTCTACCAAGCCGTATTTCATGCGTGCCATTTATGAATGGTGCACCGATAACGGTTACACCCCTTATATGGCGGTGAAAATCAGCGGAGCGACCCAAGTTCCTATGGAATTTGCGCGCAATGGCGAAATTGTCCTCAATATCAGCTTCGGTGCCACCAGTGGCTTGAAGATGGACAATCAAGCCGTGACGTTCAAGGCCAGGTTTGGCGGCGTATCGCGTGACATCCATGTACCGGTCGCCAATGTGCTGGCCGTGTATGCCAGCGAGAACGGGCAGGGCATGGCGTTTGAACTCGATAGCGAGCCATCTGAGGACAGTGCCGTCGCCGTCGCAGCGACGGAAGACAAGCCGCGTCCGACACTCGGTTTGGCAGCCATCAGTTCGGTGCAGAATGCAGGAACGGTGAAGTCACCTGAAAAAGAGCAAAAAAAGTCGGAAAAGCCCTCGCTTAAAATAATTAAATAGCCTATAATCTCGGTCTTCGGATGCACTTAATTCTTTAAGTTTCATTTGAAAAGATTTTCGCCGGCTTAGCTCACTTGGTAGAGCAGTTGACTTGTAATCATCAGGTAGCCAGTTCGATTCCGGCAGCCGGCACCAATATAAAGTAGTAAAAACAAAGGGTTACAGATTTCGGTCTGTAACCCTTTTGTTTTATCATTCGCAATAATTGTATTGTGTAAGCGCTGTGTAACCCGATTCGCTAAAATAGGCGCTCGGTTAAAGCATTCGCACTTTGTTCTGTGCCAAGCGGACAATATCAGCAAGTCGCACCTCAGTCAGGTGCCTGCGAGCAGCCACCTGGACATGCGCAAGGAGATTGCATTGCATCCTCATTGGCAACGGCCAATTCCACTGATTCACCATGAAAGCCAATGACCTCATCATTCCCGCATGCTTTCGGCGGGAACCCAGTATCGTTTTTAACACTGAAAACACCATCATTTCTGGTATTTTCAGTTAACCACGAACGTTGCTGGATTTCTGCCAAAAGCTCGCAGGACGGCGACCATGGCCGACGTACTGAATTTTGCATCGGCATCCCAAATAAGCCCTGCCTAAGCCGATTTGCCACAGCTAAACCTGTGGCAAGAATCGACAGCGACAGTGTCTGCAAACTCTTGCCTCTTTGAGAATGTACTCCTGGCAATCAGGGCATTTTATATGTGTTTCTGGAGAAGGCTCGCGAATGCCTTTGCTCATCGTGTTTGTTGGTGATGTGCTGAAGTCGTTGCCCTTACAAATAGGACAGCGCTTTTTATACAAAGGAATGAGCAGTAAAGTAGCACCCGCGGTGCAAAGAGCCAGAAGAATAGTACCGACACCTATTACTCTTTCTGGTGCCACTTTTCGTTCGCACATGCCGCAAAATTTTGTCGTCGTCATTTTCCTCTATCCAAGCATTTTTGTTGATTAAACTTACTGGAGCACGGAATTCGACCGCAATCTTTGGGATCAGTTTATTTTTTTTGAATAAATCTGCGTTTCCCCTGGAGTCTGGTCTGACACGCATTGGTTTCTTCTGCTTTGGGCTTGAAAACTTGCGTATTTTTTTCAGCGCAAAAATATCTCGCTGTCGTACCGGCGATTAGTTGCGTGGTGAGTCACTGTGGTTGAGCTCGATTCCGTTCGGAACAAGGTCGGTGCGGGAGTGGCAGAGCCGGGCAAGACGTGTCAGAGAGGCGCGCCTATCCCCATCTCCTGCGCTTGCTGTACTTTCCCTGCTGCCACCTGTGTCGGCGGCAACTGCGGCACGCCATTTTTGATCGCCACTACTTGCGCCATGATGGAGAGCGCGATTTCGGCCGGGGTGCGGCTGCCGATATACAGGCCGGCCGGGCCATGCAAGGCTTGCAAGGCTGTTTCCGATAAGTCGAAGTGGGTGCGCAAGCGCTCGTGTCTTTGCGCGCTGTTGCGGCGCGAACCGATGGCACCGACATAAAATGCCTCAGACTGCAGGGCATCGATCAAGGCTAAGTCATCGAGCTTGGGATCGTGGCTTAAGGCGATGATCGCAGTACGGGCGTCCGGCACCAGGCTTTGTATCAAGTCGTCGGGCATTTCGGCGCTGACGGCGACGCCATCCAATTGCCAAGCGGCGCGGTATTCTTCGCGTGGATCGCAAACGATCACTTCGAAGCCCATGGCCAGTGCAAATTGGCACAGGAAGCGCGACAAATCGCTGGCACCAATGACGATGAGACGAATTTGTGGCCCCAGATAGCTGACCAGTTGCTGCTCATCGAGGCGCGGCACGCCACCGCGCACGCCGTGACGCAGGCGGGTGTGACCCGTCTGCAAATCGAGCGTGCGTTCTATGCTCAGGCGTTGTTGGCAAGCGTGCAGCAAGGCCTCGATTTGGCTGTGTGCGGAGAGGGGTTCGAGCACCAATTCGATGGTGCCGCCACACGGCAGGCCGAAGCGCTGTGCCTGCTCGCTGGAAACACCATAGCGCAGCACCGCCGGCAGGCCATTTTGGCAGATTGCCGCGATGCCTGCTTGTTGCATGCGCTCGATCAGATCATCCTCGATACAGCCGCCCGACACCGAGCCGACGGTTGCGCCGCGCTGATTGATCGCCATCAGCGAGCCGGGCGGGCGCGGCGAGGAACCCCATGTGCGCGCCACGGTCACCAACAGCACCGCCAAGCCTTGGACTTGCCAGCTTAGGGCGGTGCGCAGCACGGTGGTATCGAGATCTTCCATCGGCTTGGCTTAGCTGAACTTGAACGGCAGTTCGCGCATGGCTTTACCGGTCAGTGTCGCGATGGCATTGGCAAAGGCCGGTGCCAACGGTGGCAAGCCGGGCTCACCCATGCCGGTCGGCGCATCGGCACTGGGTACGACGTGTACCGCGATGTCCGGCATGTCAGTGATGCGCGGCACGACGTAATCACCGAAATTGCTTTGCTCGACGACGCCGTCTTTGAACGTGATGGCCGCGCCGGGCAGGCACATCGACAAGCCCATCAGCGCGGCACCTTGTACTTGTGCTTCGATGGTGCGCGGGTTGACCGCGAGGTTACAGTGCACGCCGGCAGTCGCGCGATGCAATACCGGTCGGCCGCCTTGGATCGAGGCTTCGACCACGTAGGCCACTACGGTTTGGAAGGATTCATGTACCGCGACGCCCCAAGCGTGGCCTTTGGCCAAGCGTTTCTTGCCGTAGCCGCTATGATCGACCGCCAGTTGCAAGGCGGCACGGTGACGCAAGTGTTTGTCGCCGAACAATTGCATGCGGTAAGCGACCGGATCTTGTTTGGCGCTGCGGGCGATGTCATCGATCAGCGTTTCCATGACGAAGGCAGTGTGGGTCGAGCCGACGCTACGCCACCAGAGTACCGGCACATTGAGTTTCGGATGGTGCACGGTGAGGCGCATCGGTAAATCGTAGGGCTCACGCATACCTTCGACGGCGGTGTTGTCGATGCCGTTTTTGATCATGAAGCCTTCGAGGAAGGTGTCGGCGGCAATCGATTGTCCGACGATGACATGCTCCCATGCCAGTACCTTGCCGTGGGCATCGAGGCCGATACGGGCGTGGTGCAATTGCGCCGGGCGATAATAACCGCCGCGGATATCATCTTCGCGACTCCACAGCGTGCGTATCGGCGCATCAAGACCGGCGCTGCGCGCCGCCTTGGCGACGCCGCAGGCTTCGAAGACGTAGTCGCTGGTGGGAATGGCGCGGCGACCGAAGCCACCGCCGGCCATTTGCACATGGACTTTGACTTGCTCAGGCTTGAGATCGAGCACGCGCGCTGCCGTGACTCCATCGATGCCCGGCATTTGGCTGCCGAGCCAAAGTTCGGCCCCGGCGCTATCAATACGGACGGTGCAATTGAGCGGTTCCATAGGCGCGTGCGCTAAATATGGGAAGTGGAATTCGGCTTCGATGGTGCGGGCCGCACCTTGCAGCGGTGCCATGTCGGCATCGAAGTGGCGCTTGCCCGGTTGTTTGGCCAGTGCCCGGTACTGTGCCAGTTGCGCGACACTATCGACTTTTTCCACCGCCGAGCTATCCCAACTCAGTTTGAGTGCATCGCGGCCCAGCTTGGCGGGCCAGTAGCCATCGGCAATCACGGCGACGCCTTCGGCACCCCGATCCAACGGCACGCGCAGCACGGCTTTGACGCCGGCGATGGCACGCGCGGCCGTGTCGTCGAGGCTGGCAATTTTGGAACCGAACACCGGTGGGCGTAACACCAAGGCCGTCAGTTGGCCGGGTAAATGCATGTCGATGCCATAGTCTTGCTTGCCGCTGCTTTTGGCGACGGCGTCGAGGCGGGTGGTGGGGCGACCGATCAGACGGAAGTCTTTGATGTCTTTGAGTACCACGGTTTCCGGCACGGTTTGCTGCATGGCGGCAGCGGCCAGTTGGCCGTAGCTCAGTTGGCGGCCATCCGGGGCGATGACGGCACCATTTTCAGTGCGCAATTGCGCAACATCAAGGTGCCACTCGCTGGCGGCAGCGGCCAGCAACATCGCGCGCGCGCGGGCACCGAGCTCGCGGTATTGCATGAAGCTGTTTTTAATCGAATTGGACCCGCCCGTGATGTGCATGCCCATCTTCGGGTCGACATAGGCCCCGTCATTGCTGCCGTGACGGCTGTGGACTTTGCTCCAGTCGGCATCGAGTTCTTCGGCCAGTATCATGGGCAGGGCGGTTTGTACGCCTTGGCCGAAATCGAGCCGGTTGATGGTGACGGTCACTGCGCCGTTGGCGGCAATTTCGACGAAGGCCGACGGTTGTTGGGTCGGGCCCAGGGGTTTTTTGTCTGTGCTTTGTGCCAGCGCTAAGCCGGGGAAGGCACCGAGTGCAAAACCGCTGACGGCGGCGAGTTTAAGAAAGTTGCGACGTGACGGGGCGGGCGGGGCGGCCTGATCGCGTGCCAGCAGATGTTGCAGGGCGCGCGGCAGTTCGCTGTAATCGATATGCGGTAACATGGGCATTCCTTCAGATGAGGGCGGTGGCGGCGTCGGATATGGCGGCGCGGATGCGGGCGTAGGTACCGCAGCGGCAGATGTTGCCGGCCATGGCGGAGTCGATTTGCTTGTTGGTCGGCAATTTGCCGTGCGGAAGTGATTTCAAGAAGGCGGTGGCGCTCATGATTTGTCCGCTTTGGCAGTAACCACACTGGGCGACATCGTGTTTCACCCAGGCCGCATGGACGGCATTGCCGACGCGATCGCTGCCGCCGGTGGCTGCTTCGATGGTGGTGATATTCTTTCCAGCAACAGCAGAGGCGGGCGTGACGCAGGAGCGAATCGCCTGACCATCGAGGTGGACGGTACAGGCACCGCACAAGGCTGCGCCGCAGCCGAACTTGGTACCGGTCAGTTGCAGCGAGTCGCGCAGCATCCATAATACCGGGGTGTCGGGCGGGACATCGACGCTGACAGCTTGGCCGTTGATAGTGGTAGTGATCATAATATGCTCCAGTAGGGGAGGGATAGACGGGACTGAGCGACACGGATCGCCGCACTCGGCTGGGCGGCGCAACGGCTGGCAGCCAGTATCGAAAAACACCGCTTATTGTCACCCGGCAAGGCTTAAAGTGGTTTGCCTGATTTGCTGCATTTCTTGCCTGATTCGCCGATTTCTGCTCGGAAGTGCAGAACCGAGTCGGGATGGTGCTAGGCTATGAACTTTATACGTGCGGCAACAATATCATATGGAAAAGCTACCTCAAACGCAACTCTCTAACAGCCACATCTTGCTTGAATTACTCAGCGCGATCGCTGCTACCGATGGCGATCACCTGACGTCTGTACCGGGTTTGACGATATATCGGCGCAGTAAGGTGAGCGAACCGATACATTGTATTTACGGTCTGGGATTGGGTTTGACTGTTCAAGGCAGTAAGCGGGTAAGCTTGGGTGGGGAGATTTTTGACTATGCTGCCGGGCAGTCGCTGGTGACTTCGCTCGATTTGCCTGTGTTGTCGTCGGTCACCAGCGCCAGTGAGGCGCAGCCATTTTTTGCACTCGGGCTGGCCTTGGATGCGCGCAGCATCGCGCAATGTGCGGCCGAAATGACTTTCCCTGCGGCGCACAACAAGCGTATCAGTCTGGCGATGTCGGTGTTGACCCTCGATGAAGGGGTGCTCGATACGCTGGTTCGTTTGCTGCGCTTGGTCAAGGAACCGCAACTGCTGCCTTTGCTGGCCCCCTTGATCAAGCAAGAGATGATCGTTCGATTGCTGCATGGCGGACATGGCCAGACCTTGCGTCATCTGATTCATGCCGGCTCGCCTGGGCAGCAAATCGCCAAGCTCATTTCATGGTTGAAGCAGCACTATACGGAAGATATTTCCATGCAGTTGCTGGCCACGCGGGCGCATATGAGTCCTTCAACGTTTCGGCAACATTTTCGCGCGGTGGCGGGCTTGAGTCCGCTGCAATACCTTAAGCAATTGCGCTTGCAAGATGCCCGTCAGCGTATGCTTAATCAGGATATTGACGCGGCCAGTGCCGCTATCCAAGTTGGTTATGAAAGCGCTTCCCAGTTCAGTCGCGAATACACGCGTTTGTTTGGCGCGCCACCACTGCGCGATATCCGCCGCGCCCGTGCTCAATAACAAATCCTGAGAAATGCCCGGTTCGCAGCGATAATAGCGCTCTTCATGAAATTCGCCATTTCCTTACAGGTCTAGTCATTATGAAAAAAACCGGAACATACCTGCTTTTGCTCAGTTTGAGCATGCTGTTGAGTAGTATGAGTTGCGCCGTTGAACCGCGCCAACTCAGTCTGGAGATGTTATATCACCCGCAAAAAAAGGAAAATTTCACGATCGCGCCGCTGACTGGCTTGAATTGGGATGGGCAGAATCGTTTGGTCGAGAGTCGTAGTAAAGACGGCGTCGTGACTTCCTTATTGATCAACCCGCTCAATTGGGAAAAGCAGGCGGCTTATTCGGACGCGCCGGTGCGTAAGTGGTTGCGCGCAGCCGGTATCGATGCGGCCGAAGCGCTGACGATTGCCGAACAACTGGCACCGAAAATCACCCCGGCCGTGAACCGTTACCTGTTTGTGTCGAAGCAGGATTTATGGCTGGTCGATCTTGCGGCAGCGGCGGTGCGGCGCCTTACGTATAGCCCGGAACAAAGTAAGGACGAGGCTTTACTGTCGCCCGACGGGCAAGCGGTGGCGTATTTGAAGGGCAATGATTTGTATCTGAGCGATGTCGCCAGCGCCAAAGAAACGCGTCTGACCAGCGGCGGCAGCGCGAGTAATCTCAATGGTCGGCACGATTGGGTGTATATGGAAGAAATTTACGGGCGCGGTACGATGCGGGCCTTCTGGTGGTCGCCGGATTCGCAGCGCTTGGCATTTTTAAATTTTGATGAAAGCCGCGTGCCGCTCTATACCCTCAGCGCTGATCATCGCAACCCGAGTACGAGTGTAGCGACACGGTATCCGCAAGCCGGTGATCCGAATCCAGTGGTGCGACTGGGTGTGGTTGATTTGACCGGACAAGTCAGTTGGAGCGCGAATCCATATGGCAGCGCCGAAACCCTGATCGTGCAGGTCGGCTGGACCCCGGATGGGCGTTTGCTGGCGTCTTGGCAAGACCGTGCACAAACCTGGTTGGATCTGCGCTTATACCAGCCAAGTCTGGGCGATAGTGAGGTGATGGTGCGCGAAACCAGTCCGGCTTGGACCGGACGTTTGCCTTTGCCACATTTTCTGCAGGATGGCGGCTTTATTTGGGAATCCGAGCGCAGCGGCCACATGCATCTGTACCGCTACGATAAGAATTTTCGCTTGCGCGCCGCACTCACCAGTGGCAACTGGGATGTCCGCAGCGTCGAGGGCATCGATCAGGTGCGCGGCCGTATCTTGTTGACGGCCAATGAACGTAATCTTATCGGCCGCGATGTGTATGCGCTCGCGCTTGAAGGTGGGCCCTTGCAACGCTTGAGCGAGGCCAAAGGCACGCACCTGGCGCGCTGGAATCATGATTACACCCAATTCATCGACAGCTGGAGCAGCTTGACGCAGCCGCCGGCGCAGGCGCTGGTGCGTGCCGATGGGGTGCAGATCAAACTGGTCGACGCTGCCGGGGTGCCGGCAGCGCTACAGGCGGTGCGGCGGGCTGGCGTATTGCATCAGCGCATCCCTGCACGCGACGGGACTTTGCTGGAGAGTTTGTTGTATCTGCCGCCCGACTTTGATGCGCATAAAAAATATCCGGTGTATCAGCATTTGTATGCCGGGCCGATGACGCCGATGGTGGTCGATCGCTGGAGTAATGACCTGTACTATCATTTCCTGGCCGAACAAGGCTATGTGGTGTGGATACTCGATAACCGTAGCGCCAGCAATCAGGGCCCAGTCAGCGCCTGGCCCATTTACCAGCGCTTGGGTGAGCTGGAGTTGCAGGATCAGCTCGATGGTTTGGCTTGGTTGGCGCAGCAAGGCTGGGCCGATATGGATAGAATTGCCTTGAATGGTTGGAGCTATGGCGGCTATTTTACCGCGTATGCCATGACCCACAGCAAGGCCTGGAAAATCGGCATGGTCGGTGCACCGGTCACCGATTGGCGTTTGTACGACAGTGTCTATACCGAGCGTTACATGGGTTTGCCCAGTGAAAATCAAGCCGGCTATGAGCGCAGCAGCGTATTGCAAGCGGCCGCGCAATTACACGGCAAAATTCTGATCATGCACGGCACCATGGACGACAATGTCCATCCGCAAAACAGCATCATGTTCATCGACGCCTTGATCAAACAGGGCCAAGACTACAGCTTGCAGCTCTACCCGGGGCAGGAACATGGGCCGCGCGGCGACGCGGTGATCTGGTCTTTGCAAAAAGCAAAGTGGGAGTTTTTGAAAAATAATTTGTAAACAAGGAAAATCGCGTTACATTCAATAGTTGATTTAAAGTCACATTTGTTGTGTATGCAGAAAGTTGTTTGTAATTGCTTTGATTCCAGATATATTGCACAGAATGTAATGTTTTCCGTGAGGTAACGTATGCATGACCTGCAGTCGAACGAGATTGAGCAACTGTTTTCCATGCTGATGGATGTATTGCCCATCGGTATAGCCGTGATTGGCCCAGACCTGCATCTGCGCTATATCAACGACCGCCATGCCGAGTTGAATCATTGCCCGAAAGATCAGCAAATCGGTCACCATGTGCGGGACTATTTGCCGCTGATCGCCGATCAGATTGAGGCCAAGTTACGGTTTGTGCTCGCTACCGATACGCCGCTGCTGCGCCAGACTATTCGCGCCGCAGCGGCCGATGAGCATGATGTCGCTGCGCACCGTCTGGCCTCGTATTATCCTTGGAACAGTGCGGATGGCAAGCGCAAAGGCGTGCTTGGCTTGATTCAAGACGCGACTGTCGACGATTTTCAAGAGCAGATACAGCAAGAGAGTCAGCAGCGCTTGCTCAGTGTGTTAGATAATCTGTTCGCTTTCGTCGGCGTGCTCGAACTCGACGGCACCTTGGTCAATGCGAATCGCGCACCGCTTGAGGCCGCCGGCATTGCTTTGAGCGATGTGATCGGGAAAAAATTCTGGGATTGTCATTGGTGGTCGTTTTCGCCCGCTTCGCAAGCCAATTTGCAAGCGGCGATCACGCGCTGCACGCAAGGGCAGTCGGTCCGTTGCGATGTGCAGATTCGACTGCGTGGTGAAGCGCTGGCGTGGATCGATTTCATGCTTTCGCCTTTGCGTGATGGGCAAGGGCGCATCACTCACCTGATTCCATCCGGCATAGACATCAGCCAACGCCATGCTGCGGAAGCGGCTTTGCACCGCTCGGAAGAGCAGTTACGCTCGGTGATCGAGTCGTCCGACGATGCCATTATCACCAAATCTCTCGATGGTATCGTCACGAGTTGGAATCCGGCGGCGGAGAATTTGCTCGGTTATACGGCGCAAGAAGCGATAGGGCAGCCGATGACGCAGTTTTTTCCGCCAGCACGGTTGCATGAAGAAAAAGAGCTGCTTGATAAAATTGCACGCGGCGAAAAAATCGCCGCATTCGAAACCGAACGTATCCATCAATCAGGCCGAATTGTGCATGTGGCTGTGACGATTTCGCCATTGCGTGACCGAGCCGGCAGCGTCATTGGTGCGTGTAAGCTGGCACGCGATATTTCACAGCAAAAAGCCCAGCGCGACATGCTCGAGCAAGCATTGTCGGAAAAAACCGCCTTGCTGCATGAAGTGCATCACCGAGTGAAAAATAATTTGCAAATCGTTTCGAGTCTGCTGAATCTGCAGGCACGTAAGGTTGCGCCCGAGGTCGCTCGCGTCCTGGCAGAAAGTCAGGGACGCATCAAAGCCATGGCGCTGATTCATCAGTTATTGTATGAATCACATAATATGTCGGAAATTAACCTGTATGAATTCCTGAAAAAACTACTCAATTTGTCGGCGACTTTGTACAGCGCTGACAAGCACTCGGTCAAGCTGCGTTTGCATGCACATCCCAGCCCTTTGGCACTCGATGTGCAACGCATGATACCGTGCGGTTTGGTGGTCAATGAATTGGTTCTCAATGCGATCAAACATGCCTTTGATGTCGGCCAAGACGGCGTGGTCTCGATTACACTGACCCATACCGGGCAGCAGTTGCGCATTGCCGTGGCCGATAACGGTCGCGGTCTGCCAGACGGTTTCCAATGGGGCGCACACTCCGGTCTCGGCAGTCAGCTGATTCCTATGTTCGTGCATCAGTTGCAAGGCGAATTAATTACCGAAAGCAGCGCGCACGGCGCATGCATCAGCGTTGTGCTCAATATGAATCAAGCGGAGAGGCATGATGCAAATTGAAAAAATTCTGATTGTCGAAGATGAACCGGTAGTCGCACTTGATTTGCAGCAGAGCTTGCTTGAGCTGGGTCATGAAGTCGTTGATATCAGCACGAATTTTGATGAAGCCATCGCTGCGGTCAGCGCGTTGATGCCGAGTTTGGTGCTCATGGATATACATATTGCCGGGCACTTGGACGGCATTGATGCATGCAATGAAATTTATCGCCGCTGGAAATTGCCGGTGATTTTTTTGACGGCCTACGCCGACGATAAAACCGTTGATCGCGCCACCCTCTGTAAGCCGTTCGGCTATGTGCTCAAACCGTTCGAGAGCAAGGAATTGTCAGCCGTTATTCAGGTCGCGCGGGTGCGCCACGATACCGAAGCTTTGTTGGCGAAATCGCAGCAGCGGCTGGCCCTGGCGCTGGATGCAGCTGAACTTGGCTGCTGGGAATGGGAAAGTCGGCTCAATGAATTCAGCGGCGATGAGCGTTTTCATCGAATTTGGGGAATGGCGCTACGGCCGTTTCAAACCGATTTGCAAGCGATGTTGGCATGTATTCACCCTGATGACAGGTCTATCGTTGAAGCGCATTTTTCTGATTCGGGCTTGTTCAGCACAGAATTTCGCGCCCGCCGCAGCAGCGGCCAGTACGCTTGGCTGGAAATATATGGCAAATTGCTGCTCGAACCAGCAGCACCGCGCTTGGTCATCGGTGCGATCCGTGACATCACTGCGCGTAAAACCATGGAGGAAAGTTTACGACGCGCCAGTGTGGTGTTCGATACCGCGGTCGAGGGGATGATGATACTCGATGTACAGGCTCGCATCATCACGGCCAATCCGGCATTTTTCAAGATGACCGGCTATGCGGCGGCCGATATTGAAGGTCGGTCGCCGACGGATTTTCTCATTGTGCGGCGCGACAGCGACCCGGCCTATGCCGATATCGCTGGCGGCGAAAGCGGATATTGGTCTGGCGAGGCGCCGTGCCTGTGCCGCGATGGGCGGATTTTGCCAACGCTGCAGCATATTTGTGTGGTCCGCAACGAGAGCGGTCATGATGCCCAGTTCGTTCATTCGATTTCCGATATCAGTTCCATCCGTGAAGCCGAGCGCCAGCTTGTGCACTTGGCTTATCATGATCCGTTGACCGGTCTGGGTAATCGCTATTTACTCGATCAACGGCTGGCATTGGAACTCGAGCGTGCGCGTCAGAGTGGTAGTTGGCTGGCGGTATTGTTCATCGACCTTGATGGTTTCAAGGCGATCAATGACACCATGGGCCACCATGTCGGCGATCGTCTGATCCAGGAAGCGGCCAAACGTATCGTCGGCCAGATTCGCCGCAATGATGAAGCGATACGCCTCGGTGGCGATGAGTTCGTGGTATTGATCACCGATTTGGGACAGGCAGCGGAGGCCGATATGGTTGCCGAAAAAATATTGAAAACACTGCTTGAGCCGCAACAGATTGAAGAATTACAGTTCAAAATCGGTGCCAGCATCGGCGTGGCGAAATTTCCCGGTGATGGGAACACCTTGGGTGAATTGCTCAGCGCCGCCGACAGCGCGATGTATGAAGCCAAGCGGCGTGGCAAAGGGCGCATTTGCTATTACTCCAATGACCTCACTGAGAATGTCCGTACCCGGCTTAATATCGAGCAAAGTCTGCATCGTGCCTTGGAATATGAGGAATTCGAATTGTATTATCAACCGGTGATCGAGACATCGACTGCGCGTCTGATCGGTTTTGAAGCTTTATTGCGCTGGCATCATCCGGTAGCCGGTTTGATTGGTCCAGATCAGTTCATACAGATTGCCGAAGAAAGCGGTTTGATCGAAGCGATCGGTGCTTGGGTGTTGGACCAAGCCTTGGCACAATTGCAGCGCTGGAATACGCATCTGGTACAGCCCTTGTTTATGGCCGTCAATGTCTCACCGCGGCAGTTTCAGAACGAGGGTTTGCAGGCCTTGATAGAGGCTGCCTTGCTGCGTCATAGTGTGCCGGCGGCGTGTCTGGAAATCGAGATTACTGAATCGACCTTACAGGATTTTCATCGTAGTCGCAAAATCGTCGATGCCATGCGCAAGCTCGGCGTGAGCGTGGCGATTGATGATTTCGGCACCGGCTATTCCTCGATTGCTTTGCTGCGTCACTTGGCAATTTCGCGCATCAAGATCGATCGCTCGTTCGTGTCAGCTTTGCCCGGTTCTTCCCGTGATGTCGGTTTGGTCGGGACCATCATGGGCATGGCCAAGAGTCTTGATTTGTTGGTGACGGCTGAAGGTATAGAAATCCGCGAGCAGGCCGCTGTTCTACGTGAGATGGGATGCCCGGCGATGCAGGGCTATTTATTCGGTCATCCCCTGCCGGCGAGCGCCTATACGCCCGACTGGTTCAGTGGTGCCGGACGTGCCGGTAGCTTCGATGCGCTCGCTTGTCTCAGTCAGTCAGTTTGATTGACTGTCGGCTTTCAGACCGTGCCAACGTGGCGTCAGTTCGTGCGTAATGGCGAACATATCGAGTACCCGGCCGACGGTATGGTCGACCATTTCAGCGATCGATTGCGGCCGGTGATAGAAGCCCGGCAGCGGCGGGAAAATGATGCCACCCATTTCGGTGACGGCAGTCATATTGCGCAGATGGGCCAAGTTGAACGGCGTTTCGCGCACCATCAACACCAGACGGCGGCGCTCTTTGAGCACCACATCGGCGGCACGCGTGATCAGATTATCGGATAAACCATGGGCGATGGCGGCTAAGGTTTTCATCGAACACGGTGCAATCACCATGCCATCCGACAGAAACGAGCCGCTGGCGATGCTGGCACCGATATCGCGCACATGGTGTACCACATCGGCGAGCGCTTCGACATCTTTGCGTTTGAGGTCCAGTTCCTGATGCACCGTCAGCAGCGCCGCTTCTGAAATCAGCAAGTGGCTTTCTACCCCGGGCAAGTCGCGCAGCACTTCGAGCAGCCTGACCCCATAGACAGCGCCAGTGGCACCAGTGATGGCGACGATCAGACGCAGTGGGGCGGTGCTCATTGGCTTAATCTTTGAGCAAGGTTTGCAGTTCGCCGTTATCAAACATTTCATTCATGATGTCTGATCCACCGACGAATTCACCCTTGACATACAACTGCGGTACCGTTGGCCAGTTGGAAAAATCCTTGATGCCTTGACGTACTTCCGGGTCTTCCAAGACATTGATGGTCACCAGATTTTGCACGCCGCAAGTTTTCAGCAATTGTACGGCACGGCCGGAAAAGCCACATTGTGGAAACTGGGCAGTTCCCTTCATAAATAAGACCACTGCGTTTTGGTCTACGGTTTCTTTAATCCAGCTTTGTACGTCGCTCATGATGGGTTCCTTATAAAACGAATGTTGGCATTATCCCAGATTTTTGTCATGAGTGCGCTCAAGACACGCGTGCAGTCAATTGCGGCGAAATTGATCGCATCCAATACGGTTTAAATGATGTCGTGCTCAAAATTCAAAACAATGTTACATTATTTAACATTTGGTCGACCTTACAGGTAACAAATTGTCTCGGAGAGAGCAATGCACGATATGGCAAACAACACAGACGCCCTCAGCGTAGCTGTGTCGCAAGCGTGTGTCGGTGCGCCTGCCGGTTTAGTGGTGGGTGCCGATCAGGGGCTGATTGCGCAAGCTCATGGTCGTTCCGCCGCCTACGGCGTACAAAGAAGCGCACGGCCCGACTACGAACTGCTCGGCAAGAGCGATTTGGCCGACTTGCTGGAGCAAAATCGTCAATTGAGCAGCCACGCTTTGCCTATGATGGAAGTACTTTACGAGCAAATCGCCACGACACGTCATATGGTGGTGTTGACTGACATGCGCGCACGTATTTTGCACTCGCTGGGCCAGGACGCGTTTCTTTCCAGCGCCGACCGCCTTGGCTTCCATCCCGGTGTCGCGTGGTCGGAGCAAAGCCAAGGCACGAATGCGATCGGCACGGCCATCGCTGGCTTGCGCCCGACCAGCGTGCATGGTGATGAGCATTATTTGTATGCTAACCACCGTCTATCCTGTTCTGCCGCACCTATTTTCGACCCCTATGGAAAATTGATCGGGGTCTTGGATGTCACCGGGGAGCGCGAGTTTTTTCATCAACATACGCTGGCGCTGGTACGCATGTCGGCACAGATGATAGAAAACCATCTGTTCAATGAAACATTTCAACAAACCGTCAAATTGCATTTTCACAGCCGGCCTGCATTCCTTGGAACGCTGATGGAAGGTGTGGCCTGTTTTAATCCTGAGGGACAATTTCTTTCGGCCAATCGCAGTGGCATAGCTCAAATCGGTTTGTCCTTGGCCGCTTTACGGACACATAGTTTCAGTTCCTTGTTCGGCTTGCCAATTTCTGCCGTCAGCGATCGCTCGGTAGGCCCGGGCATGTTGCAACTGACTCTGCCCAATGGTTTGAAGGTGGCGGCGCGCTGGTCTAACTTACATTTGGCAAAATCACCATTTCAACTGACGCTGCAAAATACGCGTAGCGACCGTGCCGATTTGATACGCCAGTCAGCGGCCACAAGGCCGGTGCATAATTTGGCTTGGCTCAATACCGGCGATACGCATATCGCGCTGTCGATAGAGAAATTACGCAAGGTGATAGGACGTGGTATTTCCATCCTGCTGACCGGCGAGACCGGTACCGGTAAGGAATGGATGGCGCGCGCAATACACCAAGATTCACCGCGCCAGACGCAAGCTTTTGTGGCACTCAATTGTGCTTCGATTCCGGAGTCCTTGATCGAATCAGAATTGTTCGGTTACGAAGAGGGGGCGTTTACCGGCGCGCGCAAAAAAGGCCAGATCGGCAAAATTTTACAGGCCGATGGCGGCACCTTGTTTCTCGATGAAATCGGCGACATGCCTTTGAATTTGCAGGCGCGCTTGTTGCGGGTTTTGCAGGAAAGAATGATTACCCCCTTGGGCAGCGATCGTGCGATTGCCATCGACATAGCCCTGATTTGCGCCACCAACCGCCCATTGCGCGAGATGATAGCCAAGGCCAGCTTTCGTGATGACTTGTATTATCGCCTCAATGGTTTAGTCGTCAAATTGCCACCCTTGCGTGAACGCAGCGATCTCGCCGTGATTATCGATCGCTTGTTGCAGAGTGCGGAATTGGGGCTGGGTTACCGGCTGGCCGATGAAGTCTTCGACTTGTTCTTGCGACATACTTGGCCCGGTAATTTCCGCCAATTAAGTACCTTGCTGAAAACGGCGATGCTCATGACCGGTGGCGAGCGCGAAATCCGTTTTGAGCACTTGCCCGACGATTTCCTCGAAGACGCCGGCATCGCCGCGCCAGGCGCGGCGGCACCGGCCGCCGGCACCATGGATCAGATCGCCGTGAGTGTGATTCAAAGCAGCCTGGCTTCGCACGCTGGCAATGTCTCCGCCACCGCGCGTTCGCTCGGCATATCGCGTAACACGATCTATCGTAAGCGACGCGAATGAATGCTCAGCGTGCCGAGCTGAGTCGCTGCTTCAAGGGCGAGGCTTGCTCGATATATTGCAAAATCAGCAGGCCGGTGCCGGTTTCTCCGGTGACAATAACAGGGCTGAGTCGCTTACTGGCGGCCAGATGTTTGCCGGCTTCATGGGCAAAACCATTGACGATATTGACCACTCCCGGCGGCAATAAATCGGCGATCAATTCCATCAGTACCATGATCGATGCCGGCGTTTGTTCGGCCGGCTTGAGTACAATGGTATGACCGGCGGCCAGTGCCGGGACTAGCTTGCAGATTGCTGCCAGCATGGGAAAAGTGGCCGGTAAAATATGGGCAGTGACGCCCGGCAGTCGCTCGATATGGTAGGCCAGCACGTGCCTGGCCAATGCACTCGGGGTTTGTGCGTGTGCGGCGATGCAATTGGCGGTGTAACGACAATGGTCAATTGCCAGCGGAATGTCGGCCGCCGTGGTGTCGTAAATCGGGCTGCCACTGTCCAGCGTTTCTGCCATCGCCAGCAAGGCCAAATTGCTTTCCATGCGTTCGGCTATCTGAATCAGCAATTGCGCCCGTTGGCTCGCTGAGCTGGCGGCCCAGAGCGGTGCAGCGGCATGGGCGGCATTGAGCGCGAGTTCGATATCGGCGTTGCAAGAGCGTGCCACTTCGCAAAAGGTTTTTCCGAAAATCGGACTACTGTTTTTAAAATACACGCCGTTGACAGGCGCGCTGAATTTTCCATCGATGAAATTATCGTAACGTTGGCGATAGGGGTTGCTGATACCTAATTTGCTGATGTCGGCCATGTTCATGATGTGTGGTGTCCTGTCGATTGAGTTTTTTCTCTGCTGTCGTATGAGGGCAGGGACAGCCTGCCACTCAAAATATATTTAGCAATCGGCATGCCAGCAAAATCGCTACGCTTGTTTAGTTCTGGTTGCATCGAATTGTCGGTAAGTTCGCCTTGCTTACGGCAAGTCTAGTAAACACGTTTTGTTGCCGAATTCAACAGCCTCGCGGTGACTGTTTCAATCTGGCACACAGGCGACTGCTTGCTTGTTTTGGACAAAAAAAACGGAGGCCCTTAGGCCTCCGTGTTCGTCTGCAGAATTGAATCAGCTGCGCAGTTTGGCAAACGCCGCCGCCATGGCGTTGCCTGAAGGCGCAGCTGCCGGAGCTTGCGAGCGGTGTTGTTGCAAGCGTTTGGTGTCATTGCGATCGGCGCGTTGTTCCGGCTTGCTGCCTGCTTGTGGGGCAGAATCAGTCAGACGCATGGTCAAGGCGATACGTTGCCGTTTTACATCGACTTCGAGTACCTTGACTTTGACAACTTGACCAGCTTTGACCACGCTGTGCGGATCTTTGACGAAGGTATGCGAGAGTGCCGAAATGTGTACCAAGCCATCTTGATGAACGCCAATATCGACAAAAGCACCAAAGGCGGCCACGTTGGTGACGACGCCTTCCAAGATCATGTCTGGCAGCAAATCTTTGATTTGCTCGACGCCATCTTTAAAGGTGGCCGTAGTAAATTCAGGACGCGGATCACGGCCCGGTTTTTCCAATTCAGCAAGAATATCGCTGATGGTTGGAATACCGAATTTCTCGTCGGCATACTTGACAGGGTTGAGCGATTTCAACAGCCCAGCATCACCGATCAGCGACTTGATTTCTTTTTTTAAATCAGCCAGAATTTTTTCTACCAGAGGGTAAGATTCCGGGTGTACTGCCGAGGCATCAAGCGGATTGCTGCCGTTCATAACCCGTAAAAAACCGGCGGCTTGCTCGAAGGTTTTGTCGCCAAGGCGTGGCACGGCACGCAAGTCGGCACGCGAAGTAAACATACCTTTGGCGTCACGGAAATTGACTATGCTTTGTGCCACACTGCTGGATAAACCCGATACGCGCGCCAGCAACGGTGCCGAAGCGGTGTTGACATCAACCCCGACGGCATTGACGCAATCTTCGACCACGGCATCGAGCGAGCGCGCCAGCTGACTTTGGCTGACATCATGCTGGTATTGGCCCACCCCGATCGATTTCGGATCGATCTTGACCAGTTCGGCCAAAGGATCTTGCAAGCGGCGGGCAATCGAGACCGCACCGCGTATCGAGACATCGAGATCAGGCAATTCTTTGGAGGCGAATTCGGAAGCCGAATACACCGAGGCACCGGCTTCAGATACCACGATTTTAGTCAGTTTCAAATCCGGTTTGAGTTTGATCAGATCTTGCGCCAGCTTATCGGTTTCGCGCGAGCCCGTGCCATTCCCGATGGAAATCAGCGAGACATTATGCTTTGCGGCAAGAACTGCCAGCGTTTGCAGCGCGCCATCCCAATCGTTGCGTGGCTGATGCGGATAAATCGTGGCATAGTCGAGCACCTTGCCGGTGGCATCGACGATGGCGACTTTGACGCCGGTGCGCAGACCAGGATCGAGACCCATGGTGGCACGTGGTCCGGCCGGAGCGGCCAGCAGCAGCGCTTTCAGATTGCGCGCGAAAACATTGATGGCTTCAATCTCTGCTTGCTCGCGCAATTTCCCCATCAGTTCGGTTTCCAAGTGCATGAACACTTTGACGCGCCAAGCCCAGCGTACGGTGTCGGCCAGCCATTTATCGGCCGGACGGTCTTTTTGGCTGACGCCGAAACGAGCGGCGATGCGACTCTCGCAAGGATTGAGCGGCGCATCCCATTTCGGTTTTTCCACTTCGCTGTCGAGCCGCAGGGTAACGCTGAGCATTTCTTCACGCCGGCCGCGGAACAAGGCCAGCGCACGGTGCGAGGGAATCGTCACGAGGTTTTCGGTGTAGTCGAAGTAATCGGCGAATTTTTCGCCGGCTTCTTCTTTACCAGGCACGACTTTCGATTCGACCACGCCATGGTCGTTGATGTATTCACGTAAAGCCTGCAGCAGGGTGGCATCTTCGGCGAAGCGTTCCATCAAAATTTGACGGGCACCATCGAGCGCGGCTTTAACGTCAACGACGCCGGGGTTATCGCCCTGATCGGTGGTAAACGGCGCTTTCAAATACGCTGCCGCTTCGGTCTCAGGATGCAGCAGAGGGTTGTCGAGCAGGGCTACGGCCAAGGGCAGTAAGCCGGCTTCGGTGGCGATCTGTGCTTTGGTGCGACGTTTCAATTTGTACGGCAGGTACAGATCTTCGAGACGGGTTTTATCTTCGGCATGCACGATCGCATCGAGCAACACCGGCGTCATTTTTCCTTGTTCTTCTATCGATGAAATGATGGCTGCCCGTCGGTCTTCGAGCTCGCGCAAGTAGCGCAGCCGCTCTTCGAGCAGGCGCAACTGGATGTCGTCGAGCCCGCCGGTGACTTCCTTGCGGTAACGCGCAATAAACGGCACGGTCGCACCTTCGTCGAGCAGGGCTACGGCGGCGGCAACCTGAACTGGCTTGGCAGCGAGTTCTACGGCGAGTCTTTGTTCAATCGATGGCAGCATAAATCCAGACAATAAAAAGCAATCAAGGCGCAGATGATACCCAATTTCCGCCGATGCGCCAGTCTTGACAGGCGCGCGCTGTGGGGTTAGAAGGGAAAAGTGCGACGAAAATTTTCGTTATCGGCAATAACAAGGAAACCCTGTGCCCGGCTTACGCTTACTCGTTTTTATTGGTCTGATGTCGGTGATGCCGCTCTTGATGGCGTTTGAATTGGTGCCACAGCGCATGCAATTCGAGGATGGGGGGAGTGCGCTGTATTATGTTTTTGATAAACATTTGGCGGCGGCCGAGGATACTGAGGCGGCACTGGTGAATGTGATGTTTGTCGTCGCCGGCGCTGGTTGTCGCAGCATGGGAAGTATTTTGCCCGCGTATTTCACCGGATTCGAGGGCGAATCCGGGCGCAGCCGTATTTTCGTATTACAAAAACGCTTTATTGCCGCATTGTCCGACGGCCAACGCTGCAGCGCCGAGTTTGTTCGTGCCGACCATCTATCGCAATGGCGGGCCGACCAGTTGGCCTTCATTCGTGCGCGCTTGGCAGAGCTGGGTGGCGCACCACAGCGCGTGGTGTTGTTCGGTATTTCTGAAGGGGCGGAATTGCTGCCTTTGTTGGCGGCGGCCTTGCCGCAAACAACGCATTTGGTTTTGCTCTCACATAGTGGGATGAATGCCGGCACCGTCTATCGTGCGCTGGCGGCTGAGTATCCGCATATGGCGCGCGGTTGGCAGCAATTACAAGCCGCACTGGCGCTGCGTCCGGCCGACCCGACGCAGCTCTTGATTCATGGTCGCAGCTGGCTTTACTGGGATGAAATACTCAATTTGCCGCAGAGTCAGGGCTTGCTGGAAAGTAATTTGCCGATCTTGCTCGGCGTCGGCGAGGCGGACAGTTTGATCCCGCCGCATTCTTTGGATAAATTACAACAATTATTTGCCTCGGCCGGATCGCAGCGCTTGGTAATACGAGGTTTCCCGCAGGCTGATCATGGATTGCAGGGGCCATATCGCAATTATCTGGCAGACTTTATGTGGCAGTTTGAGCTTTGGTTGCAAGAAGGAAATAGCCCTTGAGGCAGCAAGCTTAAAAAGTGTGGTTTTGTGATTCAGATTGGCATTAATTTCCATCCGGTAAAGTGACAAAAAAGCATAACTTTCATATAATCACCATCTTCAAAGCAATAAAATGCTCTCAAACTCATTCGGCTATGCCTGTGCGCATGCTGGGTAGACCTTTTTTCTTACTTTTTTGATCGCTCCCTATGCGCTTGCATGCTTTTTCGCTGACCCCGCTGGCCCTTGCTTTGATCTTGAGTGGTTGCGCCACTGCGCCAACACATGACAGTAAAGTCGCCAGCTCCCTGAGCGTAGTCAAAACCGGCAATATCGATGATGCGATTAAGCAGGTGGAGCAACAGACCCAAGGCAAGAATGAAAAAGATTTGCTGCTGAACTTGGAAAAAGGCGAGCTCATGCGCGTCGGTAAGCGCTACCAAGAGAGTTTGGATGCCTTCGGTGTGGCCGATGTCAGTGTCAAGGCTTGGGAAGAGACGGCCAAATCGAATCCGCAAAAGCTGATGGGACAGATCGGCGCTTTGTTCATGGGTGATGCCAGTCGCGATTATGAAGGTCAGGATTACGAAAAAGTCATGTTGACGATCAGAATGGCGATGGATCGCATCAATCTCGGCGACCTCGATACCGCCCGTGTCGATATCAAACGCACGCACGAACGCGAAGCGGTGATTGCCGAATTCCGCTCGAAAGAAACGCTGGAAGCGGAAGACGATGCAAAAAGCAAAGGTGTAAAAACTGGTAGCAAGGAATTAAGCGGCTACCCAGTGGAAACCCTGAATGACCCAGCCGTGCTGCAACTCAAAAACGGTTACCAAAACGCCTTGGGCCATTATCTTGCCGGATTCGTCTATGAAGCCTTGAACGAACCAGGCTTGGCCGCACCGGGCTATCGCAAGGCGATAGAATTGCGTCCGGAATTGCCGGTGTTGGAAGATGGCTTGAAAGGTTTGGATCAACGCACCAGTTTTCGCCGCAAGAAAGGCATGACCGATGTGCTGTTTGTCATCGAAGCCGGTAATTCTCCGGCGCGGCTGTCGAAAAAGATCGCCTTCCCGGTACCGACCGGGCGCGGCTTGATCACGGTATCGTTTGCTTTCCCAGTTATCTATCCTGACAAAGATGCGCCAGTCATCAATTCGTTTGCGGTCGGCAGCCAGATTTTGCCGACGGCGATGGTGGCCGATTTCAATGTCATGGCACGTCGGGCCTTGAAAGATGAATTGCCGGGCATTCAAACCCGTGCGGCGATTCGCGCGGTCACCAAAGCGGTGGCGCAAGATCAGGTGAATAAGCATCTGGGTCCCTTGGCTGGTTTGGCTGCCAATATTGCCGTAGCTGCCACCGAAAGCCCGGCCGACGACCGTATGTGGCGCAGTTTGCCGGAACGGGTGTTCATTGCCCGCGCCTTTTTAGCTCCGGGCGATTACAACATCAATTTCTCCGGCCGCTCCGGTGACACGACCAAAGTGACTGTCGACGGTCGCTATATGGTGGTGCCGGTACGCCTGTATCCGACGCAAACCTATCTGGGCGACCAAGCAAAATTTGGCACTGTGACACCTGCTGCACAAATTGCCGCTGAGCCAGTATCTAAACCGCTGACGAAAAAACCTGTCGCCAAAAGCAGCAAGCCGGTGGCTGCTGCTGTCGTCAGCAGCCAATCCAACTGATTCTATTGATAAGGACGAGTACTCATGAATTCCAAACTCTTCGCGGCAGCCATCACGCTCGGTCTCGCCTGCAGTATCGCTCCGGCGCTGGCAGCAGATGAAGTGCCGAATGCCGTCTCGCCTGGCATCGCTGCCAAGTTGATCGTGCGCGGTACGCTCGAAGGCGTACAAGTGACCGACTTACGTTCACAGAAACGCAATGAAGTCTTGGTCGTACAAGCCGAGATGTTCAATACCACGGTCAAAGATGTGCGGATTTATTATCGCTTTCGCTGGACCGATCCGGCTGGCATGCAAGTCGGCGACGGAGAAGTGTGGAAACCGTTGATGATCTTGGGTAAACAATCCCAACTGGTCAAGGCCACCGCTTACGGCCCGCAAGCGGTCGACTTCAAAATCGAAATGAGTGCTGAGCCACGCTGAGCTGGCGAGTGTTGATTATTTTTAAGAACTAAGGAGTGTGTATGTCCCGTTTTGTTTCTGTTTCAAAATCTCTGTGTCTGCTGGCGCTGCTGGCGGCTGCCCTGTCGGCTTGTCAAACCCGTTTGTCACAACCGACTGTCAGCCTGGCTCGTCAAGTCAGCTATGGTGATAATAAGGCCGTCGAAACCGTCACCAACGAATTCGGTTCCACCGATTTGCAGATGATCGCAGAAAAAATGGTCGGTTCCTTGCTCGAAGATCCAGTGCTCAGCGGTCGTCCTAGCCTGACTCTGGCTGGGGTGCGCAATAAAACCAGCGAATACATCGATACCAAATCGATTATGAATACCATACAGACCGCCTTGGTAAAAAGCCGCAAAGTCAAAATGACGCGCAGTGCCGATGAAATGCAGCAAGGCGTCGATGAATTGCAGCGCCAAAATCAAAGCGGACTCTACAAAGCCCAAGGTAAGGCCAAAATTGGCAATATGGCGGCGGCTAAGTATTCCCTCGAAGGCGAAATCGTTTCCATCGTTAAGCAAAATGCCACGACCAAGGACGTGTTTTACAAAATGACGCTCAAACTCTATGACATCGAAGATGGCTCCATCGAGTGGCAAGAAGAAAAAGAAATTCGCAAAACTTCCAAAAAATAATGTCCTGTGGGCACCGCAACCGGTGTCCACTTGCCTCTGCCCTAAGTAAAGGAAGCATGATGTTTCATATTAAACAAGTCATGGCCGCGCTGTTGTGCTCGGCCGGCGCCTTCAGCGCTTATGCTGCTGAGCCAAAAATTGCCGTCACCGATTTGACCTACGAAGAGAAGGTCAGCGAGTATTTTCATGTGGTTGCGGCCACTAGTAAGAGCAGTGTCAAAGGCAGTTACAGCGAGCGCGAAACCGACCGCAGTTACTCTCAACGCGGTAATATCAATGCTAAAAGCGAGAGCAGCTATTATGAAGCCGAAGGCACTTACACCTACATCGATCGCGGTGAGTTGAAAAACTATACGGCCGACCTCAAAGGTGCCATGCTCAAAGGTGGCGGTGTGCGCATTACGGAAGTGCGTCCGTATGTCGGCAAACCTATGGAAAAAATTTACGACATCATCGGTCGCATCAAACAGGGTATGTATCCGGGTGCCGATTATGTGTTGTTCGGTACGGTCAGCAGTATCCAGTTCCGTCAGGAAACTAACCAGTTGCAATACGGAAATTCCATGACAGCCAGCTTATCGCTCGATCTGGTAGCGGATTTTAATTTGATCAATACCAAGACCTTTGAAATCAAAGCGGCTTTCAGCGCCAGCGGTGCCGGCGTCGATACCAAGATCATCAGTCGTGCCGGTGATCATGTCACATTCAACCGCGGCAAAGTGATACAAGAAACGTCGCGCAGTTTGGCTGATGCCGCCTATGGTGAGTTGATGGTGCAGTTCGGCGTGCCGCGCGGTGCGAATCGCGCTTCGTATCAGAACAATAACAATAATGGGCAAATGATCGCTCCACCGGCAGTTTCTGAGCCGGTCACGGTTTACCATTGAGCATTGTTTGTCGGCAGCAGCAAGACGCTGCCGGGTAAACAAAAAAGCCGGCGCGATGCAGTAATGCCGTTCAGTTAAGACTGAACGGCATTTTTATTTAGTGGTTGTAAACGTTACGGCATGCTGTTAACCTTCGTCGCAATGTTCGACGATACCCTTCATTTCCTGGCAAACCACCTTGAGTCACCCGACTGGCGGCGACTTGGCGAGCATTTGCCTATCGAGTGGATCGAACAGGCCGTGAAGCGCACCGATGCAACCAGCATTCGCCATCGGCGGCTGCCGGCCGAACAAGTGGTTTGGCTAATGGTGGCGTTGGCGCTGTATCGCCACAAGTCCATCGGCGAAGTATTGGATGATCTCGGATTGGCGGTGCCGGATTCGCAAACGCCTTTTGTCAGTAAGAGTGCGGCGGCACAGGCGCGCCAGCGCCTTGGTTCCGAACCGCTGAAGTGGCTGTTCGATCACTCCGCCCGTCACTGGAGCGGCCAGGATCGCCGCGCCTATCTATTTAAAGGGCTGCAACTGTTTGCTATGGACGGCACCACGTTGCGCACCCATGACAACGTCGAGAACCGGAGCCATTTCGGCGCCCAACTTTACGCCAGCGGTGCTCTCGCCAGCTATCCGCAAGTACGCGGCGTGACACTGACCGCTTTGCCGACGCATATCGTTCACAGTGCCGCGTTCGGCCCTTACGGCACCAATGAGATGTTGTACGCAAAGCAGTTGATCGCTGATGTGCCCAATGAATCGCTTACCGTCTTCGATCGCGGCTTTCTGTCTGCGGAAATCCTGTGTGCTTTGACGCAGCACGGCACGGATCGCCACTTTATTATTCCCGCCAAATCAAATACCCGATGGGAACTGATCGAGGGCGATGAGAACGATTGCATCGTCCGGATGCGGGTGTCGCCGCAGGCCCGTGCCAAGTGCCCCGAGTTGGCAGAATTCTGGGAGGCGCGTGCCATCACCGTTGTCGATCAGCAGGCGCGAAAACGCGTTCTACTGACCTCGTTGCGTGAGCGCCGCCGCTACAAGCCCGTCGATATCGCCAACTGTTACGAGCGTCGTTGGGGCATCGAGACGAGCTACCGCGAACTCAAGCAAACAATGCTGGGCACAGCGCTGACCCTGCGCTCGAAAACAACAGACGGCGTCTATCAGGAAATCTGGGGCACTCTGATTGCCTACAACCTGATCCGCCTGGAGATCGCCAAGGCGGCCTTGACGGTCAAGTGCGAGCCCACTGAAGTGAGCTTTATCCGGGCATTCCACTTGATCCAGTTCGAGCTGCATTGGGCTGCCGTCACCAGATCCTATGGCAAGCTGCCCGCTTCGATGAAGCATCTACGCGAAAGGCTGGTTAGCCTCCTCAATGACGAACGGCCCGATCGTCAATACGACCGGGCCGTCAAGGCTAGACCAAACCGCTATGCCGTTCGTATTGTGCGAAAAACTGCTTAACTGAACGGCATTAGCGCGATGCCGGCTTTTTCACGTTATTAAGTTGTACAGTCTGGTGTTCAGTCGCGAATTTCCAGCGCCCGATTCAAACTCAGTGCCGCCATCGAACAGGCCGCGCCGGAGAGTAAGTACAGGCTGACATAGGCGAGGCCGAAATGGGAAGACAGACCGAGTGCCACCAGCGGCGCAAACCCTGCACCGACCAGCCATGACAGATCGGACGTCAGGGCCGCACCGGTATAGCGGAATTTGGCGGCAAAGTTAGCGGTCACGGCACCCGCTGCTTGGCCGTAGGAAAGACCGAGCAAGAAGAAACCGAGCAGAATGAAAATATTCTGACCGGTCTCGCCGCCATCGAGCAGGGTAGGCACGAAACCACTGAGCACGGCAATCAGAAACGCCAGTGTGCCTAGCGTATTGCGCCGGCCGAAACGGTCTGCAATCAAGCCCGACAACACCACGCCGACGGCCATGAGCGCTGCACCAGCGACTTGAATATAGAGAAAGGCGCTGAGCGAACGCGGCGAATACAAGGTGATCCATGACAAGGGAAATACTGTTACCAAGTGGAACAGCGCATAACTGGCCAGTGCGGCAAGCGCACCGATGAGGACGTTACGACCTTGGGTACTCGCCAGTTCAACAACATTGGTCGGTTCGAGCTCGCGTTCGTCGAGTAGACGCGCATATTCATTGGTCGACACCAGACGCAGACGTGCAAACAGGGCAACGACATTGATGGCGAAGGCGACATAGAACGGATAGCGCCAGCCCCAAGACAAGAAATCGGCGGCCGAAATGTTGGCAATGAGGAAAGCGAACAGGCTGCCGGCAATCATGAAACCTATTGGCGCACCGAGCTGGCCGAGCATGGCATACCAGCCGCGCTTATTTTGCGGCGCATTAAGGGCAAGCAACGAAGGCAAGCCATCCCACGAGCCACCGAGTGCGATGCCTTGGCCGATACGCAATAGTGACAGCAAGACGATGGAGGTGAAGCCCAGGTGCGAGTAGGTCGGCAAGAAGGCGATGCCGGCGGTGGAAAAACCGAGCAGGATGAGAGCAATAGTCAGCTTGGCTTCGCGCCCGAGTCGTTTCTGTATAGCCATAAAAGCGACCGTCCCGAATGGACGCGCCAAAAAGGCGAAGGAAAAGATAGTAAACGCATAGAGCGTTCCTTCTAACCTTGGCTCGAACGGGAAGAACACGGAAGGGAATACCAAGACCGAGGCGATGGCATAGACAAAGAAATCAAAATACTCGGAAGCCCGGCCGATGATGACGCCAATCGCGATTTCGCCCGGGGCGATGGGGGAGGTGTCGGCATTGAGTTTGCGCGCATGATGCGGCGCGGCGCTTGGTGCTAAGCTATGGGTTTGGGTGCTGATACTTGGCATGATGGTCTCTCGTTTTATAATTAGAGCGCCGGACACTTTGAGCCCTTGCAAAGTTACCTGTAAGGGTAGGACAAAACGTCCAATCGCTAATGCTAGTCAGTCGGAGTACATTAGCACGATTTGGCTCACTTTGGAGTTTCGCAGCATGATTTCCCCACTCGCTCGTCGCGGACTTAGCGTCCTATGCGCTGCACTGTTGGCTGGATGTGACACGATAGTGTTGAATCCGGCCGGCGATATTGCCGCCCAACAAAGTAAGCTCATCGTGGTGTCGACTCTGTTGATGCTGCTGATCATCGTTCCGGTGATCGTGCTGATTGTTTTGTTTGCTTGGCGTTATCGCCAAAGCAACACAGAGGCGCAATATGAGCCAGACTGGGATCATTCGACCAAACTCGAACTGCTGATCTGGGGCGCACCGCTGCTGATTATCATCGCGCTCGGTACGTTGACCTGGATCTCGACGCATACGCTCGATCCATACCGCAATCTGTCGCGCATCGATGCGCAGCGCCCATTGGCACCCGACCATAAGGCCATGCTGGTCGAAGTCGTGGCGCTCGATTGGAAATGGTTGTTCATTTATCCGGAGCTGGGTATTGCCACCGTTAATGAACTCGTGGCACCGGTGGATATGCCGATACGTTTCAAAATTACCGCTTCCACGGTGATGAATTCATTCTACATTCCGGCGCTGGCAGGGCAAATTTATGCCATGCCGGGAATGGAAACCACCCTCAATGCCGTGATCAATCATGTCGGCATTTATGATGGTTTTTCCGCCAACTACAGTGGTGCCGGCTTTTCCGACATGCGTTTCAAGTTTCATGGCATGAACTCGGAAAATTTCGCGCAATGGGTCGCCACCACCAAAGCTAAGACGCCGGTTCTGAATCGCGCCGATTATCTGCAGCTCGAACAGCCTAGCATCAAGGATCCGGTACGCCATTACGGCCGGGTCGATGCTGATCTGTATCACGCCATCGTCAACCGCTGCGTGGCCGAAGGCCAAGTATGCATGGACGAGCTGATGTCGCACGGGATGAACATGAAATCGGCACAAGAAGCCAAAGGCAGCGTTTTGCTCGCGCAAAACCAGAGCAATGGCCGTAATGTCGCTGCAGAAATTTGCACGACGCCCGCAGCTAAGATTGGAAAATAAGAATGTTAGACCAACTAGATTTGACTAAGCTGATCCTCGGCCGTCTGAGCTGGGAAGCGATTCCCTTGCATGAGCCGATTTTGCTGGCGACCTTTGCCATGGTGGCACTGGGCGGCATCGCCGTGCTGTCTTTGATGACTTACTTCCGTCTGTGGGGCCCATTCTGGCGTGATTGGGTGACGAGTATCGATCATAAACGTATCGGTATCATGTATATCGTGCTGGCAATCGTGATGCTGTTGCGTGGATTTGCTGACGCGCTGATGATGCGCGCGCAACAAGCGATGGCCTTCGGCGACTCCGCCGGTTTCTTGCCGCCACACCATTATGATCAAGTGTTTACCGCCCACGGCGTGATCATGATTTTCTTCGTCGCCATGCCCTTGGTGACCGGTTTGATGAACTACGTCGTGCCCTTGCAAATCGGTGCGCGTGACGTTGCCTTCCCTTTCCTCAATAACTTCAGCTTCTGGATGACCACCTTCGGCGGCTTGTTGGTGATGGCTTCTTTGTTCGTCGGTGAATTCGCCCGTACCGGCTGGCTCGCTTATCCGCCTTTGTCGGGTATCTTCGGCAGCCCTGATGTCGGTGTCGATTACTATATATGGTCGCTGCAGATTGCCGGGGTAGGTACCCTGCTGTCGGGTGTCAACTTGGTCGTCACCATCATCAAAATGCGTGCCCCTGGCATGACCATGATGAAGATGCCGGTATTTACCTGGACGGCGCTGTGTACCAATGTGCTCATCGTCGCGGCTTTCCCGGTCTTGACCGCGGTATTGGCGATGTTGTCCTTGGACCGTATGTTCGGCACCAACTTCTTCACTAATGATATGGGCGGCAACGCCATGATGTACGTCAACCTGATCTGGATCTGGGGTCACCCGGAAGTGTATATCCTGGTCTTGCCAGCCTTCGGCGTGTTTTCGGAAATCGTCTCTACTTTCTGCAGCAAACGTCTGTTCGGCTACACCTCGATGGTCTATGCCACCGTGGTCATCACGATCCTGTCTTATCTGGTGTGGTTGCATCACTTCTTCACCATGGGTTCGGGTGCCAGTGTCAACTCGTTCTTCGGCATTACCACGATGATTATTTCCATCCCGACCGGGGCGAAGATTTTCAACTGGTTGTTTACCATGTACCGCGGCCGTATCCGCTTCGAAGTACCGATGTTGTGGACCATAGGTTTCATGATCACCTTCGTCATCGGTGGTATGACCGGCGTGTTGTTGGCGGTACCACCAGCCGACTTCGTGTTGCATAACAGTTTGTTCTTGATCGCCCATTTCCATAACGTGATCATCGGCGGTGTGGTGTTCGGTATGTTCGCCGGTATCAATTACTGGTTCCCGAAAGCCTTCGGTTACAAGCTCGATGATTTCTGGGGTAAATGCAGTTTCTGGTTCTGGACTATCGGCTTTTACTTCGCCTTCATGCCGCTGTACGTGCTCGGTCTGATGGGTGTGACGCGTCGTCTCAGTCACTTCGAAGATCCGTCGCTGCAAATCTGGTTCCAAATCGCCGCGTTCGGTGCCGTACTGATTGCTCTTGGTATCGCCTCGTTCATCATTCAGTTGTTCGTCAGTTACCAACGTCGTGCCACTTTGCGCGATTTCACCGGCGATCCATGGGGCGGCCGTACGCTGGAATGGTCGACTTCATCACCACCACCGGCTTATAACTTTGCCTTTACGCCGATGGTGCATGATAACGATGCCTGGGCTGATATGAAAGCCAACGGCTATGTGCGTCCGACCAGTGATTTCCTGGCCATTCACATGCCTAAGGATACCGGTGCCGGTGTGATCATTGCTGCGCTCAGTGCTGTTTGCGGCTTTACCTTGATCTGGCAAATGTGGTTGCCGGCCGTATTGGGTTTCATCGCCCTGATGGCAGCCATCATTGTTCACACTTTTAATTACAATCGCGATTACCACATCTCGGCGGACGAAGTTGTCCGTACTGAAGCGGAACGCACACGTTTGTTAGCCAGCCATGTCTGATATCTCTACTTTGTCCCACGCACCCGCCGGTAACCGTTACTTCGTGCGCGAACACCATCCGGAAAACGGTACCTTGCTCGGTTTCTGGCTCTACCTGATGAGCGATTGCCTGATCTTCGCCTGTCTGTTCGCTACCTATGCGGTACTCGGTCGTAACTACGCCGGCGGTCCTACCGGTGCCGAATTGTTTGATTTGCCACTGGTGGCGGTTAACACTTCGCTGCTCTTGCTGTCGTCGATCACCTACGGCTTTGCCATGTTGGAAGCGCAGAAAGATCGTTTGCGCAATACCATGCTGTGGTTGGCTGTCACCGGCTTGCTCGGTGCCGGATTCATCTATTTTGAGTTGTATGAATTCGTGCATCTGATACAAGAAGGTGCCGGTCCACAGCGCAGCGGCTTTTTGACCTCCTTCTTTGCCCTCGTCGGTACCCATGGTTTGCACGTCAGTTTCGGTATTATCTGGCTCATCACTTTGCTGTTCCAATTGAAAAAGCATGGCTTGAGCACCGAGAATCGTCGTCGCTTGATGTGTTTGTCGATGTTCTGGCATTTCCTTGACGTGATCTGGATCGGCGTCTTCACCTTTGTCTACTTGATGGGAGTATTGCCATGAGCGCACATCACGACACGGCCGACCACGGCCAGCACCACGGCCATGCTGGGCATGGTGAGCATGCTGACCACGGCAGTTTGAAAACCTATGCGACCGGCTTTATCCTGGCCGTGATACTCACCGCCATTCCATTTTGGCTGGTGATGGGCAAAGTGTTTGATAAATCGAGCACGACCGGATTTATCTTGCTTGCCTTCGCGGCGGTGCAAATCGTCGTGCACATGGTGTATTTTCTGCACATGAATACCAAGTCAGAAGGTGGTTGGACCATGCTGGCGCTGTTGTTTACCATTATGGTGGTGGTGATTATGTTGGCCGGTTCCCTGTGGGTCATGTATCACCTCAATAATAATATGATGCCGGGTGCCAATCATGAAACGACACCGGAATCGATACACATCAGCACGCCCGTCGAACCTATGAAAAACATGAACACCATGCCATGAGTTTGCCTTCTGAGATAGCCGTTTCCGCTACGGCGGAAGCGCTGCTCGATCAACCCCGCTCCCGGTTTGCGCGCAGCTTGCTCGCAATCTGTGCGGGGTTGTTATTTTTGTGCTTTCTTGGTTTGGGCAGTTGGCAAGTCCAACGCCTGAGCTGGAAGTTGCAACTGATCGAACGCGTGACGCAACGCGTGCATGCGCCGGCATTAGCCGCGCCGGAACCGGCCGAGTGGCCGCAGATCAGCGCTGCCAGCCATGAATACCTGCATGTAAACGTGCGTGGCAAGCTGCTGCCGCAGTACACCAGTTTATCGCTGGCATCGACCGAACTCGGCGGCGGCTTCTGGGTGATGACACCGTTACGTGATGCCGGAGGACGGACTTTTTTCATTAACCGCGGCTTCATTCCCAGCGCCGGGGCGCAGCAATTCCTCGCTGATCAACGGCAGCAGCCGGAGCAGCCTGCCGTGGTGCTCGGTTTACTGCGTCTGAGCGAACCGGGTGGTGGCTTTCTGAGGCATAACGATGCCCGCGCCGAACGTTGGTTTTCACGCGATGTCGCGGCCTTGGCCAGCTTTCATGGCTTGAGTGCGGTCGCACCATTCTTCATCGATGCCGACCGCAGCACAGCCGCTGCGGCCCTTGTGTCCGAACCGGTGGCTGGCTTGACCGTGATTCATTTCCATAACAATCATCTGGTGTATGCGCTGACTTGGTATGCTTTGGCTGCGATGGTAGCCGCCGGCTATCTGTTTGTCGCACGCGCCGACCGCCGTCTGCGCCGTCAGCAAGGGGGCAGCGCGCATGAAACTATCGATTCCTGACCTGGTCAGCAGTGCCACCAACGCGCGCCTGATGCCCGGTTTTGACAGATCTACCGGTCATAAAAACATGTTGCAGCTGATACACCTGCGCTGGATTGCCGTGTTCGGTCAAATGTCGACGATCGCCTTGGTCACGCTCGGTTTCGGCATGCAGTTGCCCTTGCTGCCTTTGCTATATGTCTTGGCGGCGTTGATTACCTTTAATATCGGCAGTCACTTGCGTTGGCATGAAGAGGTCAGCGTCTCGAATCGAGAATTGTTTTTGGCCATGCTGGTAGACGTGGCAATACTGACGGCACAGTTGTATCTGTGCGGCGGAACCAGTAATCCCTTCGCTTTTTTGTACCTGCTGCAGATCATTCTTGGTGCCATGTTGTTGCAAGCGCGTTCGACTTGGTTGATCGTTGTCATTACCAGTGCCTGCTTGTTTGCGCTGTCGTTCTTCAATGTCCCTCTACAATGGCCGGCCGGACAGTTCAACAGTGTTTCCGAGTTATACCGCGATGGCATGATCATTTGCTTCGTGCTCAATGCTGCCCTGCTGGTGTTTTTTCTGACTCGTATCAGCGCCAATTTGCGCAGTCGCGATGCCGAACTGGCCATGCTGCAGCAGCAAGCCATCGCCGAGGAACATATCGTCAGGATGGGTTTGCTCGCTTCCGGTGCCGCCCATGAACTCGGCACACCGCTGGCGACGCTGGCGGTCATACTGGGTGATTGGCGGCGCATGCCGAGCTTGAACCAAGATCCGGAACTGCTCGAAGAAATCAGCGAGATGCAAAGACAGATACAGCGTTGCAAGAGCATAGTCAGCGGCGTTCTGTTATCTGCTGGTGAAGCACGTGGCGAGTCGGCGCTCAAAACCACATTGCATACTTTCGTGCGCGAAGTCGTGGAGGAGTTTCGCGCCACACGTCCGGTCCTTGAATTTTATTTCGATAACCAAATTGTCGATGACCTACCTATGGTCAGCGATTCCGTACTCAAGCAAATGATCTGCAATTTGCTCGACAATGCGCTCGAAGCTTCCCCTTCTTGGGTGGCGTTGGCGGTCGCCTGTCTCAATGGCCAACTGCAAATCGTCGTCAGTGATCATGGTGCCGGGTTTGCCTCGACCATACTCGATACCCTAGGTCAACCTTATCAGTCGACCAAAGGGCGGCCCGGCAGTGGGCTGGGAATCTTCTTTGTCGTCAATGTGGTGCGCAAATTAGGTGGCACGATTGAGGCGCGCAACGGCACCGCCGGCGCAATTGTCACGATTCTGCTACCCTTGTCAGGATTCATCTTATAAGAGGTAAGTGTATTATGCCGTCCCATCGTCTGTTGCTCATCATTGAAGACGATACCGCATTCGCCCGCACGCTGGTGCGCTCGTTCGAACGACGCGAATATACTGTCCTGCATGCAGTGAGCTTGGAACAAACCGAGGCCTTGCTGCTGCTGCATAAGCCGCAGTATGCCGTGGTCGATTTGAAAATCAGCGGTCATGCGTCCGGCTTAGCTTGCGTGCAGCTATTGCATCAGCATAATCCCGCCATGCTGATTGTGGTGCTGACCGGTTTTGCCAGCATTGCCACCGCAGTAGAAGCCGTCAAGCTTGGTGCCTGCCAGTATTTGGCCAAGCCTTCCAATACCGATGACATCGAAATGGCTTTCGGGCATGTTGCTGGCGTTGCCGCGCCCGAATTGACGGCGCGCGCGACCTCGATCAAGACCTTGGAATGGGAACGCATTCATGAAGTATTGGTAGAAACCGACTTCAATATTTCAGAAGCGGCGCGCCGACTCGGTATGCATCGGCGCACATTGGCGCGCAAACTAGGCAAGCAACAGGTGAAATAAGCGCCGTGCCGGCAATTGTCTGCAATCTAAGCCGCGCGCAAGCGGCTTGATCGCCTATACTAAGGTAACGCTTGCATTCGCTGGTGTTTTTTCAGGAGCAAGATCATGAGTAAAGTCGTCAAAACGAATAAAGAAAGTAAGAAACAAGCTTTATTGTCGCCGAAAGAAAAGAAAGCGGCCAAAGATGCGAAAAAGAGCAACTCTACCGCAGTCGGCGGTGCTTGGAAGCCAAGCTGACAGACTTGTTTCTACACCGCGCTGCCTCGCTCGATGGGCATGCGTCGCCGCGGTGTAGCGCTGCATCCGTTACAGGGCGTGGTGACATGCAGTTCAGAACTGTTTAATGAACTAATTTAATCAGCAAGCCGCCGATCAGGCTTGTTTGCAGTATCCCTACGCCGACGGCCCAGCGTATTAATTCGCTTTTTAGCTCGGCAATTTTCTGATCGATTGTGGCATCGAGTCTGGCTTCCAGATTATCAATCTTTGCATCGAGTCTGGCTTCCAGATTATCAATCTTTGCATCGAGTCTGGACTCAATGTGATCAATTTTTGCCTCGAGTTTGGCCTCAACTTGATCAATCTTTGTATCGAGTTTGGCCTCAACTTGATCAATCTTTGCCTCGAGTTTGGCCTCAACTTGATCAATCTTTGCATTGAGTTTGGCCTCAACTTGATCAATCTTTGCACTGAGTTTGGCCTCAACTTGATCAATCTTTGCACTGAGTTTGGCCTCAACTTGATCAATCTTTGTATCGAGTTTGGCCTCAACTTGATCAATCTTTGCATCTAAATTATCAATTTTTGTCTCGAGCTTATCCATCCGTGCATCGAGCTTATTCAAGGTGGTTTGCAGCGCAAGGAAATACTGCCCGATATCGACCTTGTGACAAAATTGTTCAGTAATTTTTTTGTCTTCGGCATCGATTGCTTCGACCAGTAAAGCTGCGTGGACTTTGGCTTGGTTAGTCGGCACTCCGGTATTTTCCAGAGATTCGACCATTTTCAGCGTATCAAACAGACAGGTAGACATACAGACTCCGAGCTAACGCGATTTCATCGCGCTCATAAGTCTATTGTATGAAATTTTTCGGAAAAATAAAACTGCTGCCGACCAGCGGTCGATCAGACTGCGCGCGCTTGTCCGCCGGAAACTCTTTCGTGGCCCGGCAGGTCGCGCCAACTGCTCACTGAGGTAAAGCCAGCCGCTGACAGCAAATCGCGCACGGCGGCAGCTTGGTCGTAGCCGTGTTCGAGCAAGAGCCAACCGTCGGGACTGAGATGGGCGCGTGCAGCACCGATGATGTGACGGTAAGCGAGCAAACCATCGCCATGATCGGTCAGTGCATCGAGCGGTTCAAAGCGCAAATCGCCTTGGCTCAGATGGGGGTCGCCGGCGACGATATAGGGTGGGTTGCTGACGATGCTTGCGAAGCGGCGAGTGCTGACGGCAGCAAACCAATCACTGTGCAGCAGTTCGAGTTCGGTCTGTGGCAGCAGTTCTTGCGCATTCTGGCGTGCTACATCGAGCGCCGCCATGCTACGATCGAGCGCCGTCACGCTCAAATCGCTGCGTTGGCTGGCGATAGCAATGGCGATGGCACCGGAGCCAGTACCCAGGTCGAGCAGGGTGGAATGCGGTGCCGCGTGGGCCAAGGCCAAGTCGACTAATAATTCGGTATCGGCGCGCGGGATCAATACTGCCGGCGTGGTGTGAAAAGACAGCCCGTAAAATTCGCGCCTGCCAGTCAGGTAGGCGATCGGTTCACCGGCTTGCCGCCGCCTTACCAAGGCTTCAAATTGCGCCGCTTGGCTGGTACTGAGCAGGGTTTCCGAGCGCGTGATCAATTCAATCCGTGACAGGCCGCTGGCATGCATGAGTAAGCTGCGCGCCTCGAGCCGCTCAAGTGGCGCACTGCGTTCGCAGGCGGCAACGCTGGCCGGAACGGGCACGCAGTACTGCATCAGCGGTGCCGTCCAAACAAGCCGGTTTTTTCACGCGAGAAAAACAGAAAAAGCAAAGTTATTGTAATAGCGCAAAACCATAACAGCGCCCACGCCGGCACCGACAACCCGAGGGTAGGCGGGTAGGGGGTATCGCACAAACCGTCGGCACGGAACAGGGTCGGCCACCACTGCGAAAGAAAAATTTTATTAAGGCCGGTTTCCAGCGGATCGATGCCACATGATAATTCCGGGTTGGCCAATAAATGTACATGTTTGGCCGCCATCCCTACGCCGGTGAAAGCCGCCAGCGTTGCCAAGCCAATACTGACGCGGCGCGCACCGCGCGGCATGGCCGCGGCGATTAAGCAAAACAGGGCAATGGCGAGAAAAGCATAGCGCTGCATCACGCACCAAGGGCAAGGCAGCATGTGCTTGACCACTTGCAGATACAGTGCAGCAGCGATGAGTGCGACGCAAACGGTGGCAATGCCGAGTAAAACAGGTTTCGAAGAATGCATGGAGGGTCGTCCGGAAAATGAGAGCGGTTGCCAGCTTACACTCTTTTAAAAGCGTATGCTCACGCGAAGGCTCAGGTTAGCGAGGATAGGCTTGCCCCGAAGTATTTATTGTTCGCCTAATTCAGCCAGTAACTCGGCTTGGTGCTCGGCGATGAGGGTATTGCTTAATTCGCTCAAATCACCATCCATGATGAAGTCGAGTTTGTACAGCGTCAGATTGATACGATGATCACTCAGGCGACCTTGCGGGAAATTATAGGTGCGGATACGTTCGCTGCGGTCGCCGGAGCCGATCAAACTTTTGCGAGTGGCCGCTTCCTTGGCTTGTTTCTCGCGCAATTGGCCATCCATGATGCGCGTGGCTAACACGCGCAGCGCCTGTGCTTTGTTTTGATGTTGACTGCGACCATCTTGGCATTCGACCACGATACCGGTCGGCAGATGCGTCAGTCGCACGGCCGAGTCGGTTTTATTGATATGTTGCCCACCTGCACCACTGGCGCGGAAGGTATCGATACGTAGGTCGGCATTATTGATGATGACATCGGCCAGTTCATCGGCTTCCGGCATCACGGCCACAGTGCAGGCCGAAGTGTGAATACGGCCTTGGGTTTCGGTGGTCGGTACCCGTTGCACACGATGACCACCTGATTCAAATTTGAGTTTGGAATAGGCCCCGGCACCGGCGATACGCACGATGACTTCTTTGTAACCCCCCAGTTCTGAGGGAGATTCAGACATCATTTCGACTTGCCAGCGATTACGTTCGGCATAGCGACTGTACATGCGTAGCAAGTCACCGGCAAACAGCGCGGCTTCATCACCGCCGGTACCGGCGCGTATTTCCAACAAAATGTTGCGCTCGTCATTAGGATCTTTCGGCAACAACATTTTCTGTAATTCACTCTCTAGCGTGCTCATGCTGGCTTTTGCCAGTTCGATTTCATCGAGGGCGAAGGCTTTCATATCGGGGTCGCTGAGCATATCTTGCGCTTCTTCCAGATTGGCTTGCGCTTGCAGATAGTTTTTGTACAGTGCCACCAAGGGGTCGAGCTCGGCATGCTCACGAGTGAGTTTGCGATACGTTTCCATATCAGCGGTGACATTTTCTTGCATCAGTAAATGGCCAACTTCATCAAGGCGTAGAGCGAGTTGATCTAGTTTGGAAAGCAAAGAGGGTTTCATACGGGGCCTGCAGAAAAGGGTAAAGTCCGACGGTGGCCGGGCGCTGTCGCTTTGGCTTGGCAACAGTAAGGGCCGCAACAAGGCGGCAGGGCACAGTATACGTCGCTAACGGCGGGTGCGGAATAATTGCGGTAACACTGCCGCCAAACGGGCGCGTTCATCGCCGCTGGCTTGGTGCAGGGCCTGTTGCGGGCCATGGAGGAATTTGGCAGTGATGCCTTTGGAAAGCGCTTCGAGTACGGCATCGATATCGTCACCGCGCGCCAACATTTTGCGCGCCCGTTCGAGTTCGCCAAGGCGCAGTTGTTCACTGCTTTCTTGTAAGTCTTGAATCAAGGGCACGACGGCACGCCCATCGAGCCAGTGCATGAACGATTGCACCCGGGTTTCGATAATGGCTTCCGCTTGCACGACCGCTGCTTGTCGCCCTTCAATTCCGGTCTGTACCACGCTGCCGAGGTCGTCGACGGTATACAAAAACACATCATCGAGTTGGGCAACTTCGGCTTCTATATCACGCGGCACGGCCAAGTCGACCATGAACACCGGCCGATGTTTGCGCGCTTTGATTACGCGTTCGACCAAGCCGAGGCCGATGATGGGCAGCGAAGATGCCGTACAAGAAATAATAATATCGAATTGCGCCAATTGTTGCGGTAAATCCGCTAAGCGTATCGCCTGACCATTGAAACGATGCGCCAAGGTTTCGCCACGCTCAAGAGTGCGGTTGGCGATCGTCAGCGACTTTGGATTTTGTGCCGCAAAGTGCGTGGCACAGAGTTCTATCATTTCGCCGGCACCAATGAAGAGCACATGTTGGTCGGAAATTTTATCGAAAATGCGTTGCGACAAACGTACCGCAGCGGCCGCCATCGATACGCTGTGCGCACCGATTTCCGTATTGCTGCGGACTTCCTTGGCGACGGCAAAAGTACGCTGAAACATTTGGTGCAGATAGGTGCCGAGTCCGCCGGCCGCATCGGCTTGACGGACAGCATCTTTCATTTGCCCCAGTATTTGCGGCTCGCCAAGCACCATCGAATCCAGCCCGGAGGCGACGCGAAAGGCATGGCGCACGGCATTATCTTGCGGCAATGTGTACAAGTGCGGACGCAGATCGGCGTAAGGCAAGTGATGATAATCGGCTAAAAAATGTGCGGTGGCATCAATTGGATTGCTCGCCGCGCAGGCCGCATATAACTCGGTGCGGTTGCAGGTAGACAAGATTGCTGCCTCATTATTGCGTGCGGAAGTGCCTACCAAGGCGGACTGATTACCAAACCATGCCCGCGCTGCCGCCACCGCCAGCGCAATTTGCTCGGGCGGGAAGGCGACTTTTTCGCGCAGTGACAGCGGCGCAGTCGTATGGTTGAGTCCGACGGCAGTGAGTTGCATGCAATAGTGAGCCAACGAGAATTAAGCCACCATTATAGCGCGTAGTAGCAGAGATATTTCATTTCCCCATGTTTGATCCAGCTCAAAGGTCGGATGCAGGGAGGGTGATCAGAAAGCTGCTACCCTCGTTGGGCGCGCTGGTCACACTGATCTGTGCGTGGTGGCGGTCGAGTACAGCTTTGACAAACACCATGCCCAAGCCCACTCCATCGTTTTTCGGTTGCTCGCCATGGCTGATGCGCTGAAACCGTTGAAACAAGCGGCTTTGCTCGGCGCGCGGGATGCCATAGCCTTGGTCGCTGATGCGGCAAAGAATTTCTCGGTGCGCCAATTCTTGTTTTATTGACAGCGCACAAGTGATCGTCGTATCGCGTGGACTATATTTGATGGCATTCGAGAGCAAGTTCGTCAGTGTCCGTGTCATCAGACTGCGGTCTATCCGTACCGGAAAGTCAGCACCGTCGACTTTGGTGTCGATGCGGATGTTTTTGCTGCGCGCTAAGGACCACATTTCTTCGCTGGCATCGAGCAAGACATCTTGAAAATCCATCTCTTCAAAACGATAATCCTGTGATTCTGCGCGTGCTAATTGCACAAAATTATCGGCCAGAGCCAAGGTGATGCGTGAAGCTTTTTCTATGCGCAGCATGAATTCTTCGGCCGGCAAGGCGGTAGCGGCATCTTTTTGCAATTCCAATAGAGCCAGAATCGATGCTTGTGGCGCGCGCATATCATGCGAAATGAAATGCAAAGTCTCATCGCGGCTGCGCTCGGCGGCGCGGATGGCGGTCAGATCGAGCAAACTGACGATCCAGCCGATCAGGCGATGCTGTGCGTTATAGCAAGGCGCGCTCTTGATTAACATATCATGCTGCTGAGGATCGCGTACCTCTATGCCTTGCTGCATATTTTGAGTATGTTGCAGGTCAAGGATATCCCACCAACTGAAACTGTGGGTCGGGTCGGCGCTGCGGTCTTGCGGCGGTGTCATCGAGGCGAACAAATAAGGCAGTAAAGAATCATCCACTTGTGGGAAGCCCAAACTGAGGAAATAGCTGCGCGCCGCTTGGTTCGACAATAAGACGTTGCCATCGACCGTGGTAACCAGAGTCGCATCGGGCAGACTGGCCAAGCTGTCGCTGACAAATTGACGCAAATCACGCACGCGGCCGGCGGCGACACGCATCAGATTAATTTTCTGTTCCAGAGCATCAGTGCTGCGCACCACAGCTATCTCATCATTGAATTCCGGCAGCAGATGCGGCTCTTGTTCGAGCAAGTCGAATTCCTCGCCGAGATAATTGATTGCGGCTTCCAAACGCCGCCAACTCCAGAGCGGATAAGCAATCAGTAACACCAGCAAAGCGGCCGACGGTGCCAGCCAGAGACCGGCAAACCGCAAGGCCAAGTAAGCTACCAGCAAGGTGACGGCAAACAGTACGACGATGCTCAGCAAGGCCTGACGCGGCGACATCCAGCGCAAGCTCAGTAAGGCCAGCAGTACTGGCAGCAAGTTGTACAGCATGGTGTCGCTGGTGTCGGCGAACCGGATTGCACGTTCATCGAGCAGACTGGCCAAGATGTTGGCGTTGATCTCTATGCCCGAGACGACGCCGGTCGTGCCTGATACTGGGGTCGGAAAGGAATCGGCCATGCCGGCGGCGGTGGCACCGATCAGTATATATTTATCTTTGAAAAAGCGCGCCGGTACTTCACCACGCAATACCGATACATACGGCACCGCTTGGAAATGACCATGTCCGCCGGAAAAAGCAATGTGCATCTGATAGTCGCGTTGCCAGGCACCGCTGCTCGGCGTCGCCTCGCGGGCCGCCGCGGGCCTGCGTTGTCCCGGTAAATAGCGCTCGGTACCGACGGCGGCTTGTTGTCCCACATCTTTGAGTGCCAGAGCAAAATGCGGCCACCACTGGCCTTGGCTGCCCTCACGTAAAAATACGCTGCGGGCGACGCCGTCGGCATCGAGTTCCAGATGAATATGACCAAGCTCGCGTGCCGCGTCGGCCAACAAGGCAATCGGTCGGCTGACTTGCAGGCCATTGCCTACGCTCGAGGATACCAAGGGCAGTACGACTTTGTTGCTTTCTATGAGCGCTTGTGCCAGCGCCTGATCGCCACCCAATGGCAGATCGCCGGCACTGGTCTCGCTTTCATTGAAGAGGATATCAAAGCCGATGGCTTTGGCTTCGGTGGCATGGAGTTGCTTGAGCAAATCGGCATGACGCTGGCGCGGCCATGGCCATTTGCCGAGTTCTGCCAAACTGTAGTCATCGATGCCGATGAGGATGATATCGCTGCGTGCCGGCTGCGGCATCAGTTGCATGGCACGGTCGTACAGCCCGAGGTCGATGCGCGCAAGATTTTTCAGACCACTCACTGCCGCACACAGGCTCAGCAGTAAGACCCCGAGCAGCAGCCACTCGCGTCGTGCGATGCGTTCGGTTGCTGGGCTAGCTGCCATGGCGCGCGATCAGAAACCGGTGCCGACGTTGCCGTTGCCGGATACGATGGCGCTGCCATCACTGCTGGTCCAGCGCGCCGGAATGTACAGCTTTTGCGTGGCCGTGAAGGCCGCGACATAGCCATCGGCATCGGTGGCACGCACGCGCAAATAATAGACCCCCGCCGGAGGTCGCGGAATTTTCAATTCGGCCGTGCTCAATTCGCGTGACAGGAACAACTGCGAAAATTTCGGATCACTGGACATCTCGATGAGAAAGGTCTGACCGGCTTCCGCCGCCCAACTCAAGGCCATCTCGCTGCCGTTGGTGTCGCCGACCGTTGGTGCGGCCGGCGCGGGTAATTTTTGAAATGCTTCGGGATCGCTGTACGGGCCTTGATCGGGCTTGGCTGCGTTGATCACGGTAGCGATGCGCCAGAAATAGCTGCCATCAGCCAGCTTGTCGGTGCTGAAACTGAGCTGTTTGAGTGCCGGCTCATCGAGCACGACATCGTTGAATTCGCGATCGCGCGCCACTTGCAAGTGGTAAGCCTCGGCCGCGCTGGCTTCGGTCCAGGAAAAGTCAGTTTGTGCCGCGCGTTGCTTGTTTTTTGGAGTTAACGGAAACGGTGGTTCCGGACGGGCTTTGAGGGTGAATGCCGCCGTCATTGGAAAGCCTTCAAGGCCGTGCTGATCGATCGCGCTAAGACGGATGAAATACTGCCCATCCGGCAAGCCGTCAAATTTGAAATGCGGCTGAGTGAAAGTGTTTTCCATCATCACGTCCAAGGCCTGCGCATCACGCGCAATTTGTACATGATACGCCTGTGCCGCGGCCAGTGGTATAGCGTGAAAATTAAGCGTCGGGCGGATTTGCAGCAAGCTCGCGGCCTCGAGTGTCGGGGCCGCCAGCAAGGCGAGCGAGGGGCCGATACGGCTGCGACCGATGATGTTGCCGCTGCCTGCCGGCAACACTAAGGCAGACTTGAGCGCGTGTTCAGCTTGATCGACCGCCACGGCCCCTTCGAGTACCTCGTTGGCCGTGCCATCGGCAAGGATGCCGACGCGGAAATGCGTGCCGCGTACCCCGGCCAGCGCCAAGGGCGAGCGGACTTCAAAGCGACCTTTATTCTCGCTTAATTTGGCCACCCGCGATTCGACTTTGCCTTCAGTCAAGCTGATGGCCGTGCGTGGGCTGGCGGTATACTTAGTTTTCCGCAAGGTGGTCAAGACGATGCGACTGTTAGAGGGAATCGAAATCCGTGAACCATCTTCGAGCGCGAGGGTGACAAAGCCATCGGCACCGGTACTGATTTGTGTGCCTTCCGTAACGATGCTGCCGACCTTCAATCGGGTTTCATCGCCATTGATGCGTTGCGGATTGCCGGCCAGCGCCACCACACGTGCTTGGCTTGCTTCTTCCGGCAACAATTCCAAGGGAATCAAGATGGCGGTACCAACCGGTATGCTACGGTCATCGCCGATGTGGTTGCGTTTGCTCAGGATCGTCCAGTTTTGCAATTTTTCGGTGAAGCGCAACGCAATCGCCGAGAGTGTGTCGCCGGCTTTGGCGAAATACGTCATATCCGGTGGCGTTGCTAGCACGCTACCTGGTGGCTTGGCGCTGTCGGCCGCGTTGGCTGCCAGAGGCAATAAACAGCAAACCAGCAGCGCGAGGCGCACTGGTGTGCCGCGCAAATATAAGATGGTGGGGGAATTCATGATACGGTCCTGTAGGGTAAATGCAATCCGGGTCAGCTACGCTGACCCGGAAAATTTATTCTGCGGTGACTTGTTCGAGACGGTAGCCATAACTGTAGACGGGCGCGAGGCGATAGCCATTCTCGGGTCGGAGTTCAAGTTTGCTGCGCACTCTGGAAATATGGGTATCCATGGTGCGCGAGGGAATATCGACATCGCGCGACCAGACTGCTTCAAGAATGTAGGCGCGCGACAGCGGTCGGCCGAGGTTGCGGAACAGCAATAATGCCAGATCGAATTCTTTCTGCGTCATTTCAACCGCCACATCGTTGACGCTCAAGCGTCCGGCACGTGTTTCGAATTTGTAAGCACCGAATTGCAAATGTTCCGACGCCGTTTGCGTCGGATACGCGCGTCGCAGCAGTGCTCGAACACGAGCAACTAATTCGCTGCGGCGTATCGGTTTGATCATGTAATCATCGGCACCAGCAGCGAGGCCGGCGACAATATCGTCTTCACCGGAGCGGCTGGTCATGAACAGCACTGGTAAAGTCGGCGAGAGCTTTTCCCGCACCCAGTGCAAAATTTCGGTGCCATTCAAATCTGGCACTTGCCAGTCGAGAATGAGCATGTCGTAACTTTCACGTCGCAGTTGGTGCAACATTTCTTTTCCACTCAAAAACGGATGGCAAGTATGACCAGCTGCATTGAGGATAGTGCAGACCAGTTCGAGCAAATTATTGTCGTCGTCGAGTACAGCGATTCGCATGGGTAGTTACCGTTAAAGTTCGGCAATTGAAAAAGTGATGCTTCTCATTATATCGAAAGCAAGGAGGAAATCTTAGAAATGTGAAAAAATGTCAGCGAAAGGCGATCTTATTCGTTGCCTTGTAGTGTGGGCTGTGCGCCAAGCCAGACTTTAGGGCTGAATTTATTGCCGCATGGAAAATAAACTACTATTGCAGCATCCTGCTATGCGGTCGTATCGCTGCCGCAGGCAGGATACGAACTCAGGGAAGCGTGTGGAAATTTATAACTCTGGCAAAACGACATTGACGTCGAGCACTTCCAAATCGCCTTGTCTGTCCAATGACACTTTGATGTCTTCGGGGCTGACCTTGGTGTACTTCGAAATGACAGCAATCAATTCTTCACGCAAGGCCGGTAAAAAATCATAACCATCGCGGCCAGTACGCTCACGAGCAATAATGATCTGCAAACGTTCTTTGGCCATATTGGCCGTTTTGGGTTTGGTATTGAATAAAAAAGAAAGCAAAGCCATTTTATTTACCTCCGAAAATGCGCTGTAGCAATCCTGGTTTTTCATACGTAATGAAACGCAAGGGGACTTCCTGGCCGAGGAAACGTGACACCACGTCTTCATAAGCATCGGAAACATCCGTGCCCTTCATATGTATGGCCGGGTTGCCTTGGTTGGATGCGTGCAATACTGCTTCCGATTCAGGAATCACACCGATCAGCGGTATCCGCAGGATTTCCTGGACATCCGTATACGACAGCATTTCGCCGGCTTCGACGCGTTTCGGAGAATAGCGGGTGATCAACAGATGCTCTTTGACCGGTTCACCACCGGCTTGGGCGCGCTTCGACTTCGCTTGAATGATACCGAGAATCCGATCCGAATCACGTACCGACGACACTTCCGGATTGGTCACGACCACGGCTTCGTCGGCAAAGGTCAAAGCCATCACGGCACCGCGTTCGATTCCAGCGGGGGAGTCGCAGACGATGAATTCGAAATCCATTTTGATCAGATCGTTGAGCACGCGTTCCACGCCCTCTTCGGTGAGGGCATCTTTATCGCGCGTTTGCGAAGCCGGCAAAATGAACAGATTGTCGCAGTGCTTATCCTTGATCAGAGCTTGATTGAGGGTCGCTTCGCCACTGATGACATTGACCAGATCGTAGACCACGCGGCGTTCACAGCCCATGATCAGATCGAGATTGCGCAGGCCGACGTCAAAATCGAGTACCGCAGTTTTATGTCCGCGCATAGCCAAGCCGGAAGCAAAGCTCGCACTTGATGTGGTTTTGCCGACCCCGCCCTTGCCAGATGTTACAACGATGATTCTTGCCACAAAAAACTCCTTTTTCTATCCGAACAGAATAGTAATAATAATTGCAATATAAAGCATTAACCGCTTGATTTCACCGATGATACTTCAATACTGTCGCCATTTAAGCGGACTTGTACCGGATACTTGGCCGGCAATTCCGGATAGCCGTGCTCAAAAGTTCGATAAATACCGGCAATCGACACCAGTTCCGGCTCCATCGTCAGTGCGAAGATGCGTGCCTCGGTGTTGCCGGTGGCACCGGCCAGTGCGCGACCACGCAAGGGGGCGTAAATATGGATGCTGCCGTCGGCAATGACCTCGGCACCGTTATTGACCGCGGCCGTGATGATCAAATCAGCCCCACGGGCATAAATCCGCTGGCCGGCCCGCACCGGCGTATCGATCACCAGCGCCGGATTATTGCGAATGATGACTTGCGGCTCGGGTGCTGGTGCCGGTGTCGCCTGGCGCTGCGCTGCTGCCAGCAATTCGCTTTCCATCCGTGGTTTGGCAACCACATCGATGGCTAAACCGTGGGCGCGAATCGCCGCATGGTCTTCCTCACGCGCATGGCGAACCGCCACCGTGTGCAAACCGTAAGACTTGAACAAAGGGATCAGCACATCCCAGTCGAGACTGGTATCGGCAATACTTTCGACATCGATGACGGCGAACTCATTGTCGAAAAAATCGGGTGAACCGGCGCACATTTCCTTGAGTGCCGCTTCCAGTATCGGGGTCGCAGCCTGATGTAAGAGTATGGCAACAGCGACGACAGTGGAAATTTTTATTTCTATAGGCTTGCGCATCAGACTGTTTTGCATGGGTCCAAGGGTAAAAAGAAGAACTGTTGCCAGATCACTCTACCTCGAGTCTGAAGTCAACTTCAAGAAAGCGAGAAGAATGCGCTTACGAATGTAATGCGGTAATACTTAAATACAGGGCCTATCCTACCAAGTGATGAGCAGGATTGCAAAAATATGCACACATTGTTGGAAACATTGGCGAATATGAGCCCAAAAGGGCTTAAAAACGTAAGAATCAAAGCAAATCATCAAATAAATTCTACTTGGAAATGTTTTTCCTCTGCCGACAGAATGCGAGGGAAGCTTATACGAATGTGATCATCAGCGCGCATTTTATGCTGCGGCAGAAGAAAAACAGATATCTAAGGTGCAAATATTTCCTTGCGTCTGGCTACAGTGTTTCTTATGATTAAACCGATACCCGATTACCCACCAACCCTGCCGGAGCACCTTGATGAAACTTGAAACGCTAGCCGTACATGGCGGCTATACGCCCGATCCGACCACGCGCGCCGTGGCCGTACCAATTTATCAGACGGTGGCATACGCTTTTGACAGCACTCAACACGGTGCCGATTTGTTTGATCTCAAAGTGCCGGGTAATATCTATTCGCGCATTACCAATCCCACCAACGATGTCTTGGAAAAACGTGTGGCGGCGCTCGAAGGTGGTTTAGCCGGCCTCGCGCTGGCCTCAGGTCAAGCGGCCATCACCTATGCGATTCAAACCATCGCCGAAGCCGGTGACAATATCGTCTCAGCGGCGACGCTCTATGGCGGCACTTATAACCTGTTCGCGCATACCTTTCCTCAGTTCGGCATCGAAACGCGCTTCGCCGATGCTGCTGATCCGGCTTCGTTCGCCGCCTTGATCGACGAAAAAACCAAGGCGATTTACGCCGAATCGATCGGCAATCCCTTGGGTAATATTACCGATATCGCGGCTTTGGCCGATATCGCCCATCAACACGGCATTCCGCTGATCATCGACAATACCGTGGCCTCGCCGTATCTGCTGCGTCCGATTGAATTCGGTGCCGATATCGTCGTGCACTCCTTGACCAAATACCTCGGTGGACATGGTAATTCCATCGGCGGCATCATCGTCGATTCCGGTCGTTTCCCATGGGCCAAGTACCCGCAACGTTTCCGTCGCCTCAATGAGCCCGATGTTTCTTACCATGGCGTGGTGTATACCGAAGCGCTGGGCGATGCGGCCTACATCGGCCGCGCACGCGTGGTTCCCCTGCGCAATACCGGTGCGGCATTGTCGCCTTTCAATGCTTTCTTGATCTTACAAGGCATAGAAACGCTGGCTTTACGGATGGACAGAATTTGCGACAATACGCGTCGCATTGCCGATTATTTACAAACGCATGCCAAGGTGAAATGGGTCAATTACGCCGGTTTGCCCGAACATAAAGATCATGCTTTAGCGCAAAAATATCTGGCAGGAAAACCATCGGGCATCCTCACCTTCGGCCTCGCCGGTGGTCGCGAGGCCGGTGCGCGTTTTCAAGATGCTTTGCAATTGTTTACGCGACTGGTCAATATCGGCGACGCCAAATCGCTGGCCTGCCATCCGGCCAGTACTACCCACAGGCAACTTAATCCGGCCGAACTGGCCAAGGCCGGCGTGACCGAAGACACGGTGCGTTTGTCGATAGGCATAGAGCACATTGATGACTTGCTGGTCGATTTGACCCAGGCACTCGAGCACGCTTAAAGAGCTGCGGCTGACGACGCCGCGGAAGGCCCGTTGCGTCGTCAGCCATGCGCAAAAAACTACGGAAAAATTTACGTAAAGTGTATTTGATGGTATATTTTTGACGTACAAGAACATGCTATTAACCATCAAAAAAACCAAAACCGGTGAGTGTGCTGCGTGTGCAAGTAAACTGAAATCTGAAGTAAATCAAGTTTAACTACTGCAACAGAGTCAATGATGACAGCAATCCCTTTCGATACCTTAAAGATGATGGAGCGCCTAGAGAAAGCCGGCGTTCCCGCTGAGCAAGCCAGAGTGCAGACCGATTTGCTGGCCGAAGTTATCTGCGCGCAAGACCGCAGCATCAGTGAGCGTTTCTCGAGTAAGCAAGATGTCACGTCCGAATTGGTAAGAATGAATTTTGAACTGACTGCTTTCCGACAAGAAATTAAAGCGGACGTCAGCAATCTGCGGCGGGAAATGCAGGTTCAGAACGCCGACACCAAGTCTGACATTACCCGCTGGGTCGTCTCGGTTGGCATTTTTCAGAGTGCGCTGCTTGCTGGTCTGGTTTTGAAATTGCTGCATTAATTCAATTCCTGCTCAGCATTTGCGCTTCCTTGGCTGCCTGTCAGTGCGGCACATATACGCACATACACGCAAGCACATACGCATTCCTTGGTATCCCATCCTCATCCGCACATCTACTCAGCCGTCAATAAACCCTACAATTGATCATACCGGTTGTCAATGATCGCGATCAATGCTCGATAGTGGCGGCGACCTATAATCCGGCTGGCGTGATCGGCTTCGGCGTATGATTGCTGTAGCGGTATGCGCCACGCAGTCACGTTGCCGTTTGTTAACCCACTTTTTCTCTGTCTATGTCGAATTCTCTCGTTACCTTGTCGGATCTGCCCCTCTCGTCCGTGGCCACCTTGCCGCAGCTGTTTGCTTGGCGCGTAGCACACACGCCACAAGCCGAAGCGTATCGCGAGTTTGATGAAGGCAGCGGACAATGGATCAGTTACAACTGGCAGCAAACGGCCGACAAAGTCGCTGCCTTCGCCGCTGCCTTGGCAGTATTGCAAGCGCCAGCCGGTGCCCGCGTGGCTATCCTGCTACCCAACGGCTTACATGCCGTTTGTATTGATCAAGCGGCCTTACGACTCGGCTATGTGCCGGTGCCCATGCATGCGCTCGATAACCCGGCCAGCATCGCCTACATTGTCGCCGACAGCGATGCCAGCTTGCTCATCGCCGCCAGCGACCGCCAATGGCTGGCCATCGCTGCCACCGGCGTGGCTATGCCGGCTCTGCGTCAGATCGTCGTGTTAGAGCAATGCGCTGATACGCTTGATTATCCGCCGGCCGTGCCGCTGGCTCTGCTCGCGTCGTGGTTGGCTGCCGCAGCCGCACCAGTCGCCCCAGTCGCCCCAGCCGCACCGCTGGCGGTGGGCCCGCAGGATCTGGCCGCCGTCGTCTATACCTCGGGCACGACCGGCAAACCCAAAGGTGTCATGCTCACGCATGACAATGTGATGTCGAATGTGCAGGCGGTGGTGCAGCGTGTGGCACCGGTCACCAGCGATGTATTCCTCTCTTTCCTGCCGCTCTCGCATACCTTCGAACGCACCGCAGGCTATTACTTGCCGATAGCGGCTGGCGCGTGTGTGGCTTTTTCGCGTTCTAACAAGCAACTGCCGGAAGATTTACGCATCGTGCGACCGACCATCCTGATCTCGGTACCGCGTATTTATGAGCGGGTCTACAGCGTGATCCAAAGTAAGCTGGCGCTGTCGGCCGTGGCGGCCGGCTTATTCAACTGTGCCATTGCGGTCGGCTGGCGTCGCTTTGCGCGCAGCCAGCATTTGCTCAAGGATAGCGCGGTGCTGGCCACTGTCGATGCGCTGGCTTGGTGCCTGCTTGAACCGCTGGTCGCCGGTAAGCTGAAAGATCAGTTCGGTGGCCGTTTGCGCGTCGCCGTCAGTGGTGGGGCTGCCTTATCGACGACCATCTCACGTTGCTTCCTCGGCCTGGGCATCCCGCTGGTGCAAGGTTACGGCATGACTGAAACGTCACCTGTAGTGGCCTTCAATGCGCCGGCCGATAATGATCCGAGCACCGTCGGCCGTACCTTGGCAGGGGTGGAAGTGAAAATCGGCGAGAATGCCGAATTGCTGGTGCGTGGTCCGAATGTCATGCGCGGTTATTGGAAACGTGAGGCCGATACCGCCGCCGCCTTGATCGATGGTTGGTTGCGTACCGGCGACCAGGCCGCTGTGATCGATGGGCGGATACGTATACTCGGTCGCGTGAAGGAAATCATCGTCACCTCCACCGGTGAAAAGATCGCCCCGGTCGATCTCGAATTGGCCATCACCAGTGATCCTGCGTTTGAACAAGCCTACGCCTTTGGTGATAATGTCCCCTTCATTTCCTGTGCCCTCGTGCTCAGCCAACGCTATTGGGCGCAACTGTGCAGTACGCTCTCACTCGATCCCGCTGATCCCGGTGCGCTCAGCGCACCGCTGGCGCGCGCTGCCGTGCTCAAACGAGTCCGCGAGCTGACCGACAGCTTACCGTTTTATGCGCAACCCAAAGCGGTGATACTGAGCCTGGAAGCGTGGACGATAGAAAATACCATGATCACACCGACGCTGAAACTCAAGCGTAATAATTTGGCCCAGCATTTTGCTGCGGCCATCAGTGCGATTTATGCGGCGCGGCGATAAAGGCGCGGCAAAGAAGCGAAAAAAAAATCAGGCGGCGGCCTGATTTTTTTCAATGCGATTTCAATCGCGGCAATACAGTGAAATTTGCCCGCTTTCACTGGCTTCTGCCCTTTGTGTCTGGCTCTCGCCGCAACGGAACTCTACCCACAACTGCTTAGGTCGGCCTTGCGCCGGATCGCCGCACAAATTATTATTGGCCACGAATTCCGCACGCCGCCGCCCGCTGGCGATGCGACGAATCGATTCGGTTGCATCGCAAGCCTCATTACGTATTCCGTAACGTGCGGCCAGAATCACAATGCGGCCCGATTCGCGCTGTTCTTCATGGCCACGCGCGTTCATTCCGTCGCGATAGCCTTGGTCATACCCTTGACGGTATTCCTGGCTCTGCGCCATGGCCGTTGCTGCACTGGCTGCCAATAGCAAAACTGTGGCATTGCGCAGGATGGAGAGCATGTTTGGTCGGTACATTATTTTTCCTTAAATCCATGGCACGTGCGCGTGCCTGACATGGTGTACTCGACAGAGTAACGATATCAGCGGTATTTTTCAACTGTTCTGCTCGATCACCACCCCATTCTCAGCGCGCAACGAACGATTTCCGAGTAAGCATGCACGATTTAATTCGTTTTCCGCATGAACAGTTTTCGTTAAAGTTGATTCATCAAAAATCTGACTAGGGTTTGAAACCCCGGCCTTCAGGCCGGTGAGCGACGAAGGAGCGACGCGATGGGAGGGGATGCAAACCCCTTCCAGAGTCTTTTCCATCGTCGCTTGCGACGATCCATTAAGTTGTTAGTGGCTGGCGTTGGCAGCGGCTACCTTTGGTGCAAAATTAATTTTTTGCGCTCACAGTGCAGCCTTTTTAACACCCTAACAACGCTTACCTAAGAAATTAAAACACTCATGACCATCGCTGCATCCGACTCGCATTCCACGCTCAAACCGGCCGTTACGACAGCGCGTACCTCGCTGTTCGGCATTGAACAAGTCGTCAGTGAACTGGCCGCGGTACGGCTGGCTTGGCGCGCTGGCCAACGGCGTTTCGCCGAGCCGGGCGGGCGTGAATTACCGTCGCGCGAAGCGCTGGGGAAAATCATCGCCGACTTATGCGGTGCCTTGTTCCCGATGCGCTTAGGGCCACCGGAATTACGTCAGGAAAGTGAAGATTTTTATGTCGGGCACACGCTTGATTCAGTGCTGCATTCCTTGCTATCGCAAGTACGTTTGGAGCTGGTGTACGCAGCCCGCTATAACAAGGTGCACGAATTGCATACCGAAGACCGCGCCCTCTCGGTGGTGCGCGAGTTTGCCGCGGCGCTGCCAGCAATTCGCGTCCTGCTCGACAGCGATGTGGTGGCCGCCTACCAAGGTGATCCGGCCGCGCGCAGTGTCGATGAAGTGCTGCTCTGCTATCCAGGCGTACAAGCGATGATCCATCATCGCGTGGCACATCAACTGCATGGTTCCGGTGTGCCCTTGTTAGCGCGCATCGTGGCGGAAATCTCCCATGGGCAAACCGGGATAGACATTCATCCTGGGGCGCAGATCGGTGCCGGATTTTTCATTGATCATGGTACCGGTGTCGTGATCGGTGAAACCGCCGTCATCGGCGCGCGCGTACGCATTTACCAAGCCGTCACGCTCGGTGCCAAACGCTTTCCGGCCGCTGCCGACGGCACGCTGCAGAAAGGTTTGGCACGTCATCCGGTGGTCGAAGATGACGTCATCATTTACGCTGGTGCCACCGTGCTGGGACGGGTCCGTCTTGGCCACGGCTGCACCATCGGTGGCAATGTCTGGGTGACCCAAGATGTCGCCGCTGGCAGTCATGTCAGTCAGGCCAGTCTGCGGCATGAAAGCCCTCCTTACACAGAGTAAATCGATCAACCCGGATCAAGCAGTAGCGCGCAGCTTCGCTTTGCCTGGACAGGATAAACTTAACGGCTTGCTGGCACAGCTGTATCCGCCCGCGGCACCGACCTTGGCCCAAGCACCGACTGCGGCCGCGCCGACATCCTATCCGGGCTCGCTGGCCGGTATCGATGTCGCCGCGGTGCGCCGTTTGGCACATGCGCGTAAAAACCCGTAAGCACAGGAGAGTGTGAAGCCTTACAATAGGGGCTGGCAACCAAACCGTGGTTGCCAGCCCCTATTTTTCAGGTCTGTGTCATGCACGTTTGTCTCTGTTTGCTCCGTTTCGCTCACCATGGATAAGCCGGTTTCGCCCAAAGGGCGCGCCAGCGGTAAAACCACGCTCGCCGACGTCGCCGCCAAAGCAGGGGTCGCCTTGATGACGGCATCGCGCGCCATCAGTCAACCGGAGCGCGTCTCGCAAGCCTTGCGTGCGCGGGTAGCTGCCGCCGTAGCCGAACTCGGTTACGTGCCCAACCGGGCTGCGCGTTCCTTGGCGAGTGCCCAATCAAATGTCATCGTGGTGTTGGTGCCGTCATTGTCGAACGCGGTATTTACCGATGTGCTGGCTGGCGTACAGGATGCGCTCGATCCATACGACTATCAAATTTTGATCGGTAACACGCGCTATGCCGATGCTGAAGAAGAAAAACTGCTCGGCATTTATTTGCAATCGCATCCCGATGGCATCTTGTTATCGGGCTTGCAGCATAGTCCGCGCGTACAGCAGATGCTGGCTGCTTCGCAGGTGCCGGTCGTATCGATGATGGATATGGCCATTGAGGCACAGCACATGTCGGTCGGATTTTCACAATTTCAGGCCAGCCTGACGATGACCCGTTATTTGCTCGCGAAAGGACATACCCGCATCGGTTTCATCGGCGCGCAACTCGATGAACGTACCCTCAAACGTGCGCAAGCCTATCGCCAAGCCATGAGCGAGGCTGGCTGTGCCGATCCGCGCCTGGAATTGATGGTCAGCGATCCTTCAACCATCGCCTTAGGTGCCGAGTTGCTCGGTCGTATGTTGGCCGTGGCACCTGATTGTACGGCTATTTTTTGCTGTAACGACGATCTTGCTCAAGGTGCAATTTACCAGTGCCAGCGGCGCGGCATCGCAGTGCCGCAGCAGTTGGCGATTTGCGGCTTCAATGACTTGCCGGCCTCGGCGTGGATGAATCCCTCGCTGACCACCATCAGCACGCCGCGTTACCGCATCGGCTTTGAAGCGGCGACACTGCTACGTCGTGCGATTCGCCAAGAGGTGCCGACCGAAACTCATATCGACCTCGGCTTTACCCTGATGGCACGCGAGAGTGCCTGACGGTTCTGGCTACTCATTTCACCTGCAATGATAGCGCTATACAAACACTTTCTCGATCGCTTTGATTATTGCGTCGCAGCATAGGTTTCCGTTTACAAAAATTCTTTCTGCGTTAAAATCGCCAAATAATGATAGCGCTACCAAATCTAACATCCTATTTTGGAATCGGACTGTGAACCACCAAACTTTACAACAATCGTCGCCGGCACGCTGGATCGTGATGGGCGTGTGTGCCTGCGGAAAAAGTGAAATCGGCGCACGCCTGGCGCATCAACTCGGGTGGCGTTTTTCCGAGGGCGATAGCTTTCATCCACCGGCTAATGTCGCACGCATGGCTGCCGGCATCCCCTTATCCGACCACGACAGGAGCGGCTGGCTGCTGAGCTTGCAAGCCGAAATTCGTGCTGCAGAGCAAAGTGGTGAAGGCCTGGTCTTGTCGTGTTCGGCGCTCAAGCGTCGCTATCGCGATGTGCTGCGTCAAGGCGATGCACAGCTACGCTTCATTCATCTCGATGGCAGCGCGGCGCTGCTGGCGGCACGCCTGCAAGCACGGCCTGGCCACTTCATGCCACTCTCGCTGCTGGACAGTCAATTGCAAGCGCTTGAGCCACTCGGTGCCGATGAAGCCGGTCTGACTGTCAGCATCGCCGCGACTCCCGACAGCATCACGCGTCGCATTCTCGCTGCCATCAATGGCACGTGCAAGTCGTAGTAAAAAACAACAACACCACAACAGAAGGAGACCAACATGGAAATACCAAGGCAAACTATTCCGCGCCGACGCTGGGGCATCGGTGCACTGCTCGGCATCGGTATATTGATCAATTACATCGATCGCATCGGCTTGTCAGTGGCTGCGCCACAAATTCAACAATTATTCCAACTGAGCGCAGTCGAGCTTGGCCTGTTGTTCAGTGCCTTTGCCTGGTCGTATGCGGTCCTGCAGATTCCGGTCGGCATGGTGATCGATCGTTTCGGTCCTATGCGAGTGGGGCGCTGGGGCGCATTTCTATGGGGCGTGGCTTCGACCATCACCGCGTTTTCAAGTGGCTTTGCCGGTATTTTCATCGCCCGCATTCTCTTAGGCGTGGCGGAAGCGCCGGCCTTCCCGGTCAGCTCTAAAGCCACCGGCTACTGGTTCCCGCGGCGCGAACGCGGGCTGGCTACCGCCATCTTTGATGCGGCCGCCAAATTCTCCAATGTCATCGGTGTGCCCTTGGTGGCCGTGACCGTCGTCAGCTTCGGCTGGCGCTGGGGCTTCGGTTTGACAGCGATCTTAAGCTTCGCCTACTTCATCGCCTTCTTCATACTCTATCGCGACCCCAGCACCGATCCCCATTTGTCGCCGCAGGAATATGCGTATATCCGTGATGGCGGTGCGGCCGTGGAAGGGCCGGCCGAAGCCGGTGCGATCGGCATGCTCGCCTATCTGCTGAGGCAGCGCAAAGTGTGGGGCTTGACCATAGGCTTTGCCGCATACGGCTATTCGTTTTATTTGTTCCTGACTTGGTTGCCCGGTTACTTGGTTCAGACCATGCACATGAGCATACTCAAATCGGCTGCGTACGCCGCCATCCCTTGGATCTTCGCTACCATCACCGATCTATTCGTCGGCGGCTGGCTGATCGATCATTTGATTGCACGTGGTCGTGATGAATCGACGGTGCGCAAGACTGTGCTTGTCGTCGGCATGCTGTTCGGTTTGGCCGTCTTCGGTGCTACCCAAACAGTCGATCCGGTCTGGGCAATTTTCTGGATCTCGATCGCACTCGGCGGTCTGGCATCGGCCGCGCCGGTCGGTTGGTCATTACCGTCACTGATCGCACCTAAAGGTGGGGCCGGTACCATCGCCGGGATGATGAACTTTGTCAATAACCTCATGGGTGCTGCCGCCCCGATTGTCACCGGCTTCATCGTCGGTGCCACCAATTCCTTCAGCAACGCCTTTCTGGTCGCTGGCGTGATTCTCATTATTGGCATTGTGTCGTTTGTGTTTGTGTTGGGGCGAATCGAAGCGATTCCCGAGCCGCAAGCTGCCGCTTCCGAACCCTCAGTTTAAATTGTTCAGGCTTTCAAACGTCTCTACTCGATACGCTCTGCTGGAATAAAAACAGGCGAGCTCCCGGTCGCCTGTTTTTCACTGTTTGATAAGCATCAGCAGCGGTATTCGTTTTGCAAATTGCGATTGAAACTGTGCTTGCTGCCGCCCGGACAGGCGTCGGCCAAGCGTTTCATATTGGCAGCTGGAATAAAAATTTCGGCGGCTTGATCTTTGCAGCGAAACTTCATGGCCGGACTGAGAATTTCACGCGCCTTGATGGTCAAATGCAGAAACAGTTTGCTGCTGTCGCGGTTGAGAATGATATGAATATCATTTTGAAACCTGGCTAAAGGAATATTGAGCCACCAACCTTCGTCCGTGCCATGCCGACCGCAATTCGACCACATTGTATTTCCTTCGTGAAGCAGCTTGCTGCCCTTGGCGGTATTTATGCGTTGCATCGCTTCGATCTTGGTGGTCATGGTTGGCTAATTTTAAAATGGCTGGGGTAGCGCGAATTATAAAGGCGAAATGCACGACAGCGTAGCAAGAATCATTGCGGCCTATGCTGCTCGGCTAAATTGACGATCTTGCTGTGAGTAGAGAATGGGCATTTTCTGCAATCACCGAAGTATTTTGTTTACTAAACTTTAGTCATCATCCGCTTCCCAACAACATGGAGCAGCCCACCATGCCTATCACTCAATATCACAATCCCAGCCTCACTGCGGTCCAAGCAGCACGTGCCGAGCTGGTACGCCAGCCCAGTGCAAACGCGTCGGCGAGTTCACTCAAGCAGGCATCGAATGTACCGTTTGAGGTGGCAAAGCCGGCGGCTGTTCGTGCCAACAGCAAGCTGACACACGAGCAATATCAACACTTGCTCAAGAACCGCGTCGACATTTCAGCGCCAACTGATTTTTCCCATTTCACTTTGACTGCCAACTCGCCCCAGTTGAGCATCCCCATTCCTCCCGAGCTCAGTGCGGAAGCAGTATCAGTCAAGTTGCCGCAAGCTGCCAGCCGTACTCATAGCCGAGCAGAGCGGTCGAAAAGCAGCGGTTTTTTTTCCGGGCTGATCGGCTTGGGCGGCTGCCAAAATGTGAAACCGGCTCGCGCCTCGAGTATTTCAGAACCGTTCGCGGTTCAGCATACGGCCCATGTTCCTAGTGGTGACAAGCTTGCCGCGGTAGAGCAACAAGTGACGGCGATGACGATGCAAGCGTCATCTTCCCATCACACCTAGCCAGAGACATGCGGCACCTGATCTGGTATCGCCGCTGTCAGAATTTTTGGTACGAAGCATTGTTAACAAGCATGCCGAAAACGGGCGATTGATGCAAATTGCAGGCTATCGGCTTCCTTACAATTGAAGGGCGAACACAGTGCCGGTCAATTCTGAACAACTAAATGGATCGTCGCAAGCGACGATGGAAAAGCCTCTGGAAGGGGTTTGCATCCCCTCCCATCGGGTCGCTCCTTCGTCGCTCACCGGCCTGAAGGCCGGGGTTTCAAACCCTAGTCAGATTTTTGATGAAGTCAGTCATGACAGGCCGTTTTACTCACTTGCTTACCGTCCTTGTCACGACGTCGTTTCCCCCTTTTCCGACTACTCTTAAAGGCACATAAAATGAGACTATTTTTTTTTCGCCATCGCGGCTTTTACGAAGTTACACGGCCATTACCTGAACCGAAAAAACATTCATCCTTCGTGCGTTTTTTCTTACGTCTATTCAGATGCGCTTCGGCAGCACCGGCCGATGTGTCCGTGGCGCGAGCCGGCAGCACTACCAGCACCGGCAACCCGGCAGCAAAGCTGGATACAGGTTTTTTAAAGTGTCGGAAAGTTGGTCCGCACAACGTCAGGCCCCCGCAAGAGCCGGCCATCCACGTCACAGAAAAAACGATGGAAGTACAATACGTTTGTCACACGCACGAACCGGCGCTTCATGTTGAAAATGTCGACAATGCTGACGATGCCGCCCCGATCTATGCGAGTATCGACGAAGTGCGGGCGCAAGCACGTGCACGTGCACTTACACGCGCCGAGTCTGGGGTATGCAGTCTTGCGACGGTGTTGGAAGTCGACGAAGTAGAAGAGGCGAAAGAGATGGAGCCGCAGCCGGAGCCGATTTATGCGGTCGCGGTGCCGCGCTCAAAACGTGGCTTGCCGCCGCACTCGGCTGTGCCGGAAGGTATCACGGCCACCGGCACCCTGGAAGATCTGAGCGAGCAGTGTATTTTTCGCGCACGTCAACGCCTCATTCTTCCTGAGAATTTCATCGACAGCGAGCCGAACTATGCGAGCATAGACGAACAGATTCCGCCGGAAAGTTTTCGCTTGGCTACGTGCAGCCCGGTAACGGACCTCGATTCCTTATCGGAATCGGAATCGGAATCGTATTCAGGCACGGATTCAGAATCGGAGCCCCTGTACGCAGCCATACTCCCCCGTTCAAAGCGCGGTTTTCCACCACGTTTGAGCGCACTCGGCAGCATCACGACGCACAGCGATGCGCAGCAATTTTCCGGGCCGGCAGACGCGCGTTGCTATCAGGCACCCAGCGACTTGCCACAGCCTGAAAACGGTCAGCCAAGCGAGGATGTCAGAGGGGATGCCAGGGAGGTGCTGCTCGCTTTTTTGAACAGCATCGCTCCGCCTCCTGGCAACCCGCCGCGCTTGACTGGCGTAGCCTCGCATCCTTTGCAAAGAAGACACTCGATAGGGTAAGATCAGAGCACTTTTGTTAAAGAAAAAGTCGTGCCGCCGCCATACCGATCGCTGGCGGCACGCTTCCTTACTTTTTGAAACGAGCCTATGAACCTCCACTTGTCACTGCTACCCTTGGTTTCCCTGATTGCCGGCATTCTGATTCTGATCATGCCGAAATTATTACATATCCTTATCGCGCTGTATTTGATCGTGATCGGCTTGATTGGCTTGTTCGGCAACGGCCACCTGTATCTGCGCTGAAATCCAGGGAGACGCGGATTAAATCTGCGTTTCCTTAGCCTTAAGGTGCTGCCAATTCATTGCCTTGGCTATCTTGCAAAGAGATTTTCATGATCTGGGCTTTGACAGTATGCTGGTTCAGGTCGACATCCTGCGCAAAGACGTAGGCGATCAAGGTGAATTGTTGATACTTACTGCGCAGCGCTTCGATGGCGCGCGATTTGCTTTCATCGTCAACTTTGAGAAGTTTAAAGTCATTGCCGTTGCTGAAGTTCATACGATACGAGCCATTCCAACCGAAACTCGTGTCATTATTCAAGTCGGTGGAAAAGCCCTTGGCTTGGAAATCATATTGGCCGAGTTTGAAATGTCCCCAGCTGACTTTCAAATAGCGTGCTGATTTAGCTGCCGCAATTTCTTGATCGATTTTCGGTTTCAGCGCGGTTTCGATATCATGTTTTTTGAATTCATCCGACGTCGTCACATAATCGCGAGAATAATTGACTAAAATCTGGCTGTAATCGACCGGCAAGCTCGACAACGCGCAATAGGTAAACATCAAACTGTTCTCATTGAGGTCCCTGTACTGATCGGCAGCCGTCGCAGGATTTCCTTTTGGTAAAGCATTGACTGTGGCTTGCTGTACCCCTTTTGGTGAGGTCGCATCGGCCAAGCTCGGTGCCGCTTTATCCGCCGCTGCCGTTGTCTCGGAAGTATTTTTCGAGCAGCCAACTATGCCGGCAACAAGCGCCATGCAGATAGCGATCAGTGTAGTTTTCTTAGTTGTCATCATCATGCTTTCATTAAAATTAAAACGCTTGATCTCAAGTATCAGGAGGCGCGGATTTACTCGGCGCTGGCCTTGGCCACGAGAAATTTTTTCAAACCCAAAAAGGCTAAATAGAGACAAGCCGGCACCGCCAAATAGGCACCCATGCCGATATGAATCGCTTGCAGGGTACTGGCCATCATCTGACTGATCATGTTGTTGAGCATAGGGTTGCTGCCGGCCGCCGCTGCGCTGGCTTTCAAACCGTCCTGTACGCCGGAATACAGTAGCACCGCCACTGTCAGCATCATCAGCAAAGGCAAGCAATTACCCAAGTGCGCGCGCGGATCTTTCCAAAACTGAGAAAAGAACGGTCCCAGTAATGAAAGAATGGCGAGAAAACCATACATGCCAGCACCGCCATTCGCTCCGCCTTGCAAGGCACCAAGCACGCCATCGCTCGAGCTGGCCACCACCGAGAGAATCTTCCAGAATGAAATGTTGGCAACCAAGCCTTGATAAATTTGAACCGTAACAATATTGAGAAAAAACCAGGAAATACCGATCAAACCGGTCGCAATCAAGATCGGCTTGCCAATGCGCGCAATGGCTTGGTCGACAACCGCAGCGCTTTTTTCTTTCGCTAAGGCCAAGGCCTTATCGGCTTGTTCTTTCGCCAGTTGATTATCACTGATGAGGTGAATACTGCTGATGGCCTTGGTTTCATCAAGTTCAAACTCAACCATTGCGCCGATCACTGGCGCGCCATCAGATTTCCATATTCCTTCGAGTTTGAATTCATATTGCGTGCCTTCAGAGCTGATTAAGCCTGAACCACTGTTTGCATCCCGCAGAATACGACCTCGTTGTTTCATCATTCGCCTTTTGTGTGTCTGTACAGATCGCATGGAATAGAAAGAAAACGGCCTGACCGAATCGGGCAGGTCGATGTCTTCCCCTATGGAAACTTACTGCGTAGGCAGTAAAGCTCAGCATTTTTATTGTAAAAAATGAATTGTATGTGCGAGCGCAGAGACACTCCATAGAACAGATGTTCCATGGAATGCTAAAAAAGACAGACGCCTTATGTTCCGGCGAGCGCTGATGGCATACGCATACTCAGCTGCCGTAGCGAAGTTGCATTACTTTCGCCAGTTCCGCCTTACCCGAAATGCCGAACTTCACATAGATACTGTGGGCTTGATTCCTGACCGTACTTGGCTGGCTGCCTAAGCGCTGGGCGATGGATTTGTAATTGTCATTATTTGCCAACATTTCGGCAATCAGCAATTCGGTCGGCGACAATTTTTCCAAGTTACTGGTTTTTTGGAAGCTGAGAAACAAGAAATGGTTTTTAACTTGTTTACGCACGGTAAAGTGGTTGCTGATGTAAATTTTCACTGAGCTTAAACGTAAATGGCTCAACAGCTTGGGCGGCAGAAACGGCGTCGCCCAGTCAGGAAAATCCTGCTGTAACAAGCTCACTGAGGTTTGGTCGATGAAATGCAAGACACCGGACAAGTTGCATATCGCTGTACCCACCAAACCGGAAGGATCGGGATTGCTGATACACAGTTGTCGATGTATCGAAAATGCCTGAAACACATGTGGCAAAAGCAGGTTGGCGATACGGTGATCTTGTTCGACGAATTCGGCCTGACTTTTACTCCGCCAAAGAGATAGAGTTTGGAAGCCGCTTTGCCGTGGCACGGGGAGTGCCATGGTCAAGGTTTGCAGACACGCGGTTTTTTTGCCATAGGCATACACGTTCGGCTTAACTTTGGCCTTGTCATCGAGCGACAACAATACGGCATTGCCCGGCTGATGCAGAGCTTGCGTCAACGCAGGATCGTCGCTGGACAGCTTACCGCCATCCTTGATGCTCTCACCTTGGATGTATTCTGCGCGGGCGCTCAACTTTTCTGCGGTGTCGATATTGTGCGCGACTGCCGCGATGAGTTTCACGCCTGCCGCTGAGTCCTGCGTGAAATCGCAAAAGCCGCTGGCATCAAATTGCAGCTCTTGTTTGATCAAGTTAAACGCCAGCCCGGAAAACTCGGCCATGTCAGCAGATTGGGCGGTTCGGTAAAGCTGTAAAACCAAATGATGTAGATGATCCAAAATAACACGCCCGCTATAAAAAACACAATAATCAATATTCTTGATATTAAAGCATTTTGTTTGCTTTGACGCAATTTTAATTTTAATTTTTGCATCAGATACGATGCTGTACTGAGGAAAACCTCAGCGTCGTATGGAACAACTAAATAGACCGACGCCAGCGACGCTGGAAGCGCATCTGGAAGGGCTTGCTATTTCCCTCCCATCGCCTTGCTCTTGGTGATATTGATGTGGTGATCTATACCCACTTGGAAACGCTGGCGCTTGCGTTCTTGTAGCGCTGGCAAGCTGCTATAAGACTACATTGAAACGCATTCAGCGCAGTCTCAATGCGACCTTGGCATGGCCTGGGTTATGGCGTGCTGCCGGTCGTACACTCGTCTCGCCAGCCGGTAGCAATTTAAAAATCGCAACATGCTCAGATAAAGTCGTCGCCAGCATTTGCAGACTCGCTGCCGAACCAGCCGCTTCCTCAACCATCGCGGCATTTTGCTGCGTCACTTGGTCCATTTGACTGATCGCTTGATGCACCTCGTCGATGCCGGTACTTTGCTCATCACTGGCGAGCATGATTTCACCCATGATGTCGGTCACCTTCTTCACACTACCGACGATCTCTTCCATGGTGCTGCCGGCTTCGGAAACGAGCTGACTGCCCATCGCACATTTTTCTACCGAATCACCGATGAGGGTCTTGATCTCTTTGGCTGCCGCGGCACTGCGTTGCGCCAAATTGCGCACTTCGCTGGCCACGACCGCAAATCCGCGCCCCTGATCGCCGGCACGTGCCGCTTCCACTGCCGCATTCAAGGCCAGAATATTGGTTTGAAAGGCGATGCCATCAATCACGCCAATAATATCAACGATTTTTTTCGCTGAGCTGTTGATCGACTCCATCGTGTCGACGACCCGCGCTACCACCGTCCCACCCTTGACGGCAACATCCGAAGCCGACTGCGCCAACTGATTGGCTTCTCTGGCATTGCCGGCATTCTGTTTCACGGTCGCCGTCAATTCCGTCATCGCCGCCGCGGTTTTCTCCAACACCAGCGCCTGTTGCTCGGTGCGCGCAGATAGATCCTGATTACCCAATGCGATTTCGGCCGAGCCGCTGTAAATCGCATCGGTGGTACTGCGCACCTGGCTCACGATATTCACCAAACTTGTGCGCATTTCGCTCATCGCCGCCAAGACACTGCTATTGTCATTGGCGGCCTTATGAATTTCCGCCGCCAAGTCGCCGGCCGCAATATTTTGCGCCACCGCACTGGCTTCGCGCGGCTCACCACCCATGGCCGCAGTAATGGTACGGGCAATGAAGGTCGCCACCAGGGTGCCGACTAACAGTGCACCGAGACACATCGACAGCATCAAGGTTTGAAAACCATTCGCGCTGGCGCGCGCCGCAGCCGATTCGACATGGTTCAAATTTTCTTCATAGTCGATGAGCTTGTTAATCCGCCCCAGCCATTCGACAAAGGCAGGTTTGGCTTCGTTCAGTAATAATTGCTTGGCTTGATCGGTGTCGCCCGATTGCCGTAGCAAGATTACCTTCGCGATCAATGGCATGGTGCGCGACTCGGTTTCTTTAATACTGCTCAAGATCTGCTTTTCATCATTACTGGGGGCATTCGAACTGCTGAAAATTGTGTCGAGTGGCCCGGCCGATTTTTCGTAATCGGCGCTCAGGCTGGCAATACGCTGCAACACCGTCCGCAACTCTTCATCACTCGCCACCAAGACCACATCGCGTAAGGCAATGGCACGATCATGGACGCTGCCACGAAAATTGATAGCGTAACGTTGTTTGACACTATTGACGTCACCGATCGTAATGAGTCCGCGGGAAATCGCATTGACTTGGGCAATGCCGATAATCGTGACGACGATCAGCAACGCCAAAATCAAACCAAAGCCGAGTCGGAGTTTGGCTTGGATGGAAAGTCCATTTGTTGTAGTGAAATTCATAATACGGTCCCAAAAAATGCTGAGCTGTTAACGAGATGATCTGGTCTGAAGTCGTAGCGATCGACATCACATGGCATGGTAAAAATCACGCAAGGACACGCGCAAAATATTTTATTTGCAAGACAAAGAAACACTGAAGTGAGGGGGCGGAACTAGACCTGGAAGAACCGGATGGTTCGCACTTAGACAAAGTGGACTGAGAGCGCAGGGTGTACGCTAACAATGATGAAATAAGCGAAGTTTTTTTAGATTTCTTCGGATCACACATATGGCGATGGTAAACCTGAAGTTTTTAAAAAGCCAGCCATTTATGGAAATACCGGAGGCAATCCGGTATCTTGTGGAAGCGCGCACAACAGAGGGTGGAAATCAATTTGTGTAGTTGACCACGAACGCCTCACTGGCATTCGTTTCGAGGCGCAGTGTTATTCATATCCAAGACGTTTTGCATTGCGTCTTAAATCAATGGCGTCCAGTTGGGACAAGCTCATCTCTCCTTGCTCCAAGCGGAACAGACGCATGGAATTATTCACCGATTCTGATTGAAATTGAAGTGATTGCGCAGCGGCCGACAGTTGCTCAACCAAGGCGGCATTTTGCTGGGTGAGCATATCCATGTGAGCGACGGCTTCATTGATTTGCGAGATGCTGAGTTTTTCTTCCAGCGCGCTGGAACTGATCGCGTCCAGCGCGGTGCTGACTTGCTGCACTGATCCCATGACATCATTCATCCGTATCGTCGCATCACTGGTTCGGACGCCGCCTTGCGTAACACGATTATCGGCTTCAATAATCAGGGTCCGAATCGATTTGGCCGCATCGGTAGTGCGCGCTGCCAAAGCTCTGACTTCAGCCGCCACGACCGCAAATCCGCGACCTTGATCGCCAGCATGTGCCGCTTCGACGGCCGCGTTGAGCGCCAATATATTCGTTTGAAAAGCTACCCCTTCAATCAGGGTGTTCATTTCACTGATTTTCTTGGACGAGGCACTGATACTCCCCATCGCTTCAGCGATCGATTTCACCGCTGCGCTACCTTCATTGCTGACGTTCGAGGCTGCATGGGCAAGCTCAGCGCCACGGCTAGCCGCCGAACTGCTTTGATGCACATGCGAAGTGATTTCCTCCATCGAGGCCGCCGTTTGCTCCAGACTGCTGGCTTGCGACTCGGTGCGGGCAGATAAATCGACGTTGCCCGCCGCTACTTCGCGAATTCCTATGGTTAAATTTGTAACTTCCGTGCGCACATCATGAACCACCGTTCTTAGGTTGAGCGACATTTGCTTCAAGGCCTGCTGCAATCTGCCAGCCATTCCCGCCGCATCCGTCGCAATTTCGTGTGCGAGATCACCGGAAGCCAAGCGATTGGCGTCCAACACCAATTGTTGAAGTGGTTTGACTGCAATTTGGCTGGTACCGAAATAGGCGATGGACGCAATACCGAGTACTACCAAACCATAGCCTGCATAGGGGAGGTTCAGCAGCGACAAAGCCGCCACCGCGCCAGCCGACAGCAATTGTATTGACAGCAACTGGCCCGCTGTTTCCAATTGAAAAATACCTAGCAAGCGCCCCAACAAATCCTTACGGACTACTTTTCCATGCCGTAACACATGTACGAGCTGTTTGCGTTTCGCTTCGCCCCTCATCAAGGTATATAAGCGCTCAGCCTCGCGGACTGCGGCCCTGCTTGGCTCCGACCGAACGGAAAGAAAACCGGTAATCCGGTTTCCATCCAGCATAGGTGTCGCGTTAGCCTGAACCCAATAAAAATCGCCGGATTTGCGGCGATTTTTTACCATGCCAGACCAGGGCAAGCCAGCCTGAATAGTTGCCCACATATCCCTGAATGCTTCCTCCGGCATGTCTGGGTGCCGCACCATATTATGTGGCTGCCCTAATAATTCGCTGGCCTGAAACCCGCTCAATTCGATAAATGCTTGATTGCAATAGGTGATTCTGCCTTTAAGGTCGGTGACCGATACCAAGGTCAAGCCGGATGGGAAAGGGTATTCATGCGTGCTGACAGGTAAGTTGGCTAACATAACGGGGTTTTATACTCTCAAGTAATAAGAACAACTTAATGGATCGTCGCAAGCGACGATGGAAAAGACTCTGGAAGGGGTTTGTAATGGTCTAATGTTTACGGACACCTCAATAGGAGGAATAATTACCTAAACGAGGAAAATAAAGATGACTGGGAATAAAAAATACGAAGCTACTTTTAAACTTGAAGTGGCCCGGATGGTGCTGGATCAAGGCGTAGCGGTTGCTAAAATCGTGAAAGATATGGGTATTGGAGAAACCGCCGTGCGGCGCTGGGTTGAACAATATCGCGCTGAACAAGGTGGCCAGGCTGGCATAGGGAAACCACTGTCTGCCGAGCTGCAACGGATTCGCCAACTCGAACAAGAAAACCGTCTACTGCGTTCGGACAATGACCTGTTAAAAAAAGCATCGGCCTTCTTTGCACGCGAAATGAAATGATCTACGAGTTAGTCGATCATTGGCAAACGAAGGCCACGGTAGCACAACTGTGTCGTCTCTTGGGAGCGAGCCGGTCTGGCTACTACGCAGCAAAAGCAAAGACAAAAATGACCGCAATATGTGTCACCAGCGTGCATCTGAAAGCGGAATTCGCTGCCAGTGGCCGCAGTTATGGCAGCCGTCGCCTGGTCAGTGCACTGCACGCCAAGAACATCGTCATTGGCCGCTACAAAGTACGGCGCTTAATGCGTGAAGCCCAGATCAAAACCGTCTGGAAGAGAAAATTTATCAACACGACAGATAGCAAACATGATTTACCAATAGCGAGCAATATTCTCAATAGACAGTTCAACCCAGCAGAGCCCAATCGCGCCTGGACTTCCGATATTACCTATGTCCGTACGCGTACTGGCTGGTTGTATTTGGCGGTCGTGATGGAGTTATTCTCACGAAAAATCATAGGCTGGGCAATGGGGCCAACGATGCCAGCTGAATTGGTTTGTCGGGCGCTACGGATGGCGGTTGAGGCACGTAAGCCGGCAGCGGGTTTAATTTTGCATTCCGACCGTGGCAGTCAATATGCCAGTCATGAATACCAACATTTACTCAAACAACATGGCCTTGTTTGCAGTATGAGCCGTAAAGGAAACTGCTGGGATAACGCGGCGATGGAACGCTTCTTCTTAAATTTAAAGATGGAGCGTGTCTGGCAACGCGATTACGCGAATCAAATGGAAGCCACAAAAGACATCATTGAATACATCGTAGGCTTTTATAACTGCTTACGATTGCATTCAACGCTGGGCAATTTGCCGCCCACGGAGTTTTTCAAGCTAGTTGTCGCCTAAAAGTAAATTTTTATGCCGCCAGTTTCAGTTCTTGATATACGTCCTCATGATTTAATGCTTCCTTGTTAGTTTTGTCTGGATTTAAGTCAACAACGTTGGCGCGGTCCCAGTTACGAGTAGCACCGCTCCAGCGATTCGAGTTCCTTGCTTTTGCCGCCGCATACAATTGCTCACGTCGAATCAATAATTCCACATCCAGACCGGCATGGCGTTCAGCTGGCGTTACAAACTGAATGGCACTGTGCCGGTGTTCTTCGTTATACCAATGCATGAATGTAGTAACCCAATTCCTGGCTGCCAGGAGATCCTTAAATGGGCGACGTGGATATACTGGGCAGTACTTCAATGTTTTAAAAAAGCTTTCGGCGAACGGGTTGTCATTACTCACGGCAGGACGACTGAATGACGGCATGACGCCCAGCACCTGCAGCATGGCCAGCATCGTGGAGCCCTTCATCGGACTGCCGTTATCCGAATGAAGAACGACCTGATTTTGTGCGATTTTTTCTCGCACACAAATGTCCTTCATCACCTCGCTGGCCAGCGCGCTGCTTTCGGTTTCAAATACCTGCCAGCCGACCACTTTGCGACTAAATACATCGATGAACATATAGAGATAAAAATAGATGCCTCTGATCTCTGTCGGCAAATAGGTGATGTCCCAACAGTACAATTGGTTGGGCCCGGTTGCCTTTAAAGCACGTGGTTTGTTGCGGGGTTGCCTTGGCTTTTCTTCGCCACGGTGCACAAGCATATTTTTAGCCTTGAGTAAGCGATAGAACGTTGACTCCGATGCGACATAAATTCCATCATCAGCCAATCGCGGAACGATCTGGCTTGGCGGCAGATGGCCGTATTCCGGCGAGTTGGCAATGGCCAGAACCTGTTGTCGTTCCTCTGAACTAAGCTGATTCTGAGGTACCTGCACACGCCCTGTTCGCCGGTCTGCTTGCTCAGTCACCTGATCAATTTTCCAGCGCTGCAGCGTACGCTCGCTTAAATCAATTACGTCGCAGGCACGTTCCTGACGTGCGCCTGAAACCACCGCTTCAGCTACCAGTGTCAATACGTTATTGCGCTCCGGGATTGGGGTCATTACTCCTCGTCCTCCCAAAGCGCACGGAACTTTTTTGCAGAACCAGCAGTGCTGCCGCCTCCGCCAGAGCTTTGTCTTTCCGGGCCAGCTCACGCTTGAGTTTGACGTTTTCATCTTTCAGCGATTTAACTTCACCAGCTTTGGGTGCGGCCTCTTTACCGCTGGCGCAAAAAGCAGATTTCCAACTGGTTAAATTATGCGGGAATAAACCACGTTCACGGCACCATGCCTGAAGCTGCTCTCCCGCTAACGCATGGCTCTCATGCAGTGCCTGCAGTTGTTCTTCTACCGTCCAGTCGCTCGGTCGTTTTTCTTTTTCTGACGCCGGACTGCCCGCCAGTGCTGACTTCTTTTTCATCCAATATCTCAACGTGTGGTGATTCAAATTTAAATCAGTGGCCACTGACATGATTGTTCGGTCGCCACGGGAATAGGCCTTCTGTAATGCCTGCTCAATAAATGCAGCGGAATAGGTTGCCATTGTTGCCTCGCTCAATAAGTTAAAAAGAGAGGTAACAACCAGATTGAAGATCGCCGGTCATTTTAGCCGTATAACTTCAAAATCAAAAAGCAAACCTTAACGTCTTGAGGGAATGGGTTCCGCTGCGCTCCACCCATAAAACCCGACTGCCTACGCCGGAAAAAGCTGGATAGATAATGCGAAAAACACAAACAAACAGACTTCAATGAGATCGGTTCAATTTAAAAAGTTACACGACAAGTAGTCTGACAGATGGGGCCCATGATTTACGAAAAAGAAATGGCAGAAAAAAAACCTATTGATGTGTCCGAAATAACTTGACCACTACAGTTTGCATCCCCTCCCATCGCGGCGCTCCTTCGTCGCTCACCGGCCTGAAGAGGCTGTCGCAAAAGGGTATTGAGTCGGTATCATTACCCTAACTGGTGGCCACGTCATTCCTGCGCGCTTTTGGCAGGAACCCAGCGGCGTTCGTGCTTAACTGAAAATGCCAGAAATTGTGGCATTTTCAATGTAAAAAACGACGCTGGGTTCCCGCCAAAAGCATGCGGGAATGACGAGGTATGCGGTGTTTCAGGTGTAAAAAACGTCCATCAGGCTTTTGCGACAGCCTCTGAAGGCCGGGGTTTCAAACCCTAGTCAGATTTTTGATGAAAAATCAATATTGATTCAAATTGAGACAAAGGGAAATACAAGAAATGGCTTGCCTGTTCGGCATGCACTTAAGGTATTGGAAGCGTGGTTCAGATGCGCGATTACCTGTTGGGAATCGGTGATAAGCAGTCCTTCTCAGGACTCGGATGTGGCGGTAGGAATGCCTTGCTTTGGCATGACTCAATATAACAGCTTACTTCGTATTGGCCTGTACTAAATGCAAATCTTAGGGCGAATTACATACACTAGGGAGGCGCGGATTTAATCCGCACTGCTTTGCGCGGATTCCGGAGCGCGTTAGGCTACTTTGCCGATGTGCTCGTAGAGGATGAGGCATCCAATTCCGACCAAGAGCATTCCACCCAGCACTTCAGCACGCCTGCCGGCAATGACGCCCAATACCCTTCCAAGCATTACGCCGATGGTCACCATGATAAAGGTAGAGAGGCCAATGGCAGCTGCGGTGACGAGAATATCTGCACCCATCATCGCCAGTCCCACGCCGACCACCATGGCATCGATACTGGTGGCAAATCCGGTGAGGGCCAAGACCCAAAAAGAATGGCTGCCAGGCTTATTTACATCGGCTTCTGGTTCTGCAAATCCGGCCTGCATCATTCGCAAACCCAGAACGCTCAACAGAGTGAAGGCAATCCAGTGATCCCACGCAGACACATACGGTGCCGCCACTTGGCCTGAAGCCCAGCCGATGATCGGTGTTATCGCTTCGATTATTCCAAAAATAGCACCGGTTCGTAATGCTTCGCGCCAATGTGGTTTGTGTAGTGTCGCGCCTTTTCCTAGCGCAGCAGCAAAGGCATCGGTCGACATAGCGAGTGAGAGTACAGCAGTAGCGGCTAAATTCATGAGGATCTTTCCGGTCGGGCAGGAGCAAAGGCATGCCACGCGGCCCGACTGGACGCGTTGACATGCCGATGGTCTCGCCAAACTCACGGCTGCCCGCACCACGGCATGGAACAATCACCGAGTATGTTGATGCGGGCGCTTCCGGGGGACGGAAGCAGGCTACTCCCCAAAGGATCGGCCTAGTATAACAAATTTTGCGCTGGAGAAAGTTCCCGTCCAACGGGAAGAATTTCCTACTTCCCCGCGCACAAGGGCTGTGATGCTTACCATGTTGTACAAAGGTAACTAATGGATTATTACCCCGCATGCGCCGATGTAATTCCAATCTCACTTGAGGTAAGCTTGAAAAAAAATACGTTGACTACCCAAAAAGGAGACCCCATGAAACGCTACGCCATCCTCGGCATCACTTGCCTGCTGCTTGCCCCTACGCTATCGGTGCATGCGCAGACCGCCAACAAGTTCGATGCGATTACGCTCGTCGACAAGGCTGTGGCAAATATAGAGAAAAAAGGGGTGGAAGAAGCCTGTAAAGACTTCGCTGATACTAAGGGGGGCTATATTCTGGGGGATCTGTATGTGTTTGTTCAGGATGCGCAAGTGATGATGGTCTGCCACGCCACCACACCTAGAATGAATGGCAAAGACATGTCGCTGTTGAAGGACGCAAACGGGAAAAGATTTTCGCAGGAAATGCGCGACGTCGCGCAATCGAAAAAATCCGGCTGGGTCGATTATGTCTGGGTCAATCCTGTCACCAAGGCGCTGGAAGAAAAAACCTCCTATGTCCGCTTGGCGAGTGGCCAATATACAGTTGGCGCTGGGATTTATAAGCCAAAGTAAGCGGTATGGGCAAGTTGCCGACCATCATCAAAAATCTGACCAGGGTTTGAAATCCCGAACGTCATTCCTGCGAGCTTTTGGCAGGAATCCAGCGGCGTTCGTGGTTAACTGGAAATGCCAAAAATAATGGCATTTCCAGTGTGAAAAACGACGCGGTGTGCTGTGTTCTCGGTATGGAAACGTGCCCGCCACGCTTTTGCGACAGCTTCTTGTCTCCACAATACACCATGTAAAGCTGGAAATTGCCGACTAAATATGTTGCATTATTGCAACTAATAAAGTCCTGCCCCATTTATCGATATAATTCTGATCATACTTGAGGTAAGCTTGGAAAAAAATAAACATGTTCATTACCCAACAGGAGACCCC